>DASUQS010000082.1:0-10377 GCA_036280455.1 Acidimicrobiales bacterium
GGCCCGGTCGAGCTCGTCCTCGCCCAGCAGGCCCCGCTCCAGCACGATCTCGCGCACGCTGCGGCCCGTCTTGACGCTCTCCTTGACGATCTCGGCCGCAGCCTCGTACCCGATGTAGGGGTTGAGCGAGGTGCCGAGCGAGGGGCTCGACTCGGCGTAGGCGCGGCAGCGGTCGACGTCGGCCTCGATCCCGGCCACGCACCGGTCGGCGAACAGCCGGGTGACGTTGGCCAGCAGGCGGACCGACTCCAGCAGGTTGCGGGCGATCACCGGCAGGTAGACGTTCAGCTCGAAGTTGCCCTGCGACCCGGCGAACGCCACGGCCGCGTCGTTGCCGATCACCTGGGCGGCCACCTGGGTCATGGCCTCCGCCATCACCGGGTTGACCTTGCCGGGCATGATCGACGAGCCGGGCTGGAGGTCGGGCAGGCGGATCTCCGCCAGACCGGTGCGGGGCCCGCTGCCCATCCAGCGGATGTCGTTGCCGATCTTCACCAGCGCCACGGCCAAGGTCCGCAGGGCGCCCGACAGCGACACGAGCCCGTCGCGGGCCCCGTGGGCGGCGAAGTGGTCGGCGGCCTCCGACAGCGGCAGCTCCAGGTCCTGAGCGAGGCGGGTGACGACGCCCTGCGCGAAGCCCGGCGGGCAGTTGAGGCCGGTGCCCACCGCGGTGCCGCCGATCGGCAGCTCGCCGACGGCCGACAGGGTGGCGCGGATGGCGTCGGCCGCGTGGCCGACCTGCGCGGCGTAGCCGCCGAACTCCTGGCCGAGGGTGACCGGCGTGGCGTCCATCAGGTGGGTGCGGCCGGACTTCACCACCGTGGCGAACTCCTGGGACTTCGACGCCAACGCGGCGCCGAGGTACTCGAGGCTGGGCAGGAGGGCGGCGTGCACCTGGGTAAGCGCGGCGACGTGGATGGCCGAGGGGAACACGTCGTTCGACGACTGCGAGGCGTTGACCTGGTCGTTCGGGTGGACCGGCCGCCCGAGGCGCTCGGTCGCCAGCTGGGCGATGACCTCGTTGGCGTTCATGTTCGAGCTGGTGCCCGAGCCCGTCTGGAACACGTCGAGCGGGAAGTGGTCGTCGTGGCGGCCCGCGGCCACCTCCGCGGCGGCCGAGGCGATCGCCTCGCCGACGTCGGCCTCGATCACCCCCAGCTCCGCGTTCGCCTGGGCGGCGGCGCCCTTGACGCGGGCGAGCGCGGCGATCAGGGACCGTTCCAGGCGCACGCCCGACACGGGGAAGTTCTCGACGGCCCGTTGGGTCTGCGCTGCCCAGCGGGCCGAGGCCGGCACCCGGACCTCGCCCATCGTGTCGTGCTCGATGCGGAACTCGTCGTCGGTGGACACACGACGACGGTACCCACGCCTCCGCCCCGCAGACAGTGGTTCTCGCGTGCGGTGGGAACCGGCCGCCGGGTCCGCGAGGCCGTCGCAGTTCCCCCGAGGCAATGGGGGCCGATCGCGCGCTCCCGAGGCGATGGCGGTCGGCCCCCGGTCCTGATCGCCTCCGGCGGACGTGGCCGGCCCCCATTGCCTCGAGACCCGCTCGCCGCGCCAGCGCCCGGGCACCGCCGGGTCCGAACGTGACCCGGGCACCACGCCCCGCCTAGCTTCGCCAGACGATGACCGAGTTCGCATACACGGAGCTGCTCCCCCTCGGCCCGGACGAGACGACCTACCGGTTGGTGGATTCCGAGGGCATCGGCAGCTTCACGGCCGGCGGCCACCGGTTCCTCACCGTCGAGCCCGAGGTGCTCACCCGGCTCAGCGCGCTGGCGATGCACGAGATCGCCCACTACCTGCGGCCGGGGCACCTTGGGCAGCTGCGCAGCATCCTCGACGACCCCGAGGCCTCGGCCAACGACCGGTTCGTCGCCCTCGACCTGCTGAAGAACGCCTGCATCTCCGCCGGCGGCGTGCTGCCGATGTGCCAGGACACCGGCACGGCCATCGTCAAGGGCAAGAAGGGCCAGTTCGTCTTCACCGGCGGCGGCGACGAGGAAGCGATCGCCGAGGGCATCTTCGACACCTACCAGCGCGACAACCTGCGCTACAGCCAGATGGCCCCGCTCACGATGTGGGACGAGGTCAACACGAAGAACAACCTCCCGGCCGAGATCAAGATCTCGGCGGTCGACGGCGACGCCTACAAGCTGCTGTTCATGGCCAAGGGCGGCGGCTCGGCCAACAAGAGCTACCTGTTCCAGGAGACCAAGGCGCTGCTCAACCCGCAGGGGTTGTCCCGCTTCCTCGACGAGAAGCTGCGCGCCCTCGGCACGGCCGCCTGCCCGCCGTACCACCTGGCCGTCGTGATCGGCGGCACCTCCGCCGAGTTCGCGGTCGAGACGGCCAAGCTGGCGTCGACCCGCTACCTCGACTCGCTCCCCACCGCCGGCACCGAGCTGGGCCATGGATTCCGCGATCGCGAGCTCGAGGCCGAGGTGCTCTCGCAGGTGCAGCAGTTCGGCATCGGGGCCCAGTTCGGCGGCAAGTACTTCTGCCACGACGTGCGCATCATCCGGCTGCCCCGCCACGGTGCCTCGTGCCCCGTCGGCATCGCCGTGTCGTGCTCGGCCGACCGCCAGGCGCTCGCCAAGGTCACCCACGACGGCATCTACCTCGAGCAGCTGGAGCACGATCCCGCCCGGTTCCTGCCCGAGGTCGACGAGTCGGCCCTCGGCGACGACGTCGTGCGCATCGACCTGTCCCGCCCGATGGACGAGATCCGGGCCGAGCTGAGCCGCTACCCGGTCAAGACACGGCTGTCGCTCTCCGGGCCGATGGTGGTGGCCCGCGACATCGCCCACGCCAAGATCAAGGAGCGCCTCGACGCCGGCGAGGGCATGCCGCAGTACCTGCGCGACCACTGCGTCTACTACGCGGGTCCGGCCAAGACGCCGGAGGGCATGGCGTCGGGCAGCTTCGGGCCCACCACGGCGGGCCGCATGGATGCCTACGTCGAGGAGTTCCAGGCCGCCGGCGGCAGCATGGTCATGCTGGCCAAGGGCAACCGCAGCCGGCGCGTCACCGACGCCTGCAAGAACCACGGCGGCTTCTACCTGGGCTCCATCGGCGGCCCCGCGGCCCGGCTGGCGCAGGACTGCATCCGCAAGGTCGAGGTGCTCGAGTACCCGGAGCTGGGCATGGAGGCCGTCTGGCGCATCGAGGTCGAGGACTTCCCGGCCTTCGTCGTCGTCGACGACAAGGGCGGCGACTTCTTCGCCGAGGTCAGCCGCCCGGTCGACATCCGGGCCTGATCCCCCGGGTCAGCCGTCCCGCTGGGCCGTGAGCTGGGCCTGGATGTAGCGCAGCTTGTCGGGGTTCATCACCGAGTCGATCTCCGTGACCCGACCGTCGGCGACGGCGATCGTCAGCACCTGCGTCTGGCGGCCGAAGCGCAGGATGGCCCCGGGCCCGCCGTTCACCCCGATGCGCCGCACGTCGGCCACGCCCAGACGGCGGCTGAGGGAGCCGAAGAAGCGGGCGACGGCCTCGGTGCCCACGATCGGGTAGCGGGCCGCCCGGGCCTTGCCGCCGCCGTCGCTGTAGGCGACGACGTCCGCCGCCAGGACCTGTTCGAGCGCGTCGACCTCACCCTGTTCGAACGCGGTCAGCACCCGTTCGAACAGGGCGTCGTGGGCCGTGCGATCGGGCGCGAACCGAGGCCCCTCGGCCTGGAGGCGCGCCCGGGCCCGACGCAGGTGCTGGCGGGCGCCGGCCTCGGTGATGTCGAGGACGGCCGCGATGTCGGCGTGCGGCATCGCCAGGGCGTCGTGCAGGACGACCACAGCACGCTCGGGCGGCGTCAGCGCCTCCATCATCCGCAGCGTCGCCAGCGACACGTCGTCGCGGCGCTCCAGCGTGTCCAGGGGCGCCACGCCGGGGCCGGTGGCGATCGGCTCGGGCAGCCACTCGCCGACGTAGCGGTCGCGGGTGGCCCGGGCCGACCGCAGCTGGTCGAGCGCCAGGCGCGTGACCACGGTGGTGAGCCAGGCTGCCGGCTCGAGGATCTCGTCACGGTCGACCGCCAGCCACCGGATCGCGGCCTCGGCCACGACGTCCTCGGCGTCCCACGCGCTGCCCAGGAGGCGGTAGGCGATGCCGATCAGCCGGGGGCGGTGCTCGACGAACTCGGCGGCCAGGACGTCACCGGTCACGCCCACCGTCATAGCGCCACGGGCGCTGCCCGCGCTGCGGGCTTGGGTCCGGGTCCCCGCGGCGACGCCGCCGACGCCGCCGGCGCGGGTCACAGCGCCGCCAGCACCGCAGGCCATCCCTCCCGGGCGCTGGGGTGGCGCGGTCGCCATCCGGTCGCGTCGCGGAAGCGCGCGCTCGACACGCGCTGCGAGCGGATGAGCATCGATGCCGAGGGCGGCATCTCGACGTCGAGCGGCGGTACGGTCGGTACGCCGAGCGCCCGGGCGACGACCTCGGCGTGCTCGGACCGCCGCAGCGGCTCGTCGTCGGCGACGTTGTAGAGCCCGCCGGGCGCGTCGAGCGCGGCCACCACTGCGGCGGCGGCATCGTCGTTGGTGACCACGGGCCGGAACGCGTCGGGCGGGCCGACCTCGTAGGGCGCCCCCGCCCGGGCGGCGGCGACCGCCTCGACGGTGTGGGCACTGTCGTGGCCGTAGAGGTAGGCGAAGCGCAGGGCCACGCTCTCGCCCCCGCCGACGGCGGTGAAGCGGGCGGCCTCCGCCTCCGCCGCGAGGGCGCAGGCGGTGATGACGGTGGGATCGACGGGGGCCGACTCGTCCAGCCAGGCGTCGCCGCCGTCGGCGTAGAGCAGCGCGAGCGACTCCTGCACGTACCGCCCGGCTCCGGCGTCGAGCGCGGCGTCGACGAGGTTGCGCGACCCCTCACGGCGGATGCGGTCGTTCTCGTCCCACGCGGCGAGGTCGTTCGCCCGCTGGCCGGTGGGGATGGCGGTGGCCAGGTTGACCACGACGTCGTGTCCGGCGACGGCGGCCGACAGGGCGTCCCGGTCGAAGAGGCTGACCTCGGCGGGCGTGGCGCCCTGCCGGTCGAGCCGCGCCGCCTTCTCCGGGGTGCGGGCGATCGCGCTGACCTGGGCTCCAGCGGCGAGCAACGAGGTGACGGTGCGGTGGCCGAGCACGCCGGTCGCGCCGGCGACGAAGACCTTCACGGTGGTTCCTCCTGGCATGGTCGGGAATCTGCATCCCTGACGGGCGAGGAGGCACCGGCGTGACACCGCCGCCACGATGCCTCCGACGCATCGGGTCACTCCGACGCCCCGGCCAGCGCCGGTATCGAGACCACGACCCGGCTCGACCGGGCGGCACTCGGCCGGCGCCAGCTGTCCGGCCCGGGCAACGCTGCGGGACCTGGCCGTGCCGACCGCGGCGCCGGACGCGCCACGGGGGCGCCCCGGATGGGACGCCCCCGTGCCGTGATGCCGCGAGCGGGTTACCCGACCGTGGTCAGGGTGATCGTCGCGAAGTGGCCGTCGTCCGCGATGCTGCGGTCGCCCGAGCCCGGGTAGTCGCCAGCCGTGAAGCCGTTGGTGAGCGAGTCGTTCGCCCCGAGGCGAATGGCGCTCTCACGGCCCTGCTTGGCGGGGAACGCGAGGTTCGAGTCCGACCAGGCGGTCAGGTCGAAGCCGAACTCGACGACGACCGACTGGGCGCTCGTGCCCTGGATGCTCGCGGCGCTGCTGCCGATGAACGGCTCGTGGAACGCGCACTCGCACCAGCCGCCCTGCCACGGCGTCGTCTCGGCGGGGTTCCCGTCGCTGCCCACGTCGAAGCTGAACGTCTGCCACGCCCCGCCGTCGACCTGGTAGCGCCCGGTCACCGTCGAGATGTTGCTCTGGGCGGCGTACCCGCCGCCGGTGCCGTCGGCCACGGCGGTGTGCGCGCCCTTGATGAACTGCGACATGTCGAGCTGCCACGTCTGCCCGTCGGCGGGCACCACGTCGAGCGCGACCCGGTAGCCGGCGTGCGCCGTCGCCTTCTCGTCGTCGACCGTGCAGCAGGCGTCGGCGCCGATCATGGCGTCGAGGTTCACGGACACCTCGTTGGCGGACACCTGCTGGCGCAGGCGGTGCCGCCACTCGCGCGAGTCGAAGGCGACGGAGTCGGTGGCGTAGTTCGCCGTGCTCAAATCGGTGACGTTCACGTTCTCGAGCCGCGTCTGCGGCGCCGGGTCGAGGTTGGCGTAGAGCACGTACGAGTTGCCGTCGCGCGCCACCTCGATCACCGAGAGATCGAGTCCGAGGAACCCGGGCAGCGGGAACGCCGAGAACGACGAGCTCAGCCCGCCGACGAAGTTCGGGAACAGCTCCGAGAACACGGTCTCGACCGCGCCCGCGTCGGCGCCGATCGCGTTGCCCTGCACCCGGGTCGTGACCGCGGACCCGGCCGGCGGCGTGATCGTCGGGGCGAGCACGCCGTTGTCGGCATCGAACGCCAGGTCGAAGCCCAGCGGCGCGTCGACCGCCAGCGACAGCCAGGTCAGCTCGCCGGTGGGCACATCCTCGGTCACCTCGACCGGCTGGACGAAGTCGACGTGCAGGTCGGCGAGCATCAGCTCCGCCGTCTCGCCCCCGGGGCCGGCGGCCGCGTCGGTGAGGAACGGTGCGGCCTGCGGGTCGATCCGGATGAGCATCGGCGTGTTCGCCGGCAGCTCGGTGCCGAACTCGGGCACGAGAGCGGCGAGGATCGACGAGTTCACCGGCAGCGTGGACCCACCGAGAGGGATCTCGGTCAGGTCCTGGTTGAGCAGACCGCACTCGGTCATCACCGACAGCATCTGGTTGAACGCCGACGACGAGATGACGAGGCCGAGCCCGTACGGGTCGCCGCCGGGCGTGGTGCCGCCCAGGGTCGGGTAGGTGCCCTCGACGTCGAAGCTGGAGGTGAAGTCCGGCGCGTGCGGAGGCTGGACGCACTCGTTGGCGCCGGTCCCGAAGCTCGAGATGAAGTCGGCGTCCGCCCGGAAGTCGATGGCGTCACCGCCCTCGGTGATCTCGGTGAACGGCGCGTTCAGCGTCGCCTTGACCGCGTCGCCCACGGAGCCGGCGATCGAGATCTGCGACAGGGCGGTCTCGATCGCGTCGGCGATCGGCGAGTCGAGCGGGCCGGCACCGTCGGGGTCGGCGAGCTGGGTCGAGAAGCCGCCGGTGATCGTGCCCTCGATGGCGCTGCCGGCCTGGCTGTCGATGATGCTGCCGAGCAGCGGGGTGCTCGGGTCGCACACGCCGGAGATGAACTCGTAGCCGACGCCCTCGGTGGCCACGTCGGGCGCACCCACCAGGTTCACGTCGACCAGGCTCGCGTCCGCCGCGTCGGGCACGAAGTCGAACGTGGTGGAGATGGCGGCGGTGGGCACCTCGATCTCGAGCTTGCACGCCCCGCTGATCAGGCCGCTGAGCTGCAGGTCGAGACCGATGTAGAGGTCGCTGACCGCGATGTCGGTCGTGACTCCGCTCTCGGAGCTGGAGGCGGCGATCGTGACGCCGGAGCTGCCGGCCTCGTAGGCCTTGCCCGTGATGGTGACGCCCGCACCCGCGTCGGTCGGCGGGATGAGCGGGTCCTGCGCCAGGATCATGCCGCTGATGTCGAACGACGAACCGGCGAGATCGTTGATGACCGGGCCGAGGCCGGCGAGGCCCGTGTTGGTGAAGCGCATGCCCACGCCGTCGGGGGAGAACTCGCCGTCGTCGACCTTGGGGCCGTTGATCAGCGCCGAGCGCTGCACGTAGCGGCCGCCCTCGGGCTCGGTGTAGGTCGCCTTGACCACCGTGACGTAGCCGACCGGGCTCACGGGGATGTCCGCGGTCCAGGTGTGGGTGCCGGTGAAGGTGCCGGTCACGTCGTTCACGACGACGGTGCCGCCGGGTACCGCCTCGGCGGGCAGCTCACCGGTGACGGTCACCGTCTCGGTGTCGACGATGGTGCCCTCCGGCGGCTGCAGCGTCATGCCGCCCTTGTCGCAGCCCACGAGCGCCGCGAGGACGGCCAGGACCAATGCCAACCGTTTCATGTTCCCCCCCTGTTGCCCCCCGGCCGACCCGTCGCCGAACCGGAGTCGAGCGATCTTACGCCGTAAGTGAACAGCGTCAACCGAAGCCGGCGGCGAGCCGTGCCGGCGTCATTCGTGCTGCAGGGCCGGGACGATCTCGGTGTGCGCCGCCCGCCGGGCGGGCCATGCGGCGGCCACCACCGCGACCAGGGTCGACACCACGCCCCACACGAGCAGCGACCACCAGTCCGGCGCCAGCGGGTTGGCCCACCCGATCAGGAGGGGCGCCACCCTGTTGAGCGCCCAGAGCATCACGAATCCGCCGGTCGCCGTCAGGGCGACGCCCAGCAACCCGACGAGGCCGGCCTCGGCCAGGACCATGCGGGCCAGGACCCCCGGCTCCATCCCGACGGCGCCGAGCACACCCATCTCCCGCCGGCGCTGCATGCCGACCAGCAACAGGGTCGACAGGACGGCCACGAAGGACACCGCCATCAGCGCCCGCTGCAGCGTCCAGAACGGCGCCAGCTCGCGGGAGACCCCGTCGACCGACTCGGCGGCGATGTCCGCCGGGGTCAGCACGCGCACGTCCGTGTCGGAGATCAGGCCGGATGCGGCGGCGTCGTCGACCGCGCCGAGGACCGCCCGCTCCAGCTCGGCGATGGACGTGCCGGGCGCCGGCTCGATCATGACCGAACGGGGTGGCGGCACCGTGTAGTGCTCGAGGAAGAGGTCGTAGGGGATCTGCGCTCCCCGATCGCCCGGTCCCCCACCCTCCACCACCGCCAGGATCGGGACGTCGAACGAGCCCGCCGGCGCGCCCAGGCGCAGCGTGTCACCGGGGCGCAGGCCGGTGTCCCGCGCCAGGACCACGTTGATCACCGCGCCGCCGCGCTCGAACTCGGCCTCGTCGACCGCGCCCCGGACCATCTCGCCGTCGAAGGTCACGTCCTGCCCCGCGCTCACGAAGACCAGATCGTCGAGGCGCGCGCCGGTGAGGACGCCGGCCCAGCGACGCGCCACGGGCTCCGCGCCCGGGACGTCGTCGAGCACCGCCAGCAGCTCGGGCGAGGCGCCGGTGTCCAGGTTGGCGTTCGGACCGCTGCTCACCACCGTGACGCGCACGCCGTCGACGTCGGCGAGCACGTTGTCGGTGATCCCGATGCGGGCGCCGTTGATGTAGCCGGCCGTCATGAACGCCGTGGTCGACGCGGCGCCGACCGCGACCACCATCGTCCCCGTGCGGCGCGGTTCGCGGATCAGGTTGGCCACCGCCAGGCGGAGCGGCGCCGAACCCGCCACCGCGCGGCCGAGCGGGCGCAGGGCCAGCGGCGCCAGCTTGGCGCCCACGAGGGTGAGCGCGAGGGTCACCACACCGAAGCCGAGCGCGCCGGCCGGCACCTGCCAGAACTCGATGCCGTTGTCGCGGCCGCTCAGCTCGACCGCGACGAGGCCGGCCACCGTGAGCGCCGCCCAGGGAGCGGCACCGCGCAGCTGGGAGTGCGTCGTGGTGCGCTCACGCCGGTCGCGGCCCGACAGCTCGGCGGACACGTCCGCCCGCAGAGCTCGGCGCACGGGAAGCCACGCCGCCAGCACCGACACGATCAGGCCGAGCGCCACCGCGGCCACCACGCCCGGCCACGAGAGGTGCACGGCCAGCGGGATGCCGGCGACGCGCTCGGTGTAGCGCGACATGCTCGCCACGATCGGCCCGGCCACCCCGAGCCCGGCGGCCGCCCCGACGACGCCTCCCGCCGCACCGATGACGGCCGCCTCGCCGAGGGTCGCGACCGCCAGGCTGCGCGGCGTGCCGCCGAGCGCGCTCAGGACGGCCAGGTCGCGCCGGCGCTCCTCGACCGACAGAGCGGCGGTGTTGTGCACCAGCATTCCCCCGATGCCGAGGGCGAACACGGCGATGAGGGTGAACATCGGCAGGGCGGCATCGAGCGTCGAGGACACCTCGGGAGGACCCTCGTCCGCGTCCAGCACCGTGTTCTGCTCGCCGACCGCGTCGTCGAGCCGCGCCCGCAGCGCGGCGATGTCCGTGCCAGGCGCGGGCTCGACGTAGACGACGTCGAGCCGGCCGTCCCGGGCGAACAACCGCTGGGCGGCGCCGAGGCCGAACACGACGACCCGGCCCTCCCCGATCGCGGCCAGGCCGTCGTCCACGGGCGCTCCGGCGACCGGCACGCTGTCGCCCTGGGTGCGGACCCGGCCGTCCTCCGCCACCCCGGGACCGACGACCAGGGGCCGGTCGCCCCCGGCGGCCACCGCGTCGTCGGTGCAGCCGACCGGGCCGAACAGCACCTCCACCCGGCAGTCGACGCCGAGGATCGTGACGGTGACGTCGTCGGGTCCCTCCAGCAGCGACACGCCCTGGACGACCGGCAC
>DASUQS010000083.1:0-5510 GCA_036280455.1 Acidimicrobiales bacterium
CGGTGGCGGCCGTCGACGGCGACCACCTCGTCGAACCAGAAGAACGGGCCCACGCCGGCGCCCCGCGCCCACCCGTCGATGGCGGCCTCGAGGTCCGGGACGACCCAGCACATCTGCATGAAGGCCCGGTTCATCGGCCGATCACCGGGAACCGCTTGCCGCCCAGTGGTTCCCACGGGGTCATCGCCGAGTGGTCGAAGTTGGGGCACGGCGAACCGTTCCAGCAGACGTCCTCGGGCTGGACGACGAGCAGCCAGGCCCACCGCGGCCGGTCCATCCGGTTCTCGCCGGCGCCGTGGATCGTCAGGTGGGTGTGGACGGTGATGTCGCCGAGCTCGTAGCGGATCGGGTCCGACATCTCGAGCTCCGCCAGCTCGGGGAACGCGGTGAGGGCGTCGCCGTCGCCGTAGGTCGTGTAGTCGCCCATCACCCCCCTGCGGTGCGAGCCGCTCACGAACGACATCGTCCCCGCCTCGGCCCCGTACGGTTCGAGCGGCACCCAGAACGTCATCCCGCCGGTGCGGTCGACGGCGAAGGTGATGTAGTCCTGGTGGAACGCCGTCGGCCCGTTGCCCCCGTGGCGCGACGCCCTCGACGACGGCAGCTTGGGCACGAACAGATCCTGGTAGTAGCGGATGCCGAGAGGTGTGCCCTCGGCTGTGCGCCGCGCCAGCAGCGCCTCGGCGCTCGCCCCGATCCGGTCGATCAGCGGCCGGACGACCGGATCGCGCAGCCCGCCGGCGAGCTGCGCGTTGAAGTAGTCGAGGCCCTTGCCGCCCTCCGCCACCGCGGCCTCCAGGCCGGGCGGCAGCGGGTTGCTGTCGGCGTCCTCACCCATCCTCTCGCGTGCGGCCTCGAGCATCCGGGCGAGGACGTCCGGGTCGACGAAGCGCTTCAGCTGCACCCAGCCGTGCTCGTGCAGGTGGGCGATCTCCTCCGGGGTGACCGTCCGGCACGGCGTCGGCCCCAGCTCCACGACGTCGCCCATCAGACGAAGATCCCCGGGCCTGTGCGGAAGGCGTACAGCCCCGGGGTGTCACCCTCGGGCGGCCCGGTGGCCGTCGACAGGTCGGTCACCGTCGGGCCGATCCGGTCGGCGACCGCCTGGAGCCGGCCCCGGTCGAGGCCGTACACGTCGATGGCGACGTCGCCCAGGTACCGGCGCACGTGCTTCGGGTCGATGTCGCAGAACGTGGAGGCCATGGCCTCACGGGTGTGCGGCCAGGCGCCCTCGGGGTGCGGGTAGTCGTCGCCCCACATCGTGTTGCCGACGAGGTCGTGCTCGATGCCGAAGTGGGCCTCCCAGTTCGCCATGAAGCTGGCCCCGAAGAAGCAGTGCTGCCGGAGGTACTCCGACGGCGGCTTGCCGAGCGCATCCCGCAGGGAGACGCCGTTGGGGCCGTGGAAGAGCCCGTCCATGTCGGCCATCACCTGCACCGACCAGTCCATCCACTGCTCGGTGAGCACCAGCTTCAGGCCGGGATGGCGAGCGAAGACCCCGCCCAGGATCATCACCCAGGCCCCACGGCGGGTGCGCCAGGCCGTCTCCATCATGTACATGGCCTGGGCGCCGGCACCCTCGTACGGGTAGTGCTCGCCCCCGCCGCCGTGGGTGTTGAGCGAGAGCCCCGTCTCCTCGCACACCCGCCACAGGGGCTCCCAGACCGGATCGTTGAGCATCGGGAAGTCGCCGCGCGGCGCGGGCAGGTTCACGCCCTTGAGCCCGTTCTCGGCCGCCCAGGTCACCTCGCGGACGCACGCCTCCGGGTCGGAGATGGGGATGTGGGCGATGCCGATGTGGCGCTCGGGAGCCTCGGCGACGAAGTCGGCGAGCCACCGGTTGTAGATGCGCACGCCGGCCGGTTCGAGGTCGTTGTAGCGGGTGTGGCCCCAGGAGATGAGGCCGGTCGTCGAGAACGGGATCGACTGGCCGTTCAGGCCGCCGTGGTAGATGACGCAGGCGGCCACCCCGGCGCGGTCCATGTCGGCCAGCCGGGCGGTGCTGTCCTGCAGCCCGGGCACCTGGCTCGCCTGGTAGCTCCGCTGGAGGAAGGCGCGGTCCATCTGGTCGGCGTTGCGGAAGCCGGCGACCTTGCCGAACTCCGTGGCGTCCTCGTCGCGCAGGCGCCGCCGGGGCTTCGCCATCGTCCACGTCTCGTCCCCGCCGCTCGCCGCCTCGGTGGACCGCCATGCGAGGAGGCCGTGCGCCGCCATCTCCTCCACGAACCGGTCGAACTCGTCGAGGTGCTTCGCCTCGCAGTAGGGGCGGAGCTGCTCCTGCACGGACGGGCCGACGTGGCCGTCCGTGGATACGACGACGTAGCGCTCGTCGTCGCCGGTCTCGGCGTGAGACATGGCATCCCCTCCTTGGTCGAGCGCACCGTAGCGCGAGTGTGGCACTGAGTGCCACCACCGGTTCCGCGCACCGCGGTGGGCTCCGTCCTCGTCGCCGCGGATCTCCTGCACGTAGGTTGCGCTCGTGACGACGCACGAGCGCGAGCTGTTCGATCCGGTCGACCTCTGCATCCCCGGCGGCGATGGGCTCAACGAGGCCGCACGCGGCTGGTCGCGGCGGCCGTTGCACCGGGCGAACCTCGACGGCCACCACGGGCGCAACAAGCGATGGGACTACTGGGCGGTGCTCGCCGACGACCTCGTCGTGTCGATGGTGTACTCCGACATCGACCACTTCGGGCTGGCCGACGTGTGGTGGGCCGACCTCGCCACCGGCGGGACCGGCGGCGCGGCGGTGCTCGTGCCGGCCGACGACGTGGCGCTGCCGGAGCGTCCGGGCACCGCGCCGCTGCGGCTGGCGCACGACGAGCTCGACCTGGCCATGGTCGACGGCGACGACGGCACCCGCCTCACCGCCCGCTGGCGGGAACCCGACGGCCGCCCGGGCGCCCTCGACGTGCTCGTCGACCTGCCCGCCGACCACGAGTCGCTCAACGTCGTGATTCCCTGGGACGACGCCCACTTCAACTTCACCTCCAAGCACCAGGCGCGGCCGGCGGTCGGCACGCTGACCATCGGCGATCACGAGTACGAGGTCGGTGGTGGGTCGGGGGACGCCTGGGGCGTGCTCGACGTCGGCCGCGGCCGCTGGCCGTCGACCATCCGCTGGAACTGGGGTGGCGGGGCCGGTCGAGCCGACGACCACGTGATCGGCCTGCAGTTCGGCGCCAAGTGGACCGAGGGCTCCGGATTTACGGAGAACGGGTTCCTGGTCGACGGTCGGCTGACGAAGATCGGTCGTGAGCTCGACTGGGACTACGACTGGGACGATCCGATGCGGCCGTGGCGGATCACCGATCCCGCCGGCCAGCTCGAGGTCGTGCTCGTGCCCCGCTACGACAAGCACACCAAGGTCGGCGACGACGGTGGCTTCGGCAGTGAGACCCACCAGGTGTTCGGCACCTATGCGGGGACCGTCCGCACCGACGACGGCCGCTCGATCGCCTTCGACGGCCTCCAGGGCTTCGCCGAGGAGGCCCGGCAGCGCTGGTGACGCCTCCCCGGCGGGCGACTGGCCCGGGGTCGATCAGAGGACGTGTGAGCCCGCGTCGTGGGGGTAGCGAACACGGATCAGCGACCCACGAGGAGGATCCATGACGACCACGGTCGAAGAGTCAGTGACGGTGTCGGTACCGCTCCACACCGCCTACAACCAGTGGACCCAGTTCGAGGAGTTCCCCCAGTTCATGGAGGGCGTCGAATCGGTGCGCCAGCTCGACGACACGCACCTGCACTGGAAGGCCGACATCGGCGGTGTCCACCGCGAGTGGGACGCGAAGATCTCCGAGCAGCGTCCCGACGAGCGGGTGGCGTGGACATCGATCGACGGTGCCCGCAACGCGGGGGCGGTGACGTTCCATCGCATCGATCCCGAGACGACGAAGGTCATGCTCCAGCTCGAGTTCGACCCGGACGGCATCGCCGAGAAGGTTGCCGACAAGCTCGGGTTCGTGCAGCGCCGGGCCACCGGTGACCTCGAACGGTTCAAGCAGTTCGTCGAGGAGCGGGGCGTCGAGTCCGGGGCGTGGCGAGGCGAGGTCGATCCGCCGCCGACGGTGTGACGGGTTCCGACCGGTGAATCGGCGCCGCCACCGGGACGTGTCTCGCATGCGCTGACGCGTTCCGGTGAAGCGAGGCGGTCCGGGCGAGCCTCCCCTGCAATCAGGGGGGGTTCGCCCGGGATGGGCGGGCGGGATCGCCCGCCCATCCGTGCTCAGAGGTGGGCCGGCATGGCGGCAGCAGCCCAACTCCGACAGGCGTCGTACCCGTGTCGCCGCGGCCACAACCGCGATCGTCAGGGTTGCTCGCCCACCCCGGTCTGGATCTCGTGGGCACGCCCGGCTGCAGAGTCGGGGGCGAGCGGCGGCGTCGTGCCCCCGGATCCGGCGGCCATGGCGACGACCACCTCGCGGAGGGCGTCGACCGCCGTGTGGCGCGGTGCCCATCCGAGCTCGTCGCGCGCCCGCGTCGCGTCGAGCTCCGGCAGGTCGAGGGCGAGATCGAGCAGGTTCGGGTCGGTGGGCACGAGGTGGGCGAGCCAGGCGGCCGCAAGCCCCGTCCGGGCGACGCCACGGGGCACCTCGACCGCCCGGGTCTCGAGCACGTCCGCGAGGACCCGGGCGTCGATGATCGGATCGGCCGCGAGGTTGAAGGCTCCTCGCGCGTCGCCCACCACCGCCAGCCGGTAGGCCTCGGCGACGTCGTCGGTGTGCAGCGCCTGGAAGCGCAGGTCACGGGGGACCGGGAGCACGGGGAGCCGGCCGGGCACGACCAGCGCCCGCGGGACGAACGGCCCCGCGAAGATGCGCCGCTGCTCGGTCGCCGAGGCGCGCTGGAACGTGAACGCCGGCCGCATCCGCACCACCCTCCGGTGCGGGTCGCGGGCTTCGACGGCGTCCAGCACCCGCTCGACGTAGGCCTTCTCCCGGCCGTACGCCGCGCCGGGCCGGCTGTGGGTCGGCCACGTCTCGTCGACAACCCGTCCGGCGCCCGGGGAGTAGGCGCCCACGGACGACGCGTGCACGATGGCGCCGACGCCGGCGGCCTCGGCGGCGGCGAACGTCCGGGCGCTGCCGACGGCGTTGGCCGCCCAGGTGACGTCGGGGTCGCGCTGAGGCGAGAACAGCCACGCGAGGTGGACGAGGACGTCCACGCCGTCGAGGTGTTCCCGGAGGTCGTCGTGCGCGACGTCGGCGGCGACCCAGGTGATGGCGGCGCCGGGGGGATCGGCGTGGTCCTCGCCCGGCTCACGGCGTGCCACGGCCACCACGGAGGTGACCGACGGGTCGCCCGCCAGCGCCGCCAGCACGGCGGTGCCGACGTTGCCGCTGGCGCCCGTGACCATCACCCGCATCGGTCGACCTCGACGTTGCTCATGACCTCACCTCTCGTCGCCGGGACGATCGTCGATGTCGCCGGGAAACCGGTTCGGCGGGTTCGGGTGCATCGGCTCGGCGCCGGGGCCCGCGGGCCGCTCGACGACGGGATCGTGCGCG
>DASUQS010000084.1:0-13396 GCA_036280455.1 Acidimicrobiales bacterium
TCGACGTCGTCGTCGTCGGCGGCGGGGTCATCGGCCTGGTGTCGGCGTGGCGGTTGGCGCAGCGCGGGGCATCGGTCGTGGTGGTCGACCCGGCGCCCGGGTCGGGTGCTACGGGAGTGGCGGCCGGGATGCTGGCCCCCGTCACCGAGGCCCGGCTCGGCGAGGAGCCGCTGCTCCGCCTGAACCTGGCGTCGTGGGCGCGGTGGCCGAGCTTCGCCGAGGAGGTCGCCGCCGCGGCCGGCCGCTCGGTCGGCTACCGGGCGGACGGCACGCTGATGGTCGCGCTCGACGCCGACGACCGGGTCGTGCTCGACGACCTCGCGGCGCGCCACCGGGTGATGGGCCTCGAGGTCACCGAGCTTCGGGGCCGCGCCGCGCGCGCCCTCGAGCCGGGGCTCTCGCCCCGGGTCCGGTCCGGTCTGCTGGCGGCGAGCGAACGCTCGGTCGACCCGGCGGCGCTCGGCGAGGCGCTGCTCGATGCGGCCACGGCGGCCGGGGCCCGCCTCGTCCGTGGCGCGGTCGACCACCTGGTGGGCGAGGGCATCCACGGTCCGGATGACGGCGGCGGCCCCGCCCGGCGCGTCACCGGCGTGGCGGTGCACGACCCCGGCGGGACCCACGGCGCCGGACCGCGCGGGGAGATCCGTGCCACCACGGTGGTGCTGGCCGCCGGATGCCGCTCGGGGACGCTGGCGGGGCTGCCCGATCACGTGCGACCGCCGGTCCGCCCGGTGAAGGGGCAGATCCTGACGCTGCGCCAACCGGTGGAGGATCCCCTGGTCACCCATACGGTGCGGGGCATCGTGCAGGGATCGAGCATCTACCTGGTACCTCGCGACGACGGCCGCGTCGTCGTCGGCGCCACCGTCGAGGAGCGGGGGTGGGACACCACGCCGACCGCCGGGGGCGGCTACGTGCTGCTGCGCGACGCGCTGGCCCTCGTGCCGGGACTCGACGACGCCGAGCTCGTCGCGGTGCGGTCCGGGCTGCGGCCGGGCTCCCCCGACGACCTGCCGATGATCGGCCCGAGCGGCGTCGACGGCCTGGTCGTCGCCACCGGCCACCACCGCAACGGCATCCTGCTCACCCCGGTGACCGGCGACGCCGTGGCGGCGGTCGTGGCCGGCGATCCCGTGCCGGAGGAGGCGCTGGCGTGCGACCCGCGCCGGTTCGCCGGCACCTCGACGGCGCGCGCCGAGACCGCACGATCCGAGACCGCACGATCCGAGGCCGAGCGATCCGAGGCCGGGCGATGAGCGCCGACCGGGCAGAGAGCGGCGACCTGCGGGTGACGGTCAACGGCGACGAGCAGGTCCTGCCGTCCCGCGCCACGGTGGCCGCGCTCGTCGCCGCGATGGGCCTCGAGCCGCGGGGCATCGCCGTGGCGGTCGACGGCGAGGTCGTCCCGCGCCGCACCTGGCCCGACCGGACGCTGCGCGCCGGCGAGCAGGTCGAGATCCTCACGATCGCGCAGGGAGGATGACGATGACCGATCCCCACCCGCCCGCCGACCCCACCAGCGATCCGCTCGTCATCGCGGGCGAGAGCTTCCGCTCGCGGTTGATCCTCGGCACCGGCGGTGCCCCCAGCCTCGACGAGCTCGAGCGCGCCCTCGTCGCATCCGGCACCGAGATCACGACGGTCGCGCTGCGTCGGGTGGACCCGTCGGCTCCGGGCTCGCTGTTCGACCTGTTGCGCCGCACCGGCATCCGTGCGCTGCCCAACACGGCCGGGTGCTTCACCGCCCGCGACGCGGTGAAGACCGCCCACATGGGCCGCGAGGCACTGGAGACCGACTGGGTGAAGCTGGAGGTGGTGGCCGACGAGCGCACGCTGCTGCCTGACCCGGTCGAGCTGCTCGATGCCGCCGAGCAGCTGGTCGACGACGGCTTCGTCGTGCTCGCCTACACGAACGACGACCCGATCGTCGCCCGCCACCTCGAGGAGATCGGCGTCGCCGCCGTCATGCCGCTCGGTGCCCCGATCGGCAGCGGCATGGGCATCCGCAACCCGTACAACCTGGCGATCATCCGCGAGTCGGCGCAGGTGCCGGTCGTCCTCGACGCGGGCATCGGCACCGCCTCGGACGCGGCGATGGCCATGGAGCTGGGCTGCGACGCCGTCCTGCTGGCCACGGCGGTGACCCGGGCCCGGCACCCGGTGCAGATGGCCACGGCCATGCGCCACGCCGTCGAAGCGGGTCGGCTCGCCCGCGGGGCCGGACGCATCCCGCGGCGCCTCTACGCCGAGGCGTCGACCTCCTTCGAGGGCATGGCCGACCTGTGACCGCTGATGGCATTGAGGCTGGCGCACGGTCGGTCCGTCCCGCTGCGCCCGACGCCGCCCTCCCTGCCGTTCCCACCGTGATCGTGCTGACCGATCGGCACGCGGCCGAGGGGCCCGGCGGCGGTCTCGAGGCGGTGGTCGCCGCCGCGCTCGACGCCGGCGCGGGCGCGGTCGTGCTGCGGGAGAAGGATCTACCGGCCGGCCGACGTCATCGCCTGGCCGAGGGCCTCCGGTCCGCCACGGCGGTGCGCAGGGCCGAGCTGTGGGTGGCGGGCGATGTCGCGCTGGCGGCGGCGATCGGCGCCGACGGCGTGCACCTGGCGGCAGACCAGCCGTGTCCGGCGCCGACCCCGGGCCTTCGGGTGGGACGGTCGTGCCACACGCTCGCCGAGCTGACCGGCGCTCGCGACGAAGGTGTCGACCGCGTCACCTACTCACCCGTGTACGTCAGCGCGTCCAAGCCGGGCTACGGCCCCGCGCTCGGGCCGGAGGGGCTGGCCACAGGCTGCAAGGCCGTCGCAGGGTTGCCCGTGATCGCCCTCGGCGGTGTCGAGCCCGGCAACGCCGGAGCGTGCCTCTCCGCCGGCGCCGCGGGGGTGGCCCTCATGGGCGCCGTCATGCGCGCCGACGACCCCGCCGCCGTGGTGCGATCGGTGATCGACGAGCTGAGGAGAGCGCACGCATGACCGACACGCCACCGGTGGCGCTGACCGTCGCGGGATCCGACTCGGGCGGGGGTGCGGGCATCCAGGCGGACCTCATCACCTTCGCCGCGCTCGGCGTGCACGGCACGAGCGTCATCACCGCGCTCACCGCCCAGAACACGGTGGGGGTGGCGGGCGTGCACGTGCCGCCGGTCGAGTTCCTCCGGGCCCAGCTCGACGCGGTCCTCGACGACCTGCCGGTCGCCGCGGTCAAGACCGGGATGCTGGCGACCGCCGAGGTGGTGCTGGCCGTCGCGGAGGCGGCCGCCGCCGGCCGGTTGCCCCGGCTCGTGGTCGATCCCGTGCTGGTGTCGTCCACGGGCGCCCGGCTGCTCGACCCGGGTGCGGAGCGGGCCTACGCCGAGGCGCTCTTCCCCCACGCCCTCGTCGTCACCCCGAACACACGCGAGGCCGGCGCCCTCGTCGGGGGCGCGGTCGACACCGCGTCGGACGCCCGCGACGCCGCCCGCGAGCTGGCCCGCCTCGGCCCCCGCTGGGTGGTGGTCAAGGGTGGCCACCAGGTCGACCACGACGGGGACGGCGGCGACCCGGCGGCCAGCGCCGACGCCGTCGACGTCGTCTACGAAGCCGCCACCGGTGCGGTCACCGAGCTGCGCCGCCCTCGGGTGCCCACCCGCAACGATCACGGCACCGGCTGCACGTTCGCGGCGGCCACCGCCGCACAGCTCGCCCGCGGCTCCTCCGTGCCAGACGCGCTGGCGGGAGCCAAGCGATTCGTCCACGACGGCCTGGTGGCATCGGCGGGTTGGCGCCTCGGCGACGGGCACGGCCCGGTGGGCAAGCTCGGCGCCTGGTCGGCCTGACCGCTCGGGCTCGGCGTCACCCTGCGGATCGCCGGTCCGCCGTGCCCGCCCTGCCCGCCCACGGGTCGCCCGGTGTCGCCGGTCAGTCGTCGGCCAGGACGGGGAGGCCCCCGCGCCACCGCCCACCGCCGTGGCCGTCGCCGGAGAGCCAGGCCGTGCCCGGAGGGCACTCCTGCCGCAGGTCGCACCATCGGCACAGGGGCGACGGCGTGGCGTCGGCGACGTCGTAGGCCCGGTCGACCGCCACGACCCGCTGGCGCACGACCTCCGCGATCATCGCCCCGCCCGCCTGCAGGAGATCCTCGTCGACGATCACCCGGGAGCGCTCGCCGGTGTCGCCGGCGGTGAGCAGCACGGCGGCGGGCGCCACCCGGTGCGCGAGGGCGCCCGCGGCGGCCTCGACGGCGGCCCGGCGGTGCAGGTCGCGGTCGTCTCCGGCCGACGGGCGGTGCACCACGAGGACGTGCTCGCCGGTCCCGGTCACCCGGCCGATCCGCGCGTCCGCACCGCTGCCCACGCTCACGGCCGAGCCCTTGCGGGGCCACCACTTCGCCGCCCCACCGCCGTCGTCCCTGCTGACGTTGAGCAGCGTCGTGCGGTCGGGCAGCGGCCAGCCGAGGACGCGGACGAACCCGGCGAGCCATCGCCCGGCGGACGCGGCCGCGGCCGCGAGCGTGGCGCCGTCGCCCTCGGAGCGCCGCTCGCCGACCCAGCCGGTCACACCTCGGGCGTCGGCGGCGGCGGACCGCATCCAGTCGCGCACGGCCTCGACGGGGTCCGGCAGCGGCATCGGGCCGCCGGCGGCGCGCAGGGCCGCACCCCCGGCCTCGTCGAGGTGCCTGTCGAGCGCGGCGCGGGCGATCGCCCCGGCAGCGGTGGCGGGGGACCAGCCGGGGAAGCCCCACCCGTCCTCACCCTGAGCGCGGTAGCGGGCGGGGCACGAGGCGGCGTCGGTGGCCGCCACCCAGCCGACGAAGACCGGGCCGGGCGGGGCGGTGGCCGACGCCAGTGCGGCATCGGTGGCCTCGGTGACAGCGGCCGCCAACCGGTCGGCGGCACCGACCGCGTCGATCATGTGGTCGCCCCGTCGATCATGCCGTCACCGCCACGTCGTCGCTCGCCCGCCAGGCGCGCCCCGGCGCGCAGCCGGGCCGGGCGGGGCAGTGGGCGCAGTGAGCGCCCGGGTGGGTGGCCGCGGGCTCGCCGGCGGCGATCGACGTCGCCACCTCGATCGCGTGGGAGACCCGCTCGGCGGCGGTGAGCAGCACCGCCGGGCGGACCGGCTCGACCTGGGTCGTTCCGTCGGCCACCACGGTCACCACCGCGTGCGGAGCCCGACCGTCGCGCAGGGCCACCAGCAGGGCGTACAGGTGGCCGTCGGCCCGCATCCCGTCGTACCAGCGGCCGCCCTTCACCTCGACGACGACCGCGGGCCGGTCGGTCGGCGGCCCGCCGAGCAGGAGGTCGAGGCGGCCGGTCAGCATGATCGCGCCCTCGGCGAGCCGTACCCGGGCGGGGTCCTCCACCCGGGGCCACCAGCCTGGCCCGATGCGGGGCCACGCCGCGGCGACGGCATCCACCCGGCGGGCCAGGTCGTCCAGCAGACCAGCGGCCGCCGTCCCCCGGTCGGCAAGGTGCACGGAAGCGGTCGTGTCCCCGGTGGCCTCCAGGTAGGCGAGTGCGGCGTCGACGGTGGGCGCACGCTGGGGCACGAGCGTGGCGAGCTTGGCGGCGGCGTCGACGACGACGCCGATGACGAGGTCGTCGGTCACCCCGACGTCGCTGTCGGTCAGCGCCCGCCGCGGGCATCGCAGCAGCCAGGTCACGGTCGCCTTGGTGAGCCGCAGCGGGTCGTCGGGCGACCAGCCCCCGGTCGGAGCCGCGGCCCGGGCGGCGCGGTCGAGCCCCGCTCGCAGCTCGGCGACGTCGTGGTCCTCCTCGTCGGGCGCGTGGGTGCGGTCGCGGTCGACCAGGGGGAGCGCGTCGGCGAGGACGTCGGCGAGGGTGCGTGCAGGCTGGTCGGCCACCGTTCGCATCGTAGGGACCGGTCGCCCGGCGGACGCGGAGGCGGCGGGCTCAGGCGTGGCGGGCGGCCAGCCAGTCGGCCTCGGCCTTGCCCATGTCGGTCGACGGGGGGCCGTCCACCCACGGCCACAGCTCGTCCGCGATCCGCCGGAAGTTCCCGGTGGCCGCCAGGTCGCCGAGGATCGCCATGAGGCCGAGGTTGATGCGCTGGATGATCACGAAGCTGGGCGGCAGGTTGGCCGCCTTGATGATCGGCCCGTGCGGCCCCGTGGGGTCGAAGTAGCGCGACACGGCGTCGGTCGACCACTGCGGGGTGATCGTGACCTCCTCGTCGCGCAGCACGAACTCGTAGAAGTGGCTGAAGTACTCGTACACCTGGTCGTCGGATACGGGCGTACCGGGCTTCAGCAGGCCGATGCCCTCGATGATGCGGCGGTAGCGGCCGGTGTCGCCCTCGAGGACGAGCGCCCGGATCATGTCGCCGAACACCTCGATCTCGGGTTCGGTGAAGTGCTTGACCAGCCCGAAGTCGAGGAACGTGACCCGTCCGCCGGGCTGGAACAGGTAGTTGCCCGGGTGCGGGTCGCCGTTGAAGGCGTTGAGGCGGTAGAGGCTGCGGAACACGAACCGGTAGATGGCCTCCGCCGCCAGGTTGCGCTCGTCTTGGCTCCAGCCGGCCATCACCTCGAACCGCACGCCCTCGGCCAGGTCGGTGGTCAGCACCCGGGGCGTCGACAGCTCCGTGACCACGTCCGGCACGTGGATGAACGGGTGGTCGCGGTACGTGTCGGCGAAGAGCTGCTGGTTGCGGGCCTCGTTGGCGTAGTCGAGCTCCTCGATCACCCGGGCCCGGATCTCGTCGACGAGCGGCCCGGGGTCGAAGCCGGAGAAGGCCAGCCCCATGGCGCCGAACACCACCCCCGCGGAGTCGAGGTCGGCGGCGATGGCTTCGTCGACGCCCGGGTACTGGACCTTGACGGCGACGGCTCGGCCGTCGCGCGTGATCGCCCGGTGCACCTGGCCGATCGACGCCGACGCGAGTGGTGCCGGGTCCCACTCCAGGAAGAGGCGCTCGGGCCGGTCGCCCAGCTCGCGCTCGATGACCCCTGCCGCCAGCTCGGCCGACATGGGTGGCGCGTCCTGCTGCAGGCCGGCGAGGGCCTCGCGGGCGTGGTCGGGCAGGCCCACGTCGAGGTAGGAGGCCATCTGCCCGAGCTTCATGAAGGCGCCCTTCATGCCGCCGAGGGCCTCGGCCACCTGCTCGGCGGTGCGCAGCTCGAACTGCTGGTCGAGCTCGGCCTGCCGCTCGGCGGAGGCGAACACCCGCCGGGCGCGGTGCACCGCGAACCCGGCACCGGCCCGGCCGCCGATGCGGGCCAGCTCCGTGCGGCGCTGGTTGCGGGTGCGGTGCCGCAGGGCTCCGCCGTGCGCGTCGCCGTCGCCGCCGGACCCCTTCCCGGTGGACGTCCGGCGGCGCACGACCGCGACGGCGGCCGCCGCGGCGATGCCGGCGGCGAGTGCCTTGGTTCCCCTGCGAGCCACGAGCGGAGCCTACCGACCGGTAACCGTGGGCACCTTCACCAGCCCCGGTAGATCGGGTCGCGGCGCTCGACGAACGCGTCCACGCCCTCGTTGGCGTCGTGCGTCGTCATGTTCAGCTCCTGGGCCAGCGCCTCGTCGCGGAGGGCCGTGGCGCGGTCGGCGTCGAGCGACCGGTTGAGCAGCCCCTTGGCCAGCCCGATGGCCCGGGTGGGGCCGACCGCGAGACGGTCCGCCCACTCGCCGGCCACCTTGTCGAGGTCCTCGGCGGGCACGACCCTGTTGACCAGCCCGAGGCGTTCCGCCTCCTCGGCGGACACCGCGTCGCCGAAGAACATCAGCTCCTTGGCCTTCTGGAGGCCGACGAGCCGGGGGAGCAGGTACGCCCCGGCACCGTCGGGCACGAGCCCTCGGCGGACGAAGACCTCGATGAAGCGGGCGCCCTCGGCGGCGATCACGAGGTCGCACGCCAGGGCCAGGTGGGCGCCGATGCCGGCGGCCGTGCCGTTCACCGCCGCGATCACCGGCTTGGGGCAGTCGAGGACCGAGGTCATGAGGCGCTGCGCACCCTCGGCGATCATGCGCGACACGTCGCCCACCACCCGATCGGGTGCCCCGTCGGGGCGGACGGGGCCGGGACGGGAGTGGCGCAGGTCTGCCCCGGTGCAGAAGTGCTTGCCCGTGGCCGTGATGACCACGGCGCGCACCTCGACCCGGGCGCCGGCGTCGGCGAGCAGGTCGATCAGGCGGTCGCGCTGGTCGGGGGTCACGGCGTTGGCCGCCTCGGGGCGGTTGAGCGTGAGCCGGAGCACGCCGCCGTCCTCGTGCACGGTGAGCTGGTCGTCCAGGGGCCGCTCGTCGGTCATCCCCGCACGGTAGCGAGTTCCCTGACGGTCCGTCAGATCTCGGAGAGCGGGGGGCCAGGCCGTTGGCGGATCGGACCGCAGGCGGCCGACGGGCGCTCGGCTCAGCGGTCGAGGACGTCGGCGGCGATGAGCTCCTCGAGGTCGCGGTCACTCCACCACGACACCTGCAGTGCCTTCGCCCGGCGGAAGTAGAGCTGGACGTCGTACTCCAGCGTGAACCCGTTGCCGCCGTAGATCTGCTGCGCCGCGGCGGTCACCTCGCGCAGGACCTTGCAGGCGAACAGCTTGGCCATCGGCGCGAGGCGGGCCACGGAGCGGCCGGTCGACCGGGCCCAGGCCGCCTCGTGGACCAGTGTCCGCGCCCCGTCGAGGGCCGCCTGCCCGTCGGCGAGGTAGTGGGCGATCGACTGGAACGCGCCGATCGGCTTGCCGAACTGCTCGCGGTCCTTCGCGTACTGGACCGTCATCTCCTGCGCGGCCTCGGCTGCCCCGACGGCCCATGCGGCCAGCAGGATCAGCGCGTCGTCGCGCACGGCGGTCCACGTCGCCCAACCAGTGCCGGCGGCCCCGAGGCGGTCGGCCGCGGCCACACGCACGCCGTCGAGGTCGACCCGGTACTGGGTGTCCGAGGCCACCGTGAACTGCTGGGTCAGCGTGACGCCGTCGGCGTGCGGGTCGACGAGGAACAGGTCGATGTCCGTGGCGCTGTCGCCCGTGCGGGCCAGCACCAGGAGGCGCGTGGCGGCCGCGGCGAAGGCGACGTGGCGCTTCACGCCGGTGAGCGTGAAGGTGGCGCCGCCGTCGTCGGTGGTGGCGCGCGCCTGTACGCCGCGGGGCCCGAAGCCGCCGTCGGGCTCGACCCACGCCGGGGTGAGCACGGCCTCGCCCGACGCGATGCGCGGCAGCCACTCGGCCCGCTGCGCGTCCGTGCCGCCCACGGCGAGGGCGGTGCCGCTGGCGACGCAGCTCACGAAGTGGGGCGTCGGCGCCAGGCCTCGGCCCAGCTCCTCGTACAGCACGACGCCTTCGAGCAGGCCCATGCCGGAGCCGCCATGGGCCTCCGGGAGCAGCAGGCCCAGCAGGTCGAGCGCGCCGAGCTGCTTCCAGAACCCCGCGGGGTAGCCGACCGGGTGGTCCTCCATCTCGCGGACGACCGTCAGCGGCGCGTGCTCCACGATCAGGCCGCGGGCGACCTCGCGGAGCATCTCCTGCTCCTCGGTGAAGGCGAGATCAAGCATGGGTCCGGTTCCTTTGCGCGCTCAGTGGGTGGGTCACGGCGGTCAGGGCGTCCACTGGTCGCCCCGTCGCTGCCAGGGGTTGTCGTCGGGCACGGTCGGCACCGCGATCCGCAGCGTGGCGGTCGTGCACAGGCGTCCGACATCCTCGGTCGGGCCACCGGCTCGGACCTCGATGGCCACGGTCGCCCAGCCGCACCCGGTGGCATCGGTCTCCACGGCGGCCACCGTGCCGGTGAGCGTCATCGTGTCGCCCGGGTAGACCGAGTCCCGCATGCGGAAGTGGAGGCGGCCCGGGCGGCCCTGGGGGCCGGTCCAGTCGGTGACGAAGCGCTCGAACCACGCCTGCTGGTTGGGCGTGTTGAGGAAGATGTCGCGGGCGCCGTTGCGGTGGATGGCGAAGTCGCGGTCGTGGTGCATCGGCCGCCAGTCCCGGGTGGCGAGCGCCCCGAGGACGACCGTCGTGGCGGTGACCTCGTAGGCGAGGTCCGGCAGGGGGTCGCCCACGGCGACGTCGCCGAGGAGAACGTGCCCGGGCGCCCCGGTCTCCGCTGCGGAACCGTCGCCGGCCGGCGGTCCACCCTCCGACGGGCCAACCGACACCGTCTCCGATGGCGCACCCGTTCCCGCCGCGGTGGCGGCGGGTGCGGGGCCGTCGGACGAAACCGGCTGGGCGGCCCGCACGTAGCCGAAGCCGGTGAACGTCTCGACCCCCACCAGCTCGTCGCGCTGGTTGCGGTAGGGGACGTCGATCACCCAGAACCGCCCGCTGCCGAGCTTGGTGGTCTTCGGCTCGCTGAGCGAGCGCAGGACCTGGGCGGTGCTGATCACGTCGCCGGGGCGCACCGGCTCGTGGAAGACGACCTCGCTGTCGCTCATGATCGCCTCGGGGAGGCCGAGCCGGTCCTTCAGGTCGAAGTGCACCTGCAGGGGCAGCTTCTGGGCGGTCTGCCCCGGCTGCCAGTGGTGGGGGCGGAACCAGAGCGAGAGCGTCGACGGCGGTGCGATCGGCCCGCCGGTCAGCTCGGCGGCGACCGCGTCGTCCCAGTACAGCGGGTTGCCGTTCTCGACCGAGGCGCACGACGTCCACACGTAGCCCCGCTCGACCGGGAAGTCGGCGGTCTCCGCGTAGCGCGTCTCGCCGATCCACCCGGTCACGTCGTCGGGCACGGGTGCGGTGCCGGTTGTCGTGTCGTCGGTGCTGCTCATGCGATCACCCCTTCGGCCAGGAGGCCCTCGATCTCGGCGGCGGGCACGCCCGCGCCGGTCAGCAGCGCGACGGTCTCTGTCGCCGCCGGGTCGGGCAGGTCGTACCGCTCCCGGCGGGGGGCGCCGGCCAGCAGCGGTGCCAGCTGGCGGAACGGTTCGCCGCCACCGGCCGGGCGGGCCTCGACGAACGCGCCCCGGGCCGCGAACTGCGGGTCGGCGGCCACCTCGGCGATGTCGAGCACCGGGGCGACGCAGGTGTCGGCGTCGGCGAGCAGGGCGACCCACTCGTCGCGGGACCGCTCGGCCAGCACGCGCCGGAGGTCGGACCGGATCTCGTCCTGCACCGCGTCGTCGGTCTGGTGGTCGCTCCAGCGGTCGAGGCCGAGCAGCCGGCACAGGTTCGCCCAGAAGACCGGCTCGATCGCCCCGACGGCCAGCCACCCTCCGTCCCCGGTGGGGTAGACGTCGTAGCAGGCGTACCGGCCGGTGAGGATGTAGTGGCCCGGGCCGGGAGCCTCGCCCGTGGCCAGGTACTCGTCGACGTAGAGCGACAGCATCCACAGCACGCCGTCCGCCACCGACACGTCGAGGCGGGCGCCCTGGCCCGTGGCGGCCCGTCCGACGAGCGCGGCGAGGATGGCGGACGCCGCGTGCAGCCCGCCCGCGGCGATGTCGGCCACGGTGGCGCCGGGCAGCGGCGGCCGGCCGTCGGCGGTGCGCTCCGACATGTGCAGGAACCCACCGGCGGCCAGGTAGTCGATGTCGTGGCCGGCCCGGCGGGCGTACGGGCCGTCCTGCCCGTAGCCGCTGGTCGAGCAGTAGACGACGCCCGGGTTGCGGGTGCGCACGTCGTCGTAGCCGATGCCCAGCCGGTCGACGACCCCGGGCCGGAAGCTCTCGATGACGACGTCGGCGGTCGTGGCCAGCCGCAGGAACGCCTCGCGCCCGGCCGGTGACTTGAGGTCGAACTGCGCCCGCTCCAGCCCTCGCTGGCCGCTGTAGGCGTGGAACGGGGGCACGATCGGCGTCGTTCCCGCCTTGGGCGGCGCACCGACCTTGACCACCCGGGCGCCGTAGTCGGCGAGCAGCCGGGAGCAGCGGGTGGCCGGGCCGACCGTCGAGAAGTCGAGGACCGTGATGCCGGTGAGCGGGCCGTCGGTCGGGTCGGCCATCGCTCAGAAGTTCTTCGGCAGGCCGAGCTTGCGGGTGGCGATGATGTTCTTCTGCACCTCGGAGGTGCCGCCCCCGATCGTGTCGATGACCGTGTAGCGGTACGTCGACTCGGCACGGCCGGTCATCGGCGCCTCCTCGGTGCCGACGCGGAGCTGGGTGCCGGGCCCACCGATGTCCATCGACGCGTCGGCGAGCCGCTTGGACAGCTCGGTCGAGAACAGCTTGTACTCGGACGCCTCGGCCCGGGGCGGGTCGCCGCCCTCGATCGAGCGGTGCACGAACCGCAGCCCGAGCACACGGGCGACCTCGCCGTCGGTCACCAGCTGCGCGATCCGCTGGCGGATCACCGGGTCGTCCTTCAGGGGCTCGCCGTCGCGGGTGGCCGTGCGGACGTAGTCGGTGAGGATGCGGATGCGCTCCTCGATCTGGCTGTAGGTGAACATCGTGAAGCGCTCGAGGTCGAGCGCCTGGGCGATGTACTGGAAGCCCCGGTTGAGGTCGCCGACCACGTAGTCGTCGTGCACGAACACGTTGTCGAAGAACACCTCGTTGGTGCGCTCGTCGCCCATGGTCCAGATCGGGCGGATCTCGAGGCCGGGGTCGTCGAGCGGCACGAGGAACAGGGTGATGCCGTGGTGCTTGGGGGCGTCGGGGTCGGTGCGGGCACCCACCCAGTACCACTCGGCGAAGTGGGCGGAGGTCGTCCACGTCTTCTGCCCGTTGAGGCGCCACCCGTCGCCGTCGCGGGTGGCCTTGAGCTGCATGGCCGCCGCGTCGGAGCCCGCGTTCGGCTCGGAGTAGCCGACTGCGAACTCGACCTCGTTGCGCAGGATCTTGGGGAGGAACTCGGCCTTGAGCTTCTCCGACCCGTACTTGATGAGCGTCTTGCCGATGATGCCGACGCCCTTGCCGATCTGCGGCGCGCCGCGGCGGGCGAGGGCCTCGTTGAGCAGGTACTCGTAGACCCCGTCGCCTTCGGAGCCGCCGTACTGCTTCGGCCAGGTCATGCCCAGCCAGCCCTGCTCGCCGACCTCGGCCATGAACGCCCGGCGCTCGGGGGTGTCGCAGATCTGCGCCATGTTCTCGCGGGTGGGGTCCATGACCTCGACGGTCTGGTGATCGTCGAGGAAGGCCTCGACCTCGGCGAGGAACCGCTGCTGCTCCTCTGAGAACTCGAAGTCCATCGTGGGTCCCCCTGGCCGGCGGTGGCGTGCGGACCTGTCCCACACCCTTCCCGCACACCGAATCTGACGGAGCGTCAGATTAGCCGGGCCGCGCCGGACGCGCCTCCTCCGGTCGCTGCCGGCGGGTCACGTCATGTCCCACAGCAGCCGGTACCAGGCGGTGCGCTCGGGATCGGGGTCGATGCCGTAGGCGTCGAGCAGCGCCGGCTCCCAGCCGGGCCCGTAGTTCCACTGGGTGCTCCAGGTGGCGATGGCGATGTCGGCCCAGCGGTCGGCCACCCCGAGGGAGCCCAGGTCGACGTGGCCCGACCACCGGCCCTCGTCGACGAGGGTGTTCGGGGCGCAGGCGTC
>DASUQS010000085.1:0-13778 GCA_036280455.1 Acidimicrobiales bacterium
GCACGTCGCCCGCGGCCCGGCGCCGGGCCTCGGCGTCGCCCTCCGGGCCCAGGTGGTCGGCGACGTCGCCCCGCTCGAAGCCCGGCAGGGCACCGCCGGACCCCGGCCCCGACGCGGGAACCGAGCCGGGGCCGGCGTCGACCGTCAGCTCGGCGACGGCGTCGAGCGGCCGGTGGCCCTCGCGCCGGCTGCGCAGCTCGCCGACCCGTTCGAGCTCGCGTTCGAGCTGGCGGCGCCGCGTGCCCGACAGGTCGTCCCAGCTGCGGCGGACGGTGTCGAGGCTGCGGCCCACCTTGTCGAGGGCGTCGGAGAACTTGCCCCACTGCTGTTCGAAAGCGGCCAGGCACACCAGGATCTCGTCGGAGGTGCGCTGGAGCTGCGTCTGCTCGACCGCCTGGCGGATGACGGCGAGCACCGAGAACAGCGTGCTCGGCGAGCACAACACGACCTTCTGGCCCAGCGCGACCTCGATCAGGTCGCGATCGTGTTCGTGGACGAAGGCGTAGACGGCTTCGTTGGGGATGAACAGCAGGACCTCGTCCAGCGTGTCGTCGGGGTCGATGTAGACCCGGCCGGACAGCTCGCGCACCCGGGCGCGCACGTCGCGCACGAAGGCCCCGGCATGGCGGTCGCGGTCGTGGTCGGTGTCGGCCTCGAGGTAGCGCAGGTAGTTGTCGACGGGGAACTTCACGTCCATGTGCAGCACCCGCCCGCCCGGCAGCAGGAACGTGAAGTCGGGGATGGTGCCCGCGGTGGTGGCCGACTGCTTGCGGTAGCTGATGCCCTCGACCAGGCCTGCGGCCCGCAACACGTCGTCGGCCATGCGCTCGCCCCACTGGCCCCGCGCCTTGGGGTTGGCGAGCGCCTGGCGCAGCGACTGGGTGGTGTCGGCCAGGCGGGCGCTGACGGTGGCCACCTCGTTGAGCCGGCTCTCGACCCGGCCGTGCTGCTCGGCCCGCTCGCGCTGCAGGGTCGCCACCAGCTCGGTGACCCGGGCCAACTCGGCCCGGACGTCGCCCATGTGCTGCTCGACCGCGGCGTTGCGCACCTGGAACTGCTCGGCCATCGTGCCCCGCAGGTCGCCCACCTGCTGCTCGAACGCCTGCTGGCGCGACGCCAGCTCGCGCGAGCCCGCCTCGGACTGGGCACCCAGGCGCTCGCCCGCCACCTTGACCACCGTGTCGACCGCGGCATCGACCGCGGCGCGCACCGTGGCCTGGTGCTCGGCCTGGCGCCGCTGCGCCGCGAGCTGCTCGGCCTGCGCGGACGGGCGCCCGCCCTGGCTCGCGGAGACGAGCCGGACCACGACGAACCAGGCGCCGACCACGCCGGCCACCAGGCCGGCGGCGAGACCCACGACGAGCGGTGCTGCGTCCATGCCGGCAACTTACGGGCGCCCTATGACACTTTCGGCCATGCCCCCCACCGCGGGCCGTGCGGAACCGGCCCGGACCGCGGCCCGAGACGCTCGACCACCGCGTGCCGTGCGAGGGCCTCCCGCGAGCCCACGCGCGCCCGCTTAGCGGGGAGATCAGCGCGAGGCGATCACATCGTGTTCCGGGTGCCTGACGGCGAGAGCCTCGAGCGTCGCCTGCCGCCGCAGGGCCACCACCAGCTCGGCGCCCCGTCGCACGCAGGCGCACTCGCGGTCGCCGTCGGCGTCGTGGCCGATCGACTCGGCCAGCCGCAGCAGCCGGTCCTGGCCGCCGAACACGACGGCGCGCAGCGGCGGGGGGAGCGGGCCCTGGATCTCCCGCTCGGACTCGATGTGGTGCCGCAGCCCCCGGCGCAGGTGACGGGCGAGGCGCGACAGCTCGTGCAGGTCGTCGACGATCGCTGCCGCCTGGATGGCCCGGGCGAGGCGCAGCAGCTCGTCGTGGGAGAGCCCGTCGGGGCCGGACAGGTCGACCACCACCTCGGGGAGTCGCGGCGGCGCCACGTTCTCCTCGCGGCCGGTCGACCGGTGGTGGGTGACGACGGGCCGGGCCGGTGGCGACCGCCGCCGTCCGGCGGGCGAGCGGACTGACGACATCCTGGTCCCCCTCTCACGGGTGGTCTCTCCACGCACGGTAGGGGCCACGGGGCACGCCGCAATAGGGCCGTTGGTCCCACGGATCGCGGGGGCAGGTTCTGTCGGGACGCGTCAGGCGAGGTCGTCGCGGTCGAGGTTCACGACCTCGTCCCATGCCGCCACGACGTCGGAGACGAGCGTCTCCTGGTCGCGTCCTCCCCGGCACAGTCCGGGCACCGGCCCCAGTAGATGACCTCGGCCTCGTCGACCGAGTAGCCACGGTCGTCGGCTGCGGTCAGGCACGGGGTGTCGCCCACGGCGCAGTCCACGTCGACCATCCGCCCACAGGCTCGACAGATGAGGTGGTGGTGGTTGTCGCCGACCCGGTCCTCGTAGCGGGCCGGCGATCCGGCCGGCTGGATGCGCCGGACGATGCCCTTGTCGACCAGTGCCGCGAGGGCGTCGTACACCGCCTGGAGGGAGATCGCACCGATCTCGGCCCGGACGTCCGTGCAGATGCCGTCGGCCGTGCTGTGCGGACGCCGGGACACCGCACGCACGACGGCCAGACGCTGGGCCGTGACCTGCAGGCCGTGGCGGCGGAGCACCGCCTCGTCGACCGACGTGTCCTTGGACACATCCGGATCGTAACGATCTGCTGGGATTTGTCCAGAAGCTGCTCGATGCCAGGATCCGGCGCGATCCCGGACGCCGCCGGCCCGCGGTCGGCGGCTCAGACCACCGACGCGGACACCGCCTGGGCGGCGCGCGCGACCGTGCGCCGCTGCAGCTCGACGTGGGACTCGGTCTCCCCGCCCGGCGGGGCGTGGGTCCACCGCCCGTCCGGCCCGAGCGACCACGCCAGCACGTCGTCGCGCAGCTCGACGTCGAGCACCTCGTCGAGGCGTGCCTGCAGCGCGACGTCCGAGACCGGGGTCAGCACCTCGACACGGCGGTCGAGGTTGCGCGGCATGAGGTCGGCCGAGCCGATCAGGTGCAGCTGGTGACCCTCGCCGAGCCCGTTGGCGAACCGGTAGATCCGCGAGTGCTCGAGGTACCGGCCGACGAGCGACCGCACCCGGATCGACTCCGACATGCCCGGCACGCCCGGCGTCAGGCAGCAGATGCCCCGCACGATCAGGTCGATCTCGACGCCCGCCTGCGAGGCCCGGTACAGCTCCTCGATCATCCCCTGGTCGACCAGGCTGTTCATCTTCATCGTGATGCGGCCCACGCCGGGGCCGGCGTCGATCTCGCCCTGGATGAGGTCGTTGAGGCCGTCGCGCATCAGCCGCGGGGCGACCAGCAGGCGCTGGTAGTCGATGTTGCGGCCGTAGCCCGTCAGCTCGTTGAAGAGCTGCGACATGTCGTCGCCGATGGCCGGGTCGCAGGTCAGCAGGCCCATGTCCTCGTAGACGCGGGCGGTCTTCGAGTTGTAGTTGCCGGTGCCGACGTGGCAGTACCGGCGCAGGCCGTCGGCCTCCTCACGCACGACGAGCGTGGCCTTGGAGTGCACCTTCAGCCCGATGAGCCCGTAGGTGACGTGCACGCCCGCCGTCTCGAGCTGGCGCGCCCACTCGATGTTGGCGCCCTCGTCGAAGCGGGCCTTGAGCTCGACGATGACCGCCACCTGCTTGCCCCGCTCTGCCGCCCGGATGAGCGACCGTGCGATCGGGCTGTCGCCCGAGGTGCGGTAGAGCGTCATCTTGATGGCGAGGACGCGGGGGTCGTTGGCCGCCTGGCGGACGAACTCCTCGACCGTGGTGCGGAAGCTCTCGTAGGGGTGGTGCACCAGCAGGTCGCCCTTGCGGATGGCCGCGAAGAAGTCGACCCGCTCCCCGTCGGTGGAGGCGAGCCGGGGCGGGGTCACCCGCTGGTAGGGCGGGTCCTTCAGGTCGTGCCGGTCGAGGGCGTGCACCGACCACAGGCCGCCGAGGTCGAGGGGGGCTGTGTGGACGTAGACGTCCTCGTCGGCGACGTCGAGCTCGCGCTGGAGCAGCTCGCGCACCTCGTCGGACATCGCCGCGTCGATCTCGAGGCGCACCGCCCGGCCGAAGCGCCGGCGGCGCAGCTCGACCTCGACCATGGCCAGGAGGTCGTCGGCCTCCTCCTCCTCGAGCGTGAGGTCGGTGTTGCGGGTGACCCGGAACGCGTGGTGCTGCTCGATCTCCATGCCCGGGAAGAGCTGGTCGAGGTGGGCGGCCATCACCTGCTCGAGCGGCACGTACCGCTCGCCGTCGGGCAGGACCACGAACCGCGGCAGCAGCGACGGCACCTTCACGCGGGCGAAGCGCCGCACGTCGGCGTCGGGGTCGCGCACGATGACGGCCAGGTTGAGCGACAGGTTCGATATGTAGGGGAACGGGTGCCCGGGGTCGACCGCGAGCGGCGTGAGCACCGGGAAGATGCGCTCCTCGAAGGTCTCGACCAGGAACTTCTCGTCCTCGTCGTCGAGCTCGGCCCACGACGACAGCCGGATGCCGGCCTCGGCCAGCGCGGGCGTGAGGCGGTCGAGGAACGTGGCCTGCATGCGGGGCAGCAGCTCGTCGAGCCGGTCGCGGATGTCCAGCAGCTGTTGGGCCGAGGTGCGGCCGTCGGGGCTGGAGCCGCCGATGCCGGCCGCCACCTGGTCCTTCAGGCCGGCGACCCGCACCTGGAAGAACTCGTCCAGGTTCTGACCGAAGATGGCGAGGAACTTGGCTCGCTCGAGCAGGGGGATGCGGTCGTCCTCTGCGAGGGCCAGCACGCGGGCGTTGAAGTCGAGCCACGACAGCTCGCGGTTGCGGTACCGCTGCGGCGCCGGCTCGTCGCCGTCGGGGACGGAGGAGGGGACGCCCTCGGCGTTCGTGGTCGTGGAGGTTGACGTCGGGACGGCCACGCTGCCGAGGCTATCTCTGCACGTCGTGGCGTTGACGCCCAGCGAGGTGAACCTTCGATGTCACTTGCCGGCGGTCGGGGGCCGGGAGCGGCCGGGGACGGGCGCGGCGGACCGACAGCCGTCGCCGCGGTCGGCCTCAGCGGCTCTCGTCGTCCTCGGGGTAGCCGAGATCCCACTCGAGCAGGAGGTTCTCGCGCTCGGCGTCACGCACGACGCGCTCGCGGTTGCGGCGGAACTGCGGGTCGTGCGGGGGCAGGAGCACCAGGCGCGCCGACACCCGCGACCGGAAGTCGTCGATGACCTGACGGTCGCCGAAGTCGGACTGCACCTCCCAGTGCGGCGCGACCGGACCGAGGTAGACGACGCGGGCGTGACCGCGGGGAGGCTCGACTTCGGGCGCGACGTCTGACATGGCCCGCGATGCTACCTGGCCGGCTCGCGTATCCCGGCCTCGGCCGCCGTCAGCCCCCCTGGCGGCCGATCTCCGCGGTGAGGGTCTGCTCCTCGCCCTCCCGCTCGACGACGATCTCGATCGTGTCGCCCGGCTCGCGGTCGCGGACGATGTCGCCGAGCTGCTCGTTCGACGTGATGTCCTCGCCGTTGACGGACACGATGACGTCGCCCTGCGCGACACCCGCCTCGTCCGCCCCGCTGTCGGGGACGACGTCCACGACGAAGGCACCCTCCTCGGCCTGGATGTCGAGCTGCTCCCGCACCTCGTCGGCGATCGTGTCGACCGGTACCGTCGTCACCCCCAGGCGGGGCGTGTCGGGCGTGATCTCGCCGTTGCCCTGCTGGATCTCGTCGATGATCGGCTTGGCCGAGTCGATGGCGATCGAGAAGCCGATGTTCTGGCTGTTCTCGATGATCGCCGTGTTGATGCCGACCACGGCTCCGCTGGAATCGACGAGCGGCCCACCCGAGTTGCCCGGGTTGATGGCGGCATCGGTCTGGATCAGGTCGGCGAGCTGCCCGTCGGGCCCGTCGATCGTGCGGTTGGTCGCCGACACGATGCCGGTGGTGACGCTGGGCTGGCCACCGAGGTTGAGCGCGTTGCCGATGGCGATGACCGGCTCCCCAACCAACAGCGCCTCCGACGACCCGAGCTCGGCCGGCACCATCTCGTCGGCGCCGTCGACCTTGATCACCGCCAGGTCGTTCGCGGGTTCGCTGCCCACCAGGGTGGCCTCGTACTCCGCCCCGTCGAACGCCCGCACCGTGATGCCGTCGGACTGGGCGATGACGTGGGCGTTGGTCATGATCAGCCCGTCGGCCGACAGGACCACGCCGGTGCCTGCGCCCTCGAACACGCCGCCGCGGGCGCTGCCGCTGGTCTCGATCGTGACCACCGATTCCTCGACCCGTTCGAGGATGGCCCGCACGTCCATCGCCCCGTCCGGCGTCATCACCGGCGGACGGGACGCGGCCGGGTCGTCCTCGTCGCTGCCGGACACCACCGCGACGCTCACCACCGCGGCGACCAGGGCGCTGGCGACCGCCGCCACCAGTGCCACGATCCATGTGCGCTGCGTCCCGCCGCGCCTGTCGGGGGCGCCGTGCGCCCCGGCGGGCCCGCTCGGCGCGAACGCACCGGGGCCGTAGGCCGCCGACGTTCCCGACCGGTACGACGAGGCGTACCCCGTCCCACCGGCCCCGTACGCGGGTGACCCGGACGACGGCGTCGACCCCGACGCCGGGGATCCCGACGACGGGGAGCCGGATGACGGGGAGCCGGATGCAGGAGCGCCGTGCGCCGACGGCCGGTGGCCGGCGGAGGCGGCCTGGCCGGGGGGCACGAGGGGCGCGATCGGGGGCCCGCCGGCGGGGCGACCCGGCGGCGACGGGGGCGGCGGCGGAGGCGGGGGCGGGCCCACACGGGGCAGACGGATGGTGTCGTCCCCGCCCGGGGGCTGCTCGCGTGGAGCCTCGGCCGCGTTCACCGTCACATGCATACCGGATCGGGCACGGAAGGTGACAGCAGCCCCCGGGGGGATCCCAGGGAAATCCCCGATTCCCCCGTCGGGGCTCTCAGGCAACATTCAGGTGCGTTCGATAGTTCAGGACGCCGGAGGGGCACCGGATGCCCCGTGCGGGCATCGAATGACGGCGGAAACGCAACACGGCGGACACGCCAGGAGATCTGGAGGAACGATGGACACCCAGTGGATGGCCCGGGGCAACTGCGCTCACGAGAACCCGTCCCGCTTCTTCCCCAGCGATGGCGTGGGGGTCGAGGTCGCCCGGCGGATCTGCGCCACGTGCCCGGTCAAGGACACCTGCCTCGAACACGCGCTGGTCAACCGCATCGACCACGGCGTCTGGGGCGGAGCCTCAGAACGTGAAAGGCGCCGCATCCTGAAGCGCCGCCGGATGGCGGCGATGGCAGGTGCGGCGCGCGAGTGACGCCCGGCGGCACCCGCCGCCGAGGCCCGCAGCCAGGCGGGTTCAGGCCTTGTCGGCGGGTGGCTCGTCGTCGTCGGCCGAGTTGTGGCCTTCCTTGATGCCACGCTTGAACTCGGTCTGTGCCTGCCCCATCGAGCGGGCGAGCTTGGGAAGCTTGGCCCCACCGAACAGGACGAGGACCACGAGCAGGACGATGAGAAGTTCAGGTGCTCCGAGGTTCACGGGCGCCACTGTATCGGTGCTGTCGTCGCCCAGGTCGACGGAGGGTGGCCTGTGCTCGAATGCGTGGTGAACATCAGCGCCGGCGCGCAGCGTGCGGAGGTGGCCACCGTGGCCGCCGCAGCCGGCGTCGATCTGCTCGACGCGCACACCGACGCCGACCACAACCGGTCGGTGCTCACCATGGTCGGGGAGGCCGCTCCCCGGCGGGTGGCCCGTGCTGCGGTGGCCGAGCTCGACCTCACCGACCACCAGGGCGCCCATCCGCGCTTCGGCGTGGTCGACGTCGTGCCGTTCGTCCCCCTGGGGGACGCGACGATGGCCGATGCCGAGGCCGCCCGCGACCGGTTCGTCGCCTGGATCGCGTCCGAGCTGGCGGTGCCCGGGTTCGCCTACGGCCGCCACCGGACGCTGCCCGAGGTGCGCCGGCGGGCCTTCCGCGACCTGGCACCGGACGCCGGGCCGGCCCGGCCCCACCCGACCGCGGGTGCCGTGGCGGTGGGCGCCCGGGAGGTCCTCGTCGCGTGGAACCTGTGGCTCGCCGAACCCGACCTCGCTCGGGCGAAGGAGGTGGCCGCGCAGGTGCGCGGCCCGCACCTGCGGGCGTTGGGGCTGGCGGTGGGAGCGCGCGTGCAGGTCTCGATGAACCTGATCGCGCCGCACGTCGTCGGGCCGGCGGAGGCCTGGGACGTCGTCGCCGAGCACGTGCCGGTCGCCGGTGCCGAGCTCGTGGGGCTCGTTCCGTCGTCGGTGCTCGCCGGCACCGATCCGGCGCGGTGGTCGCAGCTCGACCTCGACGAGGATCGCACCATCGAAGCGCGGTTGGCCCGCAGGGGTGTCTGACGGGCCGTCGTCGCGGGAGCCGGCAACCGCAGCGGGCTGCGGGAGCTCAGACCGCGGGACGGGGGCTGGCCCTCGGCCGACGTCGGGCGCCGACGTCAACCGGGAGCCGTCGTGGACAGCGATGCGGCGATCGGACGCCGCATCATCGCCCGCGTCAGGCGCTGGCGGTCGCCGCCGCCTGACGGGCGAGGGCACGCTGGCGGCGGATGCGGCGGCGCTCGCGCTCGCTCATCCCACCCCAGATGCCGAACTTCTCGCTGTTCACGAGGGCGTATTCGAGGCACTGGGCGCGCACGATGCACCCCCGGCAGACCTCTTTGGCTTCACGGGTCGATGCTCCTCTTTCGGGAAAGAAGAGGTCGGGGTCGACGCCGAGGCAGTTGGCGTAGTCCTGCCACGTGCGGTCGTCGGGATCTGTGGCCACGGGGAGTTTCATCTGGCCCCCTTCCCGCTTGGTTTCGCCATTCGGACCGTGTGGCCACCGGTGGATCCGGCCCGGTCGGGCCGTTGCCGACACGGTCGGGAAGCATCCACCTGCAATGCCACACGTGTAATTACATTGATGGGATTCTTCCTCACCACGCGCCGTCGTGCAAGGGGCCACCCGGGTGAATCGGCGCGCGCGCCTCGAGGTCGTCACCGGTGACATCACCCGGTTGACGGTCGACGCGGTCGTCAACGCGGCCAACGAAACCCTGCTCGGCGGGGGTGGAGTCGACGGTGCGATCCACGCCGCAGCCGGGCCCGGGCTGCTCGAGGAGTGCCGGACGCTGGGCGGCTGCGCCACCGGCGATGCCAAGGCAACGGGCGGCCATCGGCTGCCCGCCCGCTGGATCGTCCACACCGTCGGACCGGTGTGGCAGGGAGGCGACCGGGGCGAAGCCGACCTCCTCGCCTCCTGCTACCGGCGCTCCCTCGCGGTCGCCGACGAGCTCGGTGCGGCCACGATCGCCTTCCCCGCCATCTCGACCGGCGTCTACCGGTTCCCCCGTCCCCTGGCAGCACGCATCGCCGTCGAGACGCTGAGGTCGACGCCCACCGAGGTCGACCTTGCGCTCCTCGTGGCATTCGACGTCGATACCGCGGAGCTCTACCGCGCGCTGACGCGACAAGGAGGATGAAAGGGCGCTGAAACACCCCGTTTCGCCTGGCGCGCAACGCTGTAAGGCTGCAAGATGGCGCCATGCCGCTGGGGGACGGAAGGTCGGGGGGAACCATCAAGTCACCGCCCCCCGCCGTGGGTGCGACCCTCATCGCCGCATCGGTCGTCGTGCTCGTCATCGGCATGGCCTGGCTGAACCGCAGCGGCCCCAAAGAGGAGCACCTGGCGTCGCCGACGGTCGACGGCGTGACGCTCCCCACCGACAGCGACGGCAACGCGGTCGACGTTCCGCCCAGCCAGCCCGCCGTCGCGGTGTCGTTCGGCGGTGGCGGCGAGATCCTGCGGCCCGACCCCGTGCGGGCCCGGGTGGTCGACGAGTCGGGGCACGAGGTCATCGTCCCGCTGGCGCCCAACACGACGGTCGACACCGTCACCGGTGCCATCGTCCCCAAGTCGACGACCACCACGCGCCGTTCCGGCACCACGGGCACCACCCGGCGCACCTCCACGACCGACGGCACGACGGCACCGACCAACCCGTCGACGACGGCCAACCCGCCGTCGACGCCGACGCCGACGGAGCCGTCGACGACCACCACCGAGGCGACGACGACCACAACTGAGGCGACGACGACCACCAGCGAGGCGCCGCCGCCCGATCCGGACCCGACGTTGGCCGGCATCCTCGACGGTCTCCTGCCCTAGTACTCGCCTCTGCGGGTGCCTCTGCCAAGATGGGCCGATGGCGCAACGTGCGTTCGTGGACGCCCCGCCCGAACGCCTCGACGCGAAGGCGCGGCGCGAGGCGCTCCTCGACGTCGCCCAGGGGCTGGTGACCGAGAACGGGCCGTCGAGCGTGACGATGGGCAGCGTCGCCGAGGGTGCCGAGGTCACCCGGGCGCTCGTCTACAAGCACTTCGCCAACAAGGACGACATCCTCGCCGCGCTCTACCGGCGCGAGGCCGCCGCCCTCGACCGCGCCATCGCCCGCGAGGTGGCCGCCGCACCCGAGGGCCTCGAGCCGAAGCTGCGGGCCTTCGCCCACGCGGTGGTCGAGGCCGTCGGCACCCACGCGCGGGTCTTCGCTCCGCTGCGCCCCTTCGGCCACGACGCCACGTTCCGGCGCGAGCAGCGCACGTGGGACCGCCGCACCGTCCGCTTCTTCACCGACCTGGCCGTCGACGACCTCGACCTCGACGAGGCCGTGGCCCGGCCGGCGCTGGCGATCGCGCTGTCGGGCATCAACTCGGTGCTGGCGCAGGCCGCGGGCGCGCCCGCCGAGCAGCGGACCTTCCTCGAGGACCTCTACGTCGACATGGCGCTCGCCGGGCTGCGTGCGCTGGACGGGCGGCGCCCTCCGCACCCCAGCTGAGGGGCGTTCGCCCCCCCGCCGGGCCGGGCACGCTGGTTCCGTTCCACGTCGCTCCGAATCACATGGTCCCGCCGCGCGGGACGCCGCCCGCGCCGCCGGAAGGTCAGCCGGCCACCGCAGGGACCCGGCCCAGCATCTCGGCCATGTTCCCGAAGTAGAAGCGGTCCCTGTCGACGTCGCTGACGGCGCCCATCGTGTCCTCGAACTTGGACTTGGGGTCGCGCCCGCCCTCGGGGTGCGGGAAGTCGGTCGAGAACATGAACAGCTCAGGCCCGGCCTGCTCGATCATCCAGCCCACCGGCTCGCCCGGGAACGGCGTGAACTTGAGGTGCTTGCGCACGTAGTCGGACGGGCTCATCTTCAGCTCGGTGAGGGGCTTCTCGGTGCGGCGGAACGCCCGCTGGGCGAAGTCGAGCTGGTGCAGCCACGACACGACCCAGCTCGCGCCCTCCTCGATGGCGCCGCCCCGCAGGTCGGGGAAGCGGTCGAAGTGGCCGTCGAGGATCAGCGCGCCGAGGAACAGCGACGGCGAGTTGCTGATGGCGAGGAAGTCCTTGGAGCGGATGTTCTCGCCGCCGCCGAGGTGGTCGGTCACCGGCCTGCCGTTGTTGTGGAACGCACGGTCGAGCAGCCTGCCGCCGCCCCCGACGTGCAGGACGAACGGCACCCCGGCGTCGTTCAGGATCTGCCAGAACGGGTGGAGGTCGGGATGGGTCGGAGCGCGCTCGCCCGCCGCGGTCGACGGCACGTGGATCGCCGAGCAGCCGATCTCCAGCGCCTCCTTCAGAACGGTGACGGCCTGGTCCGGGTCGACGAGCGGCACGTAGCCGACGGGCAGGAGGCGGGGGTCGGCCTCGCAGAAGTCGACGACGGCCCGGTTGTGGGCGGCGCTGCCGGCGTAGTGCAGGTCGACGTCGCGCCCCGTGAACATGGCGGTGGCGAACGTCGCGAAGACGAGCTGTCCGTCGAAGCCGAACAGGTCGAGCACCTCGCTGCGCTCGGCCGGATCGAACGCGCCCATCGCCTGCCAGCCCTTGTCCTGGAGCAGTCGCTCCTCGGCCTCCGCCCGCGCCGCCGGGTCGGTGCGGCGGGTCGCGGCGTTCGCGGTCGCCTTGTCGAGCATGGGGACGAGAGCCTTCATCTCGCGGTTCCGCAGCCGGTCGCGCATGTCGGCCTCGATGAACGGGTCGAGGAACCCGGGCAGCTCCATGAGGTGGCTGTCGGCGTCGAGGATCTGGCGGCCGTCGGCATAGGACATGGCGGGGCGCTCCTTCAGCACGCGTGCGGTTACAGAGTGCAACCGCAGCGCTCACACCAGACCACATCCGGTTGCGCTGTGCAACCGGTCACATCACCCCGCTCGTCCTGAAGCGTCGCCGGCGTGCGTCCGCGGCGGGCGGACACGGTGGGCAGACACGACGTCAGGCGGAGCGGCGTCCGCCCCCGGCGCGGCGCATCTCGCGCTTCTGCTCGATGAAGTCGACCAGCAGGTAGTCGCCCAGCGTCTCCGGCGAGGTGAAGAACGCCCGGCCCTGGTTCAGGCGGGTGAGCTTCTCGACGAACGTGCGCAGGTGCCCGTTGGGGTCGAGCATGAACGTGTTGATGCGGATGCCGTCGCGGGTGCAGCGCACCACCTCGCGCAGGGTCGCGTCGACCGTCTCGCGCACCGGCGGGTACGAGAAGAACGGCTCGGGCATGCCCGGCTCGAAGTGGGCGGTCGGCTCGCCGTCGGTGATCATGATGATCTGCTTCGTGCCGGCCTGGCGGGACAGCAGCCGGCGGCTGATCTGGAACCCGTGCTGCATGTTCGTGCCGTACACGAAGTCCCACGAGACCTCGGGCAGGTCCTGCGGGCGGATCTCCCGGGCCACCTCGCTGAAGCCGACCAGGCCCAGGTAGTCGCGGGGGAACTGCGTCGAGATCAGCGAGTGCAGCGCCATCGCCACCTTCTTGGCGGCGAGGAAGTTGTCGCGCATCGGCATCGAGAGCGACAGGTCGAGCATCAGCACCGTCGAGGAGCGCACGAGCTGCTCGGTGCGCTCGACCTCGAAGTCGTCGGGGTGCAGGCGCACAGGCGTACCCCCACCCGCGCGGGCGACGGCGTTGCGGACGGTGCGCTCGATCTGCAGGTTGAACGGGTCGCCGTACTCGTAGGGCTTGGTCTCGAAGTTGCGCTCGTGGCCGACGCCGGAGCGCTCGAGCTCGTGGCGGCCCAGCTTGTCGCGGGCCAGCTTCTCGAACAGGTCGTTCAGCGCGTTCTTGCCGATGCGTCGCAGGCCCTTCGGCGTGAGCTCCAGCCGGCCCTCGCGCTGGTCGATCAGGCCGGCCTCCTGCAGCATGCGGGTGAGGCGGCCCAGCTCGTCGAGGCTGCGGGCCGCATCGTCGCCCAGCAGCTCGCGGGCCCGGTCGATGTCGGCCTCGGCCAGCGCCCCCGGGTTGGCGGCGTTGCGCAGCAGCTGCTCCAGGCGGTCGAGGTCGCCCAGCTCCTCCAGGGTCGATGCGGCCTGGGACAGACCCATCGGGTCCTGGCCCCGGAAGTCGTAGCCCTGACCCCAGCCCATGTCGGGGAACATCCCCTGGAGCTGGCTGCCGAGCTGCTCGACCTGCCAGCGCAGGTCCATGTCCTCCAGCAGCTGGTCGGACAGCGCGCTGATCTGCGCCCGCTGCTCGGGCGTCATCGAGTTGAGCATCGCCTGCATGGCGGCCATGCGTCGGGCCAGCACCTCGAGCAGCTCGTCCAGGTTCTGCGGGTTCTCCGGGAAGAAGTCGCCGTAGCGCTCCATGAACCCGTCGAAGTCGGGCTCCTGCCCCGCCGCCCGCGCCTCCAGCATCTGGTTGAGCTCGGCCATCATGTCCTTCATGCGGGCCATGTCTTCGGGCGTCATGCTCTCGACGGCGCCGGTCATGCGGTTGACGTAGCTGTCGAGCACCTGCTGGCGCAGCTTCTCGA
>DASUQS010000086.1:0-6628 GCA_036280455.1 Acidimicrobiales bacterium
CATCGTCACCGGCGGGTCGTCCGGCCTCGGTGCCGCCGTCGCCCGGACGCTGGCCGGCGCGGGCGCCTCCGTCGCCGTCGTGGCGCGTCGCCGTGACCGGCTCGATGCGCTGGTGGCCGAGATCGGCGGTGTGGCCATCGCTGCCGATCTGCTCGACGACGCCGCGGTCGAGGCCGTGGTGCCCGAGGTGGTCGAGCGGCTCGGCCGTCCCACCGTGATGGTCAACGCGGCCGGCGCCGTCGCCGACGGCGACAGGGCCGAGGACGAGACGACCGAGGCGATCCGTCGCACGCTCGACCTGAACCTGGTCGCGCCGATGCGGCTGTCCCAGGCGATGTTCCCACACCTCGTGGAGGCGGGCGGGGGAGCGATCGTGAACATCTCCTCGATCAGCGGGCAGGTGGGCGTACCCGGCATCCCGCAGGCGTCCTACGCGGCGAGCAAGGCCGGGCTGGCGGGGCTGACCCGGGAGCTCGCCGTCCAGTGGGCCCGGCACCGCATCCGGGTGAACACGGTGGCGCCGGGGTTCTTTCGCAGCGAGATCACCGAAGACCTGTACGTCACCGAGAAGGGCCGCGCCTGGCTCGGCCGCAACACGCCGCTACCGGACGACGGCCGCGCCGAGGACGTGGTCGGCGCCGTGCTGTGGCTGGTGAGCGACGCCGGCCGCTTCACGACGGGCCAGACGATCGTCGTCGACGGCGGTTGGACGGCGCGCTAGGGGCGATTCGGAACGACGTGAAACGCCCGCCGGGGTTCACGGGTCGGCGGAGCCACTCAGCTCGTCGCATGCCTGCGCCGCGTCGAGATCGGCGAAGGCGGCCCAGTAGCGCTCCGCCAAGGCGACGGTATGGGCACCGCGGCGGGCCTAAGAGAGTGAGTGTACACTCGCTTCGAGTTCCGAGACCGGAGGGGACGCCGTGGACCGGGAAGCACTCGACCGCAGCCTCGTACGCCGGCTGATCGACCACATCGAGAACGGTACGACCGACTTCTGCGACGACGTGCTCGAGGTGCCCGCCGAGGTCTACACGTCGGCCGACCACCTCGACCGCGAGGTCGCCCAGCTGTTCCAGGCCACGCCGCTCGTGCTGTGCCTGTCCGGCGCCCTGCCGGGGCCCGGCTCCTACAAGACGGTCGACCTGTGCGGCACGCCGGTGCTGCTCACGCGCGACGGCGACGGCAAGGCCCACGCCTTCGCCAACGCCTGCCGTCACCGTGGCGTGCGCGTGGCCGACGGGTGCGGCGAGGCGCGCCGTCTCACGTGCCCGTTCCACGCCTGGGTGTACGACCTGGAGGGCCGGCTGGTCGGCGTGCCCACGGCACCGGCGTTCGCGGGCATGTGCCGCGAGGACAAGGGCCTCGTGGCGCTGCCGGTCGCCGAGGGCTACGGCCTCGTCGTCGGGTGCCTCCGGCCGGGGCCGCCGATCGACATCGACGAGTACCTGGGGCCCGAGCTGGCCGAGGAGCTCAGCCTGCTCGACTTCGCCGACTGGGCGCCCTACGGCGAGACGCACACCCATCCGGTCGGGGCGAACTGGAAGGTCACCCTCGACACCTACCGGGAGAACTACCACTTCGACTACCTGCACCGGGACACGCTGAAGACGTACGCATACGGCGGTGTGCTCACCTTCGACGCCCTCGGCCCGCACCTGCGGAACTGCTCGGCGCTGCGATCGATCGACGACCTGCGGGCGCTGCCCGAGGACGAGTGGCGCGACGTCGACCGCTACTTCAGCTACCAGTACTCGTTGTTCCCGAACACGTGCCTGACCTTCGACAGCCGCCACATCGAGCTGTGGCAGATCGTCCCCGACGGCGTCGACCGGTCCCTCGTCGTGCACACGGCCTACGCCCGGCCGGGGTTGCCGGAGGAGGAGCAGGCCAAGCTCGTGGAGATGGCCCCGTGGATCTGCGAGACGGTGGTCGACGGCGAGGACTTCTGGGTGGCGGCCCGCACCGAGCCGGGCCTCCGCACCGGCCTGGTCGACACGGTCGTCTTCGGCCGCAACGAACCCGCGTGCCAGCACCTGCACCAGGGCTTCGCCGCTGCCTTGGCGACCTGAGCGCCGTCACGCCTCGGGCGTGACGAACAACCTGGCGACCCGGCGGACCTGAGCCGGGTCGCCCTCGACGCCGAGGCGGCCCTCGGCGGCGAGCTGCTCGGCGCGGGCAGGAGCGAGCGCGGCGGCGAGGTCCTCCACGGTGGCCGAGAAGGTCACGTCGGCCGGCGTCGTGCCGTCGAGCGTCTCGACGTCGGCGTCGGTGACGTGCAGCGCGACGGCGCCGTCGGGGGTGTGCAGGCCGAGCACGAGGTCGACGCCGGTGCGGTCGGCCCGGAGCAGCGACCGGACCGCCAGCCCCAGCCACTCCGGGCGCACCGCATCGGCCGGATCGCGCTCGGTGACGAGGTGGCGCCCCCACCGGGCATACGCGTCGATCACGGCCTCGAGGCCGCGGCCCGACGCGGTGAGCTGATACACCGCTCGGTCCGCCGGGGGCGGCAGGCGCACGCGCTCGACGAGGCCGTGCTCCTCGAGCGATCGGAGCCGCGCGGCCAGCGTGTCGGTGGGGATGGTGATCAGGCCGTCGAGCAGGTCGACGTAGCGCCGGGGCCCGTCGAGCAGGTCGCGGACGATCAGCAAGGTCCAGCGGTCGCCCACCAGGTCGAGAGCCTTCGCCACGGCGCAGTGCTGGCGATAGCGGCGGGCAGCCATGCCCAGACGCTACCCGGTCCGACTATCGAAGTAGACGCTTGACTTTTCCAAGTACGGTGGCGCACCGTGGCCGCAATGGCTCTCATCGACATCCCCGTGGCCGCCGAGCTCGAGCCCCTCTGCCAGCTCCGCATCGAGTTCGCCGCCCACCAACTGCACCGGACGCCGCTCGGCACCCGGGCCACCTACGTCATCGGGGGAGGGCGGTGCGAAGGCTCCGAGCTCCGGGCCGACGTCCTGCCCGGTGGTGGAGACTGGGTGCTCGTCGGCGCCGACCGGGTGGCCCGCCTCGACGTCCGGGCCACGTTGCGCACCGACGACGGTGCCCTCGTGGCCGTGACCAGCACCGGTCGTGCCGTCCTGGACGACGCCGGGCTGGCGCAGCTCCTCGGCGGCGAGATGCTCGGCGCGGACGACATGTACGCCCGGTCGAGCCCGTTGTTCGAGACCGGCGACGAGCGCTACGCCTGGCTGAACGGCGTCCACACCGTGGCGGTCAACCAGTTCTCGCTCCACGAGGTGCACTACGACGTGTCGGTCGTGCGGTGATGGGCGCATCTCGTCGGCCGGCGCTCGTGCTCGTCCATGGCGCGTGGCACGGCGCCTGGTCCTGGGACCGCGTGACCGCACGGCTCGCCGCCCACGGCGTGGACGTGCGAACCCCCACCCTCACCGGGCTCGCGGAGCGGCGCGACGAGCTGGATCCGGCGGTCGGGCTGCGCACGCACGTCGACGACGTCGTCGCTGTGCTCGACGCGGCGGACGCGCCCGTCGTGCTGGCCGGGCACAGCTACGCCGGGCTCGTCGTGCGCGAGGCCGCGGACCGGCGACCGGACGCCGTCGCTCGCCTCGTGATGATCGACGGCTGGACCGGCGCCGATGGCGACAGCCTCCTCGGGCTCGCACCCGAGTGGATGAGCACGGCGATCACGACCGCCGCCGCCCAGCGCGGCGACGGGTGGCGCATACCGCCGCCGGATCCCGCCCTCGTCGGCGTGGACGACCCCGCCGACGTGACCATGCTGCGGTCCCGCCTGACCGACCACCCCCTCGCCACCTTCACCGATGCCACCCGGCTGACCGGTGCGGTCGACCGGATCCCCACGTCCGCCGTGACAGCCGACCCGTCGCTCCTGCCGTTCCGGCAGTGGGCGAGCGCCGCCGGCTGGCCCACCACGCCGATCCGGGCGGGTCACGACCTCATGCTCACCGCGCCCCGGGCTCTCGCGTCCGTGCTCCTGGAGGCCGTCGAGCTCGCCGCCGCGGCTCCTGCTGTAGCCGCTGCTACCGCTCCCGCCGCAGCCGGCGGTCAGGGCCGTCGACGGTCAGGGTGACTGGCGGGCGACGTCGTCGGAAAGCAGGGCATCGATCTCGTCGGGCGTGCGGCCCAGCTCGGTGAGGACCTCGACCGTGTGCTCGCCGACCCCGGGCAGGTGCAGCGACGGGCCGCCCTCGGCGTCCGGGCCGCACCGCAGCAACGGGCCGATCTGCTCGAAACCACCCCAGTCGGCGGTCTCGTAGCTGACAGCCCGGCCGAGTTGGCGGTTGACCGGATCGTCGAGGATGCGGCGGCGGAACGCGTCGCGGCCGACGTCCTCCACGACCTCGCACAGCACCCCCAGCGTCGGGAGCCGGGTCGTCCACTCCGTCGCGGGGCGGGCGGCGAAGGCCCGCTCGAGCACGGCCTCGGCCTTGCGGGCATCGTCGTCCGACACCCCACCGCGCACCGGGGCGTAGGTCGGGGGGAGGTCCGGTGCGACCGACGAGCGCAGTGCGTCCCACGCCGCGGGGTCGGGGATCACCACCGCCAGCCACGTCTCGCCCGCGCACCGGTAGAGCCGGTAGCCGGGGCCGTAGCCGGTCTGGTCCGCATCGAGGGCCGGGCCCCGCACGACCCTGCCGTCGCGCAGGAAGACCCCGCCGTGCAGCAGCATCCCGGCGCCGAGCAGGCTCGTCTCGACCCGCTGCCCCCGGCCGGTGCGGGCCCGGGCGACGAGGCCGGCGAGGATGCCCGCCGCCGCGATCCAGCCGCCGGACATGTCGACGGGGATCCACGTCGCCGCGGTCGGGTCGTTGCCCTCCCCGCCGTTCGCGACCTCGAAGCCTGTCACCGCCTGCATGAGCGCGTCGTTGCCGGGATAGGTGGCCCGGGGCCCCCGCGACCCGAAGGCGCTGGCGTGGCAGTGCACCGCCCCGGGGTTCAGCGCCGCCACGGTGTCGGCGTCGATGCCGAGCCGCTCGGCTACGCCGACCCGGAAGTTGTGCAGCACGACGTCCGCCACGCGCAGCAGGGACTCGACGATCGGCCGCGCCGCCGGGTCGGTGATGTCGAGGGCGACGCTGCGCTTGCCCCGCTGGCAGGCGGCGATCGCGTAGGCCGCCGCCCGCATCGCCTCACCCGCCGGCGGCTCGACCTTCACCACGTCGGCACCCAGGTCGGCGAGCACCTCTGCGGCCAGCGGGCCGGCCACGAACGCGGAGAAGTCCACGACCCGCACGCCGTCGAGCAGCCCGCGCCCGCCGGGCGCGGACACGGACGTCGTGCGGTTGCCGGCCTCGTCCATCGGGGACGAGGCGGCATCGGGGTCTTGGGCCACGAGTGCGTCGAGGCGACCTCCGTGCGGCGCCCCGCCGTTGCCATCACCGTCGCCGGACCCGACCCCGATGCCGCCGGACCTGTCGCCGTCACCGGGCCCATCGCCGGACCCGGCCTCGATGCCGCCGGACCCGACGCCGTCACCCACCGACGCGCTCGCGTCGGTGAACGGGTGCACCGCGATGGGCGAGCCGACCACGACGTCGCCGGGCTCGCCGCCGTGATCGGCGTCGCCCGCCCGTACCGCCAGGCCGATCTCGGCGAGGTGCGGGTCGGCCAGCGCCTCGCCGGGTGCGAGCACCGGTTCGCAGGCCACGCCGGCGCCGCGCAGCCGGTCGATCCAGACCTCCCGTCGTTGGGTGGGGAAGACCTCGTGCCACCGCCGGGCGCGGTCCTGGAGCAGCCCGCTCGTCTGCTCGGCGTAGTAGCCGTCCGTGCTGGGCTCGTCGCCGAGCACCTCGATGACCCTGTCGTACATCCCCTTGCCGCCGAACCAGATCTGCAGCAACTCGCCGTCGCCGCAGCGGTAGAGGAAGTTGGGGAAGAACGAACCCTCCGCCCAGTACGACTCGATCTTCGGGGCCGCCCGCTCGGAGCGTCCGATCATGCAGCCGAGCGTGGCGAGCAACCCGTCGTAGAGCGACGTCTCGGCCCAGCCCCCGGTGCCCTCCAGCTCCCGGCGCAACAGCAGGGCCAGCGCCGACGCGGTGAGCACGAAGGCGGCACCCGTGGAGCTGGCCCGCACGTCGACGAGCATGGGGCCGTCGCGGTGGGCGGCGAGCTGCGTGCAGAACCCGGCCCTGGCCTCCACGAGCAGGGCCTGGTCGTCCACGTCGCCCGTGGCGGTGCGACTCGGTCGGCAGCGGGCGTAGACGAGTGTGGGGTGGGCGGCGCCAAGGTCGGCCCAGCCGAGACCGCGCCGCTCGACCACGGCCTCGGAGCCGTAGACGAAAGCCACGTCCGCCTCCAGCAGGAGGCGGCGGATCTCGTCCGGCCCTGCGGCGGCGACGACCTCCTTGCCGCGGTGCCAGACGCGGCCCCAGCTGACCTCGGCGTCGATCGGCGCGGCGGGTCCGACGACCCGCGTCACGGTCGCGCCGAGGTCGGCGAACAGGCGCCCGGGCACGCCCCCGGCGTGACCGAGCCCGAGGTCGCTCACCCCGACCGCCACCTCCAGGACCCGCACCCCGTCGAGCGGCCCGGCATGGGCTCCGGCGGCGGTCATCGCTGCACCGCCCTCCGGCCGTGCGGGACAGGCTGCGCCGATCGACTGCTCCCGAGCGGTCGGCCCGAGGCACGAGGGGTCGCTCCG
>DASUQS010000087.1:0-2944 GCA_036280455.1 Acidimicrobiales bacterium
GACGCGGTCGTCCGCGGCGGTGCCGTGCGCGGCAACGTCGTTCGCGGAGGGGCCGTAGGCCACCGCCGGCGCGCCCTGGTAACGGATCGCGACCCGGTCGCCCCGCCCGAACCGTGGTACCGACCCCGCCCGTGCCCGCAACGGAGCGCCGCCCTCGTCGGGCCGCACCAGGTAGACGGTGTCATGGCCGTAGAACTCACACAGCTCGACGGTGCCGGGACCACCGAGCACGGCACCGTCGGGATCGGCCTCGGGCCCGCACGGTTCGAGCAGCAGGTCCTCGGGCCGCAGCACCACCTGCACCGGCCCGTCGAGCTCGCCCTCCAGCAGCACGGGCCCGACGACGGTCGCAGCGGTGTGGCCGGTGGCGGTGCCCTCGACCAGGTTGGCGTCGCCCACGAAGGTGGCGACCCACGGCGTGGCCGGCCGGGCGTACAGGACGGAGGGCGACGCCTGCTGGACGATCCGGCCCGAGTCCATGACCGCGACCTCGTCGCCGAGCACGAACGCCTCCTCCTGATCGTGCGTGACGAACACGGTGGTGACCTCGAGCTTCGCCAGCAGCTGGTGGACTTCGGTGCGCACCTGCACCCGCAGCGCCGAGTCGAGGTTCGAGAACGGTTCGTCGAGCAGCAGGACGCCCGGCTGCGGCGCCAGAGCCCGGGCGAGCGCGACCCGCTGCTGCTGGCCGCCCGAGAGGGTGCCCGGGCTGCGATCGCCCAGGCCGGCGAGCCCCACCATGGCGAGGGCGGCGTCGACCCGGGCGCCGGCCCGCTCGGCGCGCGGCAGGCCGTAGCCCACGTTCTGGGCGACGCTCATGTGGGGGAACAGGGCCCAGTCCTGGAAGACCATCCCCACCCGGCGCCGCTCGGGCGGCACGTGGACGCGGGGGCCCGACACCCGGCGGTCGCCGATGTGCACCTCGCCGCCGTCGAGGCGCTCCAGCCCGGCGATCGTCCGCAGCAGGGTGGTCTTGCCGCACCCGCTCGGCCCGAGCAGGGCCACCACCGCGCCCGGTTCGACCCGCAGATCGACGTCGCGCAGCACCTCGACGTCGCCGAACCGCTTGTCGGCGCCGTGCACCGCGATGGCGTCGGGTGCCTTGGGACCGTGCGTTGAGCCTGCTGGCGAGCGTCCGTTCATTCCACCTGACACGCTATCGGCCGCGCGGCCGACGGTCATGGGTCGAGCTCGGGCGCTACGGCCCGAGGGTGGACCCCGCCGTGCTCGGCGACCCGGCACCGCCGTGCGGCACGGGATCGCCGACCGTGGCATCGGGCCGGTCGCTCTCGGGGCCGTCCGGGCTCGCCCCGCCTCGCGGCTCGGTTGCCGGTTCATGGTCGCGACCGGTGGGAGGACCCGCGGTCGAGTGACGCCACCGGCGGACCAGCCCGTCGACCGTGCAGGCGAACGCCGCGGTCGACAGCGCGAGGAACGGTGCGAGGGGGAGGTGGAAGCGTGGGTTGCCCCACAGCAGCAGCGGAATCGCCAGGAGCGCGGCGTACGGGACGAGGACCAGCCACCGCTCGTGACGTGACGTACGCAAGAGGAGGTAGGGAAGGCCCAGGATCGCGGTGCCGAGGACGACGAGGAAGTACCTGTCTGCCGTCGTCTCCAACAGGTTCCGGGTGCCATCGGAGAAGATCGGCCCGCTGCCCATCGTCTCGACGGCCTCGACGCCGTCGTGGTCCTCGGCGAACATCAGCTCGGCTCGCCGGGCGATCTGCAGGAGCTCGCGGTCGGGGTGGTCGATCACGAACTGGATGGCCTTGCGGGTGTTGCCCCGGTTCCGCTCGACCGGTGGGAGGTCCGGGTCGACGCAGCCGTCGTGGGTGGACCAGCGGAAGCCACCTTGTGCGTCGAGGTTCCGATCGATGCAGAGCGTGTCGCCCATGTTGGTGGACGAGGGCACGAACTCGCCGAAGGCGTCGAAGTTGCGCACCGTCCACGGGACGAACGCCAGGACGATGACCGCGACCGGTATCGCCACCGCCCCCACGGCCCGGCGCCATCCGATGCGGGTGAGGAGCAGGGCGACCAACAGACCGAGGAGGATGGGCAGGGAGAACGGGCGGACCAGGGCAGAGACCGCGAGGACCGCGCCGAAGGCGAGGAGGCGCTGCCGGCTCGGCGGGCCGGCCGACCAGTCGTGGTCGACGATGATGGCCAGGGCCGCCATCACGAGGAACACGAACGTGATCTCGAGCTGCAACGACGTGACCTGGTAGATCTGGTTCGGCCACAGCGCCATGACCCCGGCCGCCACCAGCCCCGCCCGGGGGCCGATGAGCCGGCGGCCCACGACGAAGGTGAGCGGCACGGTGGCCGCAGCGACCACCACGTGGAACATCCCCACCACGAGCATCAGGTCGACGTCGAACGGCAGGAGCTTCGCCAGCCAGAAGAGGCCGCCGAGGATCGCGGGATAGCCGATCGGGTAGTACGCCGCCGGCTCGCCGGTGACGTAGTCGATGACACCCTCGCCGTTCGCGATGCCGTTGCCGTAGTACCAGTACGAGAACTGATCGCCGGACTCGAGGTAGTGCCGCGGCGGCTCGACGTGGTTGAAGACCAGCCAGGCGATGCGCAGGACCAGGCCGAGGATGACGAGGGCGAGCAGCCATCGGCCTTCGGCGCGGGTCAGCCCTCGGCGCCGGAGCGACACGGCTCCTGCGTCTGCTTCGAGGTCGACGTCGGCGTCGCCGGAAGCGGCATCGGCGCCCGCCACGACATCAGGCTTCGACACAGGATCGCTCATGCCGGCTGCCGGGAGCAGTGTGTGGAGGCGACGACGAAGACCATGACAGCGTGGGTGCTCGACAACGCGGGGTGATCCGCGGCGGCGCTGGACAATAGCGCACCCGCTCGCCGAGGCCCGCTGCGGAGCGGGCCCCCCACGCCGGCTCGGCCCCGGGGCCGAGGCGTCTGTAGAGTGCCGTCGTCG
>DASUQS010000088.1:0-27400 GCA_036280455.1 Acidimicrobiales bacterium
CCGGCCGTGACGCGCCCGCGCCCGGGGCCGCGGCGGAGGTGCTGGCTGCGCTGTCGGCCGCCGTGCGAGCGGTGACGCTGGGGTCCACGCTCGACCGCGTCCTCGCGGAGCTGGCCGCCCGTGCCCGTGACCTGGTGGGCGCCCGCTACGCCGCCATCGGCATCCCCGAGCCGGACGGGGACGAGTTCGCCCAGTTCATCACCGTCGGCATGAGCGACGAGCTGATCGCCGAGCTCGGTCCCCTCCCCCGCACCCACGGGCTGCTCGATGCCATGCTGGTCGACCCCTCGCCCTACCGGACACCCGACATCACCCGGGACCCGCGCTTTCGCGGCTGGTGGCCGGCCGCCCATCCCGAGATGCGCTCGTTCCTGGGCGTCCCCATCGTGTCGGCCGGCGACATCGTGGGCGCCTTCTACCTGACCGACAAGGAGGACGGCCCGGCGTTCACCTCGGCCGACGAGGACGCGGTGGTGCTGCTCTCGTCCCACGCCGCGATCGCCATCGACCAGGCGCGGCTCTTCGAGGACAGCCGCGAGCTGGCCCTCGTGCAGGAGCGCGCCCGACTCGCTCGCGAGTTGCACGATGCGATGAGCCAGTCGCTGTTCAGCCTGCAGCTCGCGGCCGAGACCGCCACCCGGTTGCTGGAGGACGATCCGGCGGCCGCCGCCGAACAGCTCACCGTCGTGCGGACGCTGTCCGGCCGGCTGGCGGGCGAGCTGCGCGGCACCGTCGAGGGCCTCCGCCCCGCCGACCTCGAGCGCGACGGGTTGGCGGCCGCCCTGCGAGATCACCTGCGCGTCGCCGCCCGGGCCCACGAGGTGCCGCTCGACCTCGACATCGACGACCTGCCCGACCTCGACCCCACCGCCGAGCACCAGGTGCTGCGCGTCGCCCAGGAGGCCGTCACCAACGCCCTCCGCCACGCCGGACCGTGTCGGGTGCAGGTCACGTTGCGCGCCGAGGGCCGGAGCGGCCCGGCCGGGGCGGGCGAGCCGGCGGACGTGGCCGGCACGCGCGGTCGCGGATCCGGAGACGGCGACGGCACCGGTCCCACCGGCGGCACGGCCACCAGCCCCATGGACATCGTCCTGCAGGTGATCGACGACGGGAAGGGCTTCGATCCGGACACCCGCGGCGTGCGGGCGCGCCGGCTCGGCCTCACGTCGATGCACGAGCGGGCGGCCTCGCTGGGTGGTGCGCTCACGGTCACGTCCTCCCCGGGGAACGGCACCACCGTCGAGCTCAGGTTCCCGGCATGACCGACGGTGCCCGGCGCGACGAGCCGATCCGCGTCGTCGTCAGCGACGACCACCCCGTCGTCCGCGAGGGGCTGCGCTCCTACCTCGAGTCGCAGGGCTTCGCCGTCGTCGGCGAGGCCGGCGACGGCGAGGAGGCGATCCGGGTCGTGCGGGACGTCCGGCCCGACGTGCTGCTCACCGACCTGGTGATGCCGGACGTCGACGGCATCGAAGCGATCCGCCGCCTGCGGTCCGAGGGGCAGCCGGTCGGCATCCTGGTGCTCACCAGCTTCAGCGGGGCCGACCAGGTCATCCCGGCCATCCAGGCGGGCGCGGACGGCTACCTGCTCAAGGACTCGGGGCCGGCGGCGCTGGGCGACGCCATCCGGGCGGTGCACCGGGGCGAGCAGATGCTGGCGCCCGAGGCCACCGCCGTCGTCATGGCACGCGTCGCCGCCGAGCCGCCCCGGTCGCCGTCGCCCGCATCGCCGACCGGTGCGTCGACCGGGGACGGGTCGTCGGCTCGGGGTGCCTCGATGACCGTGCCTGCGACGGACCGCGACCCGGCGACCGGGGCACCGTCCACGGGCGTGTCGGCGCCGCCCGTCGACCATCCCGACCTCGCCCGCCTGACCGCACGGGAGCGCGAGGTGCTGGCCGGGCTCGGCCGGGGTCTGAGCAACCGCGACCTGGCGGCCGAGCTGTTCGTCTCCGAGAAGACCGTCAAGACCCATGTGTCGAGCGTCCTGGCCAAGCTGCGGGTCCGGGATCGCACGCAGGCCGCCCTGTTCGCCGTGCGCGTCGGCATCGCCGACCCTCGCCGGTGACGTCCACCGCCCCCCGCACCCGCCCGCCCCTGCGTCCGCACGGCCCGGGTGACGCACGGTCGATCCGCATCGCCCTGCGGCTCTTCGCCCTCGGCCTCGCGTCGTTCGGCGTCGTGGTGGTCACCTACGTGCTCAGCGCCCAGACGGCGCGCGGCCAGCGGGTGGAGAACGCCGTGTTCGGTCTGCGGCGCAACCAGCTGCGCGGCGGAACCACGAGCGCGACGGAGCTCCTGGCCACCGTGTCCGTGTGGTCGCTCGTCGGCGCCATCGCCGCCGTGATGGCGGTGGCGCTGGCCCGGGGTCGGCCACGCCTCGCCCTCGGTGCGGGCGCGGTGATCGGCGTCTCGATCCTCACCACCGAGGTGCTGAAGAAGATCATCCTTCCCCGGCCGCATCTCGACCCGAACGCCCCGCCGTGGCTGCTCGGCAACGTGTTCCCCAGCGGACACACGACCATCGCGGTCGCCACCGCGGTGGCGTTCGTCCTCGTCGTGCCCCATCGCTGGCGGGGACCGGCCGCGCTCCTCGGTGGGTCCTACGCGGCGGCCCTCGGTGCCGCCACGCTCGAAGCCGGCTGGCACCGCACCAGCGACGCCATCGGGGCGGTCTTCCTCGTCCTGGGCATGGCGCTGGGCGCCTGCGGTGCCCTCGTGGTGTGGCGGGGCACGGGCGACCCGCCCGCCGCACGGGTCAGCCCCTGGATCTACCTGCCCCTGGCGGTGGTGGCCGCGGCGGGCGGGATCGTCGACCTGATCGGACTGCCTCGCGTGCTGGACGCGATCGACGCCGGGCCGCTCACCGACGCCGGGCTCGAGGAGGCCTACGCCGTCAGCCTCGGCCTCGTCGCGCTGTCGGTGGCGGTGGCCATGGGTGTGCTGCTGGTGGCGCTGCGGGACGTCTCGCTGGATGCGCCGGCCCGTGGATCGGCCGGCGAGCCGTCCGACCGGGTCGGCGCAGCCCGGTAGCGCGCCTCAGCCCCGGAGGGTCGCCGGCAGCGAGGACTCGACGGCCTCGATGCACCGGCGGCGGACCTCGGCGACCTCGTCGTCGGTGAGCGTGTGGTCCGGAGCGTCGAGGCGCAGCGTGTAGGCCAGGCTGCGGCGGCCCTCGGCGATGCCCGCCCCGCGGTAGACGTCGAACAGCCGGAGCGACGCCAGGCGGTCCCCGGCGGCCGCCACCAGGGCGCCTTCCACCGCGTCGGCCGGTACGCCGTCGTCGACCGCGAACGCCAGGTCGATGTCGCTGGAGGGGTAGACGCTGACGGGCCGGTACAGGTGGGGATCGCGTTCGAGGTCGGCGACGACGTCGAGGTCGACCTCGAGCCAGCCGACCCGCTCCTCGATGCCGTGGGCCTCGAGCACGACGGGATCGACCTCGCCCACCGCACCCAGCGCCTCGGCGCCGGGGCCGAGGATGCGGGCGGACCGTGTCGGATGCAGGCCGGGCACCGAGCCGTTGCGCAGGGTGGCACCCGCCAGGGCGAGCAGCTCGGCGACGGCCCGCCACTCGTGCACGGCCGCCCTGGCGTCGCGCCCGCCGAGCGCGACACCGAGCATCTCGCGCTCGTCGGGCAGCGGGGTGTCGGTGCGGTCGGAGCCCCACCCGGTGCCGTCACCGCCGGCGGGAGCGTCGACCGCTCCGCCGGCCGCCGCGCCCGCGGGCCGGCGGAACACGTGCCCGAGCTCCCACAGCGCCACGCCGGTGTTGCGGCGGGCGGCGTTGGTGGCGAGGGCCTTGACCAGGCCGGGCAGCAGGGACGTGCGGAGCACCGACTCCTCGGCGACGAGCGGGTTGGCGATCTCGATGCCGTCGCCGGACAGACCGCTGCGCTCGAGGTCTCCCGGCGCCAGGAACGGCAGCGGCATGGCCTCGGACAGGCCCCGTCCCACCAGCAGCGACCGCAGGCGCCGCCGCTCGAGCTGGCGGTCGGTCAGCCGGCCGGCGTGGGGCGACGGGGGCAGGCGCGTGCCGAGGGCGGAGTAGCCGTAGAGCCGGGCCACCTCCTCGACCACGTCGATCTCGGCCGTCGAGTCGTAGCGCCACGACGGGATCGACACCGCGGTGTCGTCGCCCTCCACCGTGGCGGCGAAGCCGATCGGCGCCAGCAGGTCGGCGATCTCACCCGCCTGGAGCTGCGTACCGAGCAGGCGGTTGACGCGGGCGGTGCGCACCCGGACCGGGCGACGGTCGGGCAGCTCGCCCCGCACGTCGACCGACCCGGCCTCGATGCGTGCGCCCGATGGCGCCACGAGCTCGGCGAACCGCCGCTGGGCGAGGTCGATCACCTCGGGATCGGTGCCCTTCTCGAACCGGGCCGAGGCCTCCGATCGCAGCCGCAGGCGGCGCGACGTCTTGGCGATGGAGATGGGCAGGAACCAGGCCATCTCGAGCAGCACGTCGGTGGTCGACGCATCGATCTCGGTGTCGGCGCCGCCCATGACACCCGCGATGCCGACCGGGGTGTCCTCCGCGTCGCAGATCAGCAGGTCGTCGCCGGTGAAGGTGCGGGTGACGAGGTCGAGCGTCACCATCTTCTCGCCGGCGCGGGCCCGTCGGACCCGGAGGCCACCGCCGCGCACCTTGGCCAGGTCGTAGGGGTGGTTCGGTTGGCCCAGCTCCAGCATCACGTAGTTGGACACGTCGACGAGCGAGTTGATCGGCCGCATCCCGAGCAGGGTCAGGCGCCGGGCGATCGCCGGGTCGGACTCCCCGACCGTGACGCCCCGCAGCACGCGGGCGACGAAGCGCCCGCACAGGTCCGGCGCCTCGATCTCGATCGACACGTCGTCGAGCGCAGCGCCCGGCACCTCGTCGACCGCCGGCTCGGGCAGGGCGAACGGCACGCCCAGGCGGGCCGCCAGGTCGCGGGCGACCCCGGCGACCGACATGGCGTCGGGCCGGTTGGGGTTGATCTCCAGGTCGTACAGGGCGTCGGACTCGATGCCCATCGCCTCGACGAACGGCGCGCCCACCGGCAGGCCGGCGGGCAGGATGTGGATGCCGGCGTGGTCGCCGCCGAGGCCCAGCTCGCGGGCCGAGCACAACATGCCGTTCGACCACTCGCCGCGCATCTTGCGCCGGCCGATCTCCATGCCGTTGGGCATGGTCGTGCCCAACGTCGCCAGCGGCACCAGGTCGCCAGGGGCCATGTTGAAGGCGCCGCACGCGATCTGCAGGGCCTCGCCGTCGCCGGCGTCGACGTCGACGAGCTGGATCTTGTCGGCGTTCGGGTGCGGGCGCGTGGCCAGCACCTCGGCCACGACGATGCCGTCGAGGCCCTCGCCGAGCAGGTCGAGCTGCTCGACGGCCATGCCGAGATCGCTCAACTGCTCGCCGAGCGCGACGGGGTCGCCCTCGATCGGGGCGAAGTCACGGAGCCAGGACAGCAGGACTTTCATCGGTGTCCTCGGGGGGTCACGATCCGGGCGTGACGCGTGGGTTCTGACCACGAATGGCGAACGTTCATGGTCAGAGCCCTAGAACTGCGTCAGGAAGCGGATGTCGTTGGTGAACAGGTCGCGGAGGTCGTCGACCCCGTGGCGGGCCGCGGCGAGCCGGTCGATGCCGAAGCCGAAGGCGAAGCCCTGCCACTCGTCGGGGTCGAGCCCGCAGTTGGTGAGCACGTTGGGGTGCACCATCCCGCAGCCGCCCAGCTCGAGCCAGGTGCCGTCGGGGCGCTGGATGTCGAACTCGGCCGAGGGCTCGGTGAAGGGGAAGTACGAGGGCCGCAGCCGCGACGTGAAGTCGCCGCCGAAGTAGGCCTTCGTGAACGCGTCGATCGTGCCGGCCAGGTCGGCGAACGTGATGTCGCGGTCGACGACCAGGCCCTCGATCTGGTGGAACACCGGCATGTGGGTGGCGTCCGCCGTGTCGGAGCGGAACACCCGGCCGGGCATCACCGCGTAGTACGGCGGCGGGGTGTCGGTCATGACCCGGACCTGCACCGGCGACGTGTGCGTGCGCAGGAGCGTGGTGCCCGGCTCGCCGAAGGTGACGTAGAGCGTGTCGTACATGTCGCGGGCCGGGTGGCCGAGCGGGAAGTTGAGCGCCCCGAAGTTGTGCCAGTCGGACTCGACCTCGGGCCCCTCGGCGACCGTGAAGCCCATGCCGACGAAGACGTCCTCGAGCTCCTGGATGGCCTGGGTCACCAGGTGCAGGTGCCCGGCCGTGCCGTCGGGCAGGACCTCGGTCAGGTCGAGGCGCTCGGCCAGCAGCTTCTCGGCCCGCCGGGCGGCGTCGAGCACCGCGCGGCGCTCCACGGCCGCGGCCTTCACGGCCTCGTTGGCGGCGTTGAGCACCTTGCCGACCGTGCGGCGGCCGTCGTCGTCGAGCCCTCCCAGCCGGCGTCGCAGGGCGGTGAGCGGCGAACGCTTGCCCAGGACCTCGGCCTCGGCGGCGCGCAGCTCGTCGGCCGTGGCGGCCGCGGCGAGGCGGGCCCGTGCGTCGTCCTCGAGGCGGCCGACCTCGACCACCAGGTCGTCGGCCGATGTCGGGGTGGGGCTCTTGTCGCTCATCTCGTCGTGCACCCTGCCGCCCGCGGCGGCGTGTCGTCCAGTCGATTGCCCGGTGCACCGGGCGGCGCGTCGGGCGGTGTGGCCGGTTGCCCGGCATGCGGCGTCGTGGCCGGCGGGGCGGACGCCTCTCCGGCGTCGTCGGCCCGTCGCCGGCGTGCCGCGTCGAAGCACAGGATCGTGCCCGCCATCGCCACGTTGAGCGACTCGGCGCCGCCCGCCATCGGGATGGTCACCGCCGTGCCGATGCGGTGGACCAGGTGGTCGGGCAACCCGTGGGCCTCGCTGCCCAGCACCACCGCGACGGGACGGCCGAGGTCGACCTCGTCGTAGGGGCGGCCGTCGCGCGCCAGCGTGGCGACCGTGTGCAGTCCGGCGGCCGCCAGCGCGTCGAGGGCAGCGCCGGCGTCGCCCTCGCGAGCGATCGTCAGCCGGAACACCGACCCGGCGGACGACCGCACGCACTTGGGCGAGTACGGGTCGACCGCGTCGTCGCAGAAGAGGACGGCCCCCGCCCCGGCGGCCTCGGCCGAGCGGAGCAGCGTGCCCGCGTTGCCGGGATCGGCAACCCCCACGAGCACGAGCGCCAGCGGGCCCGCTGCGGCCGCCGCCTCGGTGGCCGTGACCACCGGGAACCGGGCGATCGCAGCCACGGGCTGGGGCGTCATCGTGTCGGCGACCCGGGCGAGGTCGCCGGCCCGTGTCTCGTGGACGTCGGCGCCGGCCGCCGCCGCCCGCGCCAAGAGATCGGCGGGACAGGCCGGAGCGGCCACGACCTCGTCCACCGGCACCCCGGCATCGAGCGCCTCGGCCAGCAGCAGCGGCCCGTCGATGACGAACGCGCCCTCGTCCGAACGCGCACTGCGGCGCCTCGAGAGGCGCCGCAGCCGCTGCATGCTGTGATGGCGGATGCCGATCGGGTCGGCCATCGCCGTCGTGACGTGCCCGCCGGCTCTAGGCCGACGCGGTCGTCGTCGCGGAGTCCTCGAGGGCGGCGAGCGCAGTCGCCACCAGCGACGCGAACGCAGCCTCGTCGGTGACGGCCAGGTCGGCGAGGACCTTGCGGTCCACCTCGACGCCGGCCGTGCGGAGACCGGCCACGAACACGCTGTAGCTCGTGCCGTTCAGGCGGCAGGCGGCGTTGATGCGCTGGATCCACAGCCGCCGGAAGTCGCCCTTGCGGGCGCGGCGGTCGCGGTAGGCGTACTGCAGGCTGTGCATCACCTGCTCGTTGGCCGCGCGGTAGGAACGGCTCTTGTTGCCGTAGTACCCCTTGGCGCGCTCGAGCGTGACGCGGCGCTTCTTCTTGGAGTGGACGGATCGCTTCACCCGGGCCACGGGGAGCTCCTTTCGTCGATCAGCTGTGAGGGACGGCGATGCGCATCGGGCGCGGCGCCGGGGTGCCGGGTGCCCGCAGGGGAACACCCGACGTTCGGCTCAGCGCCGGCCGAGCATCCTGTTGATGCGGGCCTCGTCGCCGGGCGCCACGCCCTCCTCGCGGCTGAGCCGGCGCTTGCGGGCCGGGGCCTTCTTCTCGAGGATGTGGTTCTTGTTGATCTGGCGGCGGCGCAGCTTGCCGGTGCCGGTGATCTTGAACCGCTTGGCTGCGCCGCGGTGGGTCTTCATCTTGGGCATGACGTGTCCTCGTGTCGTCGGGCGTCGGCCGGGCGGGGGTGCCGCCCTAGCCGTCGCTCGGCTGTTCCTGTTGGGTCTGCTGACCCGACTCGGCGGCACCGGCCGCGTTGACGGGCGTGGGATCGGTCGTCGGCGTGTCGGCCCCCGGGTCGGCCGTGGGGCTGCCCTGAGCGCTGTCGCTGGACTCGGCCGGCGACGCCGCCTGGGCGGTGTCCTCGGCCTCGGACTTGCGCTTGGCTCGCTCGTTCGCCGCCTGGGCCTTGCGGTCCGGGCCGAGCACCATGGTCATGTTGCGACCGTCCTGCCGGGGGAAGATCTCGACCTTCCCCAGGTGTTCGACGGCGGCGACCACCTGATCGAGGATGCGCCGCCCCATCTCGGGGTGGTGCATCTCGCGCCCACGGAACGTGAGCGTGACCTTGACCTTGTGACCCTCCTCCAGGAACCCGGCGACCTTGCGCGTCTTCGTGTCGAAGTCGCCACCGGAGATCTTCGGGCGGTACTTCATCTCCTTCAGGGAGACGTTGCTCGCCTTGCGCCTGGATTCCTTGGCCTTCTGCGCCGCCTCGTACTTGTACTTGCCGTAATCCATGATCCGGCACACGGGCGGGTTCGCCTGCGCTGCCACCTCGACCAGGTCGAGATCTGCAGCACGGGCGATGGACAGGGCCTCGGGCAGGGGCTTGATGCCGATCTGCTGACCGTCCGGACCGACGAGGCGTACCTCGCGTGCGCGAATGCGCTCGTTGATCCGGGGCTCGTTGTTCGCCGGCGTAGCTATCGCCGCTCACTCCTCATGGATGCGCAGACACCTCCGTACGCATGGGCTGTCAGAACTGCCAACCCGACCCCCGCCGAAAAACGAGAACGGACGCCGGAGGAAAGCCGACGTCCGCGTAGGGCAGAGCCCTGTGGAGCGATCGACCCGGGCGCACGGTGCCTTGCGGCGGTGGCCGGGTGGGGGCTCCCCGGTCCCGACAACGAGTGCTGCCGGGGCGGACCCCGCTTTCCTTGAAGTTGTGCGACGTAGGGTAGCAGCGAGGCACGGCGTGTCCACAACGTGCGGTCGCCCGGCGTGGTGGTGGTCGCCCGCTCCGCTACCGTCTGGGTCGATGAGCAGCCTATGGACTCCCTCCGGCGAGCACCCCGTCGATCGCCCGGGTGGCCGGGCACCGGGCGGCCCCCCGCCGTCGTCGCCGGGCCCCGAGGCCGGGCCCCAGCCGGGCGTGCAGGCGGGTCCCCCGCCAGGCGCTCCGGGCGAGGAGCGCGAGCTGACGCCCGAGGAGCGCGCTGCGGCCGAGGAGTACGCCCGGCAGATGGACGCCGCCCGCCAGCAGCTGCTCGAGACCCCGGCCGGCCTCGTCGTCGGCCAGCAGGCCCTGCAGTTCTACGAGGTGGCGGCGCTGCACCTGTCGGAGCCCGAGCCGAAGCTCGAGGAGGCCCGCATCGCCATCGACGCCCTGGCGGCGGTGGTCGACGCCCTGGGGTCGCGGCTCGGCGAGGCGCAGACCCCGCTGACGCAGGCGGTCCACCAGCTGCGGTTGGCCTTCGTCGAGGCGTCCGGCGGCGCGGCCGCGGCACCCGCCGGGGACTGACCGGCCGGCGACAGCGGTGACACCGACTGGGGACACGGGCGCGGAGCCCGGCACGACGGCGGGTGGGCCGCGCCGGCGCGGCCTGTTCATCGGGGCTCTGGTGGTGCTCGTCGCGCTCGTGGCCGGAGCGTCGGTGCTCGCGGTGTCGTCGGCGTCCGACGAGGGGGACGGCGACGGGGACGGCGCCTCCCCGGCTCCGGACATCGCCGTGGTCGGCGACTCGCTCATCGAGCAGTCTCGCGACCAGATGCAGGCGCACGCGGACGCCCAGGGACTGACCGTCGAGAGCGTCGCCTTCGGCGGCAGCGCCCCCTGCGACTGGATGGACGCGTTCGAGGACTTCGCGGCGGCGGGTCCCGAGCACCTGATCATCTCGTTCGCCGGCAACGACAACACGCCGTGCATCCACCCCGAGGGGGGTCCGCCGCGCGACCCGCAGACGATCGCGGACGCCTACGCCGAGATCATGCCGGGCATCCTCGACCTGTTCGCCGACACGGACGCGCGCATCCACATCGTGCTGCCGCCGCCGGTGGGCGAGCCGGCGTCGGAGCCGGCCGCGGCCGCCATCCGCGCCATGTACCGCGACATCGCGGCCGAGCGGCCCGAGGTCGCGATCGTCGACCCCGCTCCCCTGCTCGGCCCGGACGGCGCCTTCCACCTGACGCTCCCCTGCGAGCCGTGGGAGGCCGAGGTGTGCGCGGCCGACGGCACGGTCACGGTGCGCAACGCCGACGGCATCCACCTCACGCCGGCCGGCGGCGAGCGCTACGCCCGCGTGCTGCTCGACGCCATCGGCGAGCCGGTCGAGGACTGACCCGGCGCCGGGCATTCGGAACAACGGGGAACCGGAGCCGCGCCCGGGGACCCAGCCCTACAGCTACAGCGGCGTGATGTCGGCCGCTTCCCAGCGGCCCAGCCGGCCCGCGACGATCGTGCACCGCACGGGCGTGCCCTCGGCGATCGTGCGCGACCCGTCCGCGATCGCCGTGCAGTGGAACGGCAGCACGTCCCCCTCGTCGGTGCGCAGCTCGCCCAGCCCCCGCGGGTCGTCGAAGGTCTCGACGACACCGGTGGCCGCGGCGTTGGGCACGACCGTCATCAGTGGACGATCTTCGACAGCGGGAGCTCGATGATGTCGGTGGCGCCGGCGTCCTTGAGCGCCGGGATCAGCGTGTTGATCTGGGACTTGGCCACCACCGTCTCGACCGCGTAGCCGCCCTCGCCGAACAGCTCGGACACCGTCGGGGCCTTCATGGACGGCACCAGGTCGATGACGCCGTCGAGGTCGGCCCGGGCGACGTTGAGCTTGACCAGCACCTTGCCCCGGGCCTCGAGCACGCCGTCGAGCAGCACCTTGAGCTGCTCCATGGCGTGCCGCTTCTCGTCGTCGGCGTAGGCCGCCTTGTTGGCGATCAGGGCCGTGTAGCTGGGCAGGATCTCGCCGATGATCTTGAGGTTGGCGGCCCGCAGCGCCCGCCCCGTCTCGGTGCCGTCGACCACGCAGTCGACGATGTCGGGAACCTTGGCCTCCGTGGCGCCGTAGGACAGCCGCACGTCGGCGTCGACGCCGCGATCGGCGAAGAACCGGCGGGTGAGCCCCGGGTACTCGGTCGACACTCGCACCCCGTCGGGCAGGTCCTCGACCTTGTCCCACGCCGAGTCCTCGGGCACCGCCACGACGATGCGGAACGGCTTGGCCGTCGCCTTCGAATAGGCGAGCTCACCCAGGAGGACGACGTCGCTCTGGGTCTCCTCGACCCAGTCCCGCCCGGCGATGCCCAGGTCGAAGAGACCGTCCGCCACGTACGACGGGATCTCCTGCGGGCGCAGGATGCGCACCTCGTCGACGCGCGGGTCGGCGATCGTCGCCTTGTACTCCACGCTGGAGGAGCGGTTGACCGTCAGGTCGGCGGCCTCGAACAACTCGAGGGTGGCGCGTTCGAGGGAGCCTTTGGGGAGGACGAGCTTCAGCACGCGTGGAGGGTACGCCCCACCGAGGCGGCTCAGGCAAACGCGAACGACCGGTCTGGGCGCTGCTGCCCGCGCGCTGGAGCGCCCGGCGGCTCAGGCCGGTGCGTAGCGCTGGGCGATGCGGGCCATCTCCACGGCGACCACGGCCGCCTCCTCGCCCACGTTGTGCCCGCCGGGGCCCTCGGACCGCGCCAGGGCCTGGGCCTCGTCCTCGGTGGTGAGCACGCCGAAGGCGACCGGCACCCCGGTGGTGAGCTGCACCTGCTGGACGCCGCTCGCGCACTCGCCCGCGACGATGTCGTAGTGCGTCGTCTCGCCCCGGATGACCGCGCCGATGCAGATCACCGCGTCGACCTCACCGGAGGTCGCGAGCGCCCGGGCGCCGAACGGGATCTCGAACGACCCCGGCACCGGCACGTCGACCACGTCGTCGGCGGCGACGCCGAGGGTCTTCAACCCCCGGGCCACACCCTCCGCCAGTCGGTCGACGATCGGCGTGTTCCAGCGGGCCCGCACGACGCCGACGCGCAGCCCTGCCCCGTCGAGCCCGGCGGGCGTTCCCGCCCGGGCAGTGCCCTCGGCCACTCATGCCTCCCGTGTCGTGGTCGCTCCGCGGGATGCATCAGAGCACATCGTCGAGCCCCTCCAGAAGATGACCCATCCGCTCCCGCTTCGTGCGCAGGTAGGCGATGTTCTCGGGGTTCGGCTCGGTGAGCAGGGGCACCCGCTCGGTGATCCTGAGGCCGAAGCCCTCGAGCCCACCGCGCTTCGCCGGGTTGTTGGTGAGGGTGCGCATGGTGGTGATGCCGAGGTCGACCAGGATCTGCGCGCCGATGCCGTACTCGCGGCTGTCGACCGGCATGCCGAGTGCGATGTTGGCGTCGACGGTGTCGTGCCCCTGCTCCTGCAGGGCGTAGGCCTGGAGCTTGTGGCCGATGCCGATGCCGCGGCCCTCGTGGCCCCGCAGGTACACGACGACGCCGAGACCCTCCTCGGCGATGCGGCGCATCGCCTCGTCGAGCTGGGGCCCGCAGTCGCAGCGCAGCGAGCCGAACACGTCGCCGGTGAGGCACTCGCTGTGCACCCGCACGAGCACGTCGTCCTCGCCCTGCACGGCCCCCCGCACGAACGCCAGGTGCGTCTGGCCGTCGATGACCGACTCGTAGGCGTAGCAGGTGAAGTCGCCCCACTGGGTGGGGATGCGGGCCTCGGCCACCCGCTTGACCAGCTTCTCGGTCTGGCGGCGGTAGCGGATCAGGTCGGCGATCGAGATGAGGAGCAGGCCGTGCTCCTCGGCGAAGCGCTCGAGCTCCGGCACCCGCGCCATGTCGTCCTTGGCCTCGTTGACCAGCTCGCACAGAACGCCCGCCGGGTACAGGCCGGCCATGCGGGCCAGGTCCATCGCCGCCTCGGTGTGGCCGGCGCGCTTGAGCACGCCGCCCTCGCGGGCCTCCAGCGGGAAGATGTGCCCGGGGCGCAGCAGGTCCGTGGGCCGCGTCGCCGGGTCGACCAGGGACTTGATCGTGGTGGCGCGATCGTGCGCCGAGATGCCCGTCGTGGTGTCGTGCCGGTAGTCGACGCTGACGGTGAAGGCCGTGCGCATGCTCTCGGTGTTGTTGGCCACCATCAGGGGCAGGTCGAGCTCGCGTGCCCGCTCCCGGGTGACCGGCGCGCAGATGACGCCCGAGGTGTGGTGCAGGAAGAACGCGATGGCCTCAGGCGTGGCGGCCTCGGCCGCCATGATGAGGTCGCCCTCGTTCTCGCGGTCCTCGTCGTCGACGACGATCACGATCTCGCCGCGGCCGATGGCGGCGACGGCGTCTTCGATCTTGGCGAAGGGCATCAGTTGTCCTTTGACGGGGCCGCGGGCGCAGCGTCCGCGTTCCAGGTGAGCAGGCGTTCGACGTACTTGACCGTCACGTCGACCTCGAGGTTGACGCGATCGCCAGGGCCCTTGTGGCCCAACGTCGTCACGGCGGCGGTGTGGGGGATGAGCGCGACGGTGAAGCCGTCGTCGAGGACGTCGACGACGGTGAGGCTCACCCCGTCGACGGCGATCGAGCCCTTCTCGACGACGTAGCGGAGCAGCTCGCGGGGCATGCGCACCCGGAGGTCGAGGGCCGGGTCGACGATCTCGCCGACGCCGTCCACGTGGCCCTGCACGATGTGCCCGCCGAGCCGGCCGTCCGCCCGGACGGGGCGCTCGAGGTTGACCCGGTCGCCCGGCTGGCGGTCGCCGATGGTGGTGCGCTTGAGCGTCTCGTCGGAGACGTCGGCGTCCCACCAGCCGTCGCCCTGGTCGATCAGGGTGAGACAGCAGCCGTCGACCGCGATGGAGTCGCCGGTCACCGCGCCGTCGAGCACGGTCGTGGACGCGATGCGGACGCGGCCCGGGGCGGACGACACGACGGAGCCGAGCTCCTCGACGATGCCGGTGAACATCTATGTGCTCCTCGCGGGTTGCAGGTCGACGCGGATGTCGTCGCCCAGGTGCGCAACACGGGTGATCCGCCCGCGCCAGACATCGCTCATCGTGGCTGCTCCCGCACCGGAGAACAACCCGGGGGCGTCGTCGCCCCCGAACAGGGCGGGGGCCAGGTAGAGGACGTAGGCGTCGACCAGACCCGCCCGGTGGAAGGCACCCGCCACCCCCGCACCCCCCTCTACCAGGAGCTGGAGGACATCGCGGGCGCCCAGATCGTCGAGGATGGGCCCGAGATCGCCGTCGACCTCGAGGCAGGGGTGAACTTTGGCACCTTCCGGGGCTCGGCCCAGCACGACACGCAGCGGGTCCGGCCCCGGGACGTGGCGGACGGTGAGGCTGGGGTCGTCGGCGCGCACCGTCCCCGCTCCCACCAGGATCGCGTCGCTCTCGGCGCGCAGCCGGTGGGCGTCGGCCCGTGCTGCGCCGCCGGTGATCCACCGGCTGGTGCCGTCCGGCGCTGCGGTGCGGCCGTCGAGGCTGGCCGCCAGCTTGAGGACGACGTGGGGCCGCCCGGTGCGCCGGTGGGTGAGGTACGGCGCGAGCTGGTCGCTGACGGCGTCGGCGAGCACGCCTGTGGTGACGTCGACGCCGGCGGCCCGTAGGCGCTCGACGCCCCGGCCGCTGACGTGGGGGTCGGGGTCGGTGACCGCCACGACCACGCGCGCCACCCGCGCGTCGATCAGCGCGTCGGCGCAGGGCGGGGTGCGCCCGTGGTGGCTGCAGGGCTCGAGTGTGACGTACGCGGTGGCGCCCGCGAGGTCGATGCCCCTGGTGCGGGCCGCGGCCAGCGCCGCCGCCTCCGCGTGCGGCCCACCCGGTGGATGGGTGGCGCCCTCGGCGATGCGCCCGTCGGCGGCGACGATCACGCACCCGACCCACGGGTTGGGCGAGGTCGAGGTGCGGACGGCCGCCGCCAGCTCGACCGCGCGGGCCATGTGCCGGTCGTCGGGGTCGTGCCGGAGGTCGGGGTCGGCCGGCGGGACCGACGGGTTGGAGCTCACGCGTGGAAGCGTACGGGCACCGGGCACCTCCCAAAATTAGAACACGTTCTAATTCTGGTCAAGGAGGGGCAGGTGGCGGCCATGCATCGGTGCCCGGCCCGCCTAGTGCGGACGGCCGCCGGCCAGCAGGTCGAGCGCGTGGGGCACCACGTCGAGCACGGCGTCCAGCGTCTCGACGGCACCCTTCGACGACCCCGGCGTGTTCAGCACCAGCGCCTGGCCCACGGTGCCCGCCGACGCACGCGACAGGCGGCCCAACGGACTGACGAGGCGCATGGCCTCGGCCAGGCCGGGCGCCTCCCGCTCGAGCACGGCCCGGGTGCCCTCCGGCGTCAGGTCGCGGGGCCCGAACCCGGTACCACCGGTCGTCACCACGAGGCCCGAGAAGCCCGACGTCAGGCTCCGCAGCGCGGAGGCCACCGCGTCGATGCCGTCCGCGGTCACCCGCCGCTCGACCACCTCGAAGCCGGCCGCGTCCAGCCGCTCGGCGAGGGCCGCACCTGAGCGGTCCTCCCGCGTGCCGTCGGCCACGCCGTCCGACACGGTCAGGACCTTCGCCGACCACCTGCGCTCCGTCATCTACGACTCCTCCCCCGCCGGATCGTCGCCGGCACTGCGCGTCGCAGCCCGTGCCGCGTCGTCGGTGGTGACGGTGCGCGTCGCGGTCCCTGCAGCGTCGTCGGCCATGGTGTCCGCCCGCACGTACCGGAACATGCACATGCCGTCGGTCCCGGCCGTCTGGGGCAGCACGATCGCGCCCCGTCCCCACGCATCCCACGGCTCGCCGACCGGAGCATCCGGCACCAGGTCGGGACGCTCGATCGCCAGCCAGTCGTCGATGCCGGTCGACTCCGCCGCGGTCAGCGTGCACACCGAGTACACCAGCACGCCGCCGGGCCGCACGAGATCGGCGGCAGCCGCCACCAGCCGCCGCTGGAGGTCAGCCAGCCGCTCGACGGCGTCGGCCTCGACGCGCCAGCGGAGGTCGGCCCGTCGCCGCAGCGTGCCGAGCCCGGAGCACGGGGCGTCGACGAGCACCCGGTCGAAGCTCGCGTCCGGCCACGGCGGGCGGGTGCCGTCGGCCACCACCACCGCGACCCGGCCGGCCGCGTCGACGCGCGTGGCGTTGTCCCGCACCAGGCGGGCACGCCCGCGGCGCAGGTCGGCGGCGACCACGTGAGCGCCGGCACCGGCGAGGGCGGTCGCCTTGCCGCCCGGCGCCGCGCACAGGTCGAGCACCCGCTCGCCCGGCTCGGCGCCCACGGCGGCGGCCACCGCCTGGGACGCCGGGTCCTGCACGTAGCCGTCGTCCCGTGCGGACACGGTGGCCGGCTCGTTCATCGTGGCCAGCGCAGCGAGCGCCCGGTCGCGGCCGAGCGATGCGGTCAGCTCGTCGAGCACCCAGTCGGGAACGCTCAGCCGTGTGGCGTCGTCCGGCCAGGCCACCGGAGCGTCGGCCACCCGGCGCAGCACGGCGTTGACCAGCCCCCGGGCGGGGCGCGGGGCCACCTCGACCGTCTCCCCCACGGCCGCGTGCCGGGCCACGCCGGCGAACACCAGCTGGTAGACGCCGAGGCGCAGCGCGTTGCGCACAGCGGGATCGACAGGCCGGGCGAGGAAGCGGTCGGCCAGGTGATCGCACGCCCGCCGCAGGCGGGTGGTGCCGTAGACGAGATCGGTGGCGAAGCGGCGGTCGGCCGGGCTCAGCCCCGCCCGGTCGAGAGCGCCCGACAGCGCGAGGTTGGCGTAGGCGCCCTCGTCGTCGATGCGGCCGAGGACGTCGAGGGCGACGGCGCGGGCGGACGGCGGCCGGCGGCCGGGCGTGGCCTGCGCCCGTCGCCCTCCGCCGCGCGGCGAGCCGGACCCCCGCCGCGCCTCCTGGCGGGGCGACCCCGCTCCGGTGCCGCGGCGGGTCGTCCGTCCGGCGGGGCTGCCCGCCCGTCCGGTGGGGCGGGCCGGCCGCTTCCCCGCGGGGCTCACCTGCCCAGCCCGTCGGTCGGGTCGGTGCCGAGGCCGCGCGCCCAATCCGCCGCCGACATCCGGCGCTTGCCCTCCGGCTGCACCTCGACCAGCCGGACGACTCCGTCGTCGGCCGGCACGTCGACCCCGGCGGGGAGCGTGTCGGCGTGCGGGCCGCCCGACACCGAGGCCGTCGTCGGGCCTGCCGGGGCGCTGTCCCCGCCCGTCGGCGAGCCGGCCGGTCCCGGCACGAGCACCGTGCGCCACACCTTCAGCCGGCTGCCGTCGTACGTCGTCCACGCACCGCCGACGCGCACCCGGCGGTGGGCCTCGACCGCCGGGCCGGCCCAGTCGAGGGCCATCTCGTCGACGGTCAGCTTGTGCGCATAGGTCGGCTCGCCCACCTGGGGCACCGGCTCGGACAGCCCGTCCCGCAGATGGCGCACGAGCAGCTCCGCGCCGAGCACCGCCAGGCGCGCCCGCAGCTCATCGGCCGTCTCGTCCGGCCCGATCTCCACCTCGGTGCGGCCGTAGACGCCGCCGGTGTCCAGCCCCTCCTCGACGACCATCAGGTCGACGCCGGTGCGCTCGTCCCCGGCCAGGATCGCCCGCTCCACCGGTGCCGCGCCGCGCCAGCGCGGCAGCAGCGAGAAGTGCAGGTTGACCATCGGCAGCTCGGCCAGGACGTGCGGCTTGACGATGCGCCCGAACGCGACGACGACACCCATGTCGGCTCCGACCGTCAGGGCGTCGTCGACGGCGTCGGTGACCGGAAGGCCGAGGTCGAGCGCCGCCTGCTTCACCGGGGAGGGCGACGTGCGCCCGCCGCGGCCGCGCCGCCGGTCGGGCTGGGAGACGACGAGGGCGACGTCGTGGCCGGCGTCGACGAGCGCACGGAGGGGTACGACCGAGGCCTCGGGTGTGCCCAGGAAGACGAGGCGCTCCGGGTGAGCGGGCGCCGGCGGCAGCGTCACCGACCGAAGGAGAGGCCGCCGCCCTTGGGCTCGGCGCCGGCGAGGACCGACGGGCCGATGCCGAGGTCGCGGATCGTCTTCAGTGCCTGCTTGCGTGTGTCGGCGTCGAGGCGCTCGAGCAGGAGCACGCCGTCGAGATGGTCGAGCTCGTGCTGGAAGCAGCGGGCCAGGATCTCGTCGGCCTCGATGTCGACCTCGTTGCCGTCGAGGTCGACGCCGCGGAGGTGCACCTGCTTGGGCCGGACGATCTCCCACGACAGGCCGGGCACCGACAGGCAGCCCTCCTCGTAGGCCCACTCGCCGTCGCTCTCGACGATCTCGGCGTTGACGATGGTGCGGGGGCCGTCGCCGACGTCGTAGACGAACAGGCGCTTCTCGACGCCGACCTGCGGCGCCGCCAGGCCGAGGCCCGGGGCGTCGTACATCGTGACGATCATGTCCTCAGCGAGCTTGGCCAGGCGCCCGTCGATGGTGGTGACCTCGGCGGCGCGCTGGCGGAGCACCGGGTCGCCGACCACACGGATGCTGTAGGGAGCCATGACGTCCAAGGCTACCGTCGTCGCCCGTGAGCGCATCCGGTCCACCGCACTACTTCTCGCCGCGACCGGACGCGCCCTCGCGGCCGTCCCGCGTGCGGCTCGACCTGCCCGATCTGTCGCTGGAGCTGCAGGTCGACCGGGGGGTGTTCTCGGCGGGCCGGATCGATCCGGGCACCAAGGTCCTCCTGCTGGAGGCGCCGGCTCCGCCATCGACCGGCGACGTGCTCGACCTCGGCTGCGGCTACGGCCCGATCGCCCTGGCGCTCGCGATGCGGGCGCCCCAGGCCACCGTGTGGGCCGTCGACGTCAACGAGCGGGCCCTCGATCTGACCCGGGCCAACGCGTCCGCGGCCGGGCTCGGCAACGTTCGGGTGGCGACGCCCGACGGCGTCCCCGACGACGTGCGGTTCGCGGCCATCTGGTCGAACCCGCCGGTCCGGGTGGGCAAGGCGGTGCTGCACGACCTGCTCTCGACGTGGTTGCTGCGCCTCACCCCGGCGGGACGGGCGCTGCTCGTGGTGCAGAAGCACCTGGGCAGCGACTCGCTGCACCGCTGGCTCCAGCAGCAGGGATGGCACGTCGACCGGCTGACCAGCCGCATGGCGTACCGCGTGCTGGAGGTGCGCCGGTCCGGTGACGATCCGGCGCCCCCGGGCGATCTGGGCCCTGACGCGCCCGCCTCCCTCGGCGAACCCGCGGCCGACCCCAGCGCATCCAGCGAGGCAGCGGTCGACCCCAGCGCATCCGGCGAGTCGGGCGGGCCGACGCCGTGAGCCGCCAGCTCGACTCGACAGGACTCAAGCGGCTGCACCGCACGTGGCGCCGGCGCTCGACGGGCCAGGTCGGGCTGCTCCTCGACAACGTGCAATCGCCCTGGAACGTGGGATCCATCCTCCGCACCGCGGCTGCGCTCAAGGTCGACCACCTCTGGCTCGCGGGCCGCACCGCCTCACCGGAGGACACCAAGACCGGCAAGACCGCACTCGGTTCCCAGCGGTTCGTCGAGTGGTCGGTCCATGCCACGGCGCCCGAGGCGGTCGAGGCCGCCCGGTCCGCCGGCTACCGCGTGGTCGGCATAGAGCTCACCGACGACGCCACTCCCCTCCCCTCCCTGGCGATCGACGGCCCCGTGTGCCTGATGGTCGGCCACGAGGATCGCGGCCTGCCGCCGGCCTCGCTGGCGCTGTGCGACGACGTGGCGTTCATCCCGCAACTCGGCCGCATCGGTTCGCTGAACGTGGCCACGGCCACCGCCATCGCCCTCTACGAGGTGCGGCGACGTGGCTGGGCCGACGACGCACCACCGGCCGGCTGACCGCCGCCGCGGCGGCGGAAATCCCTGCGTCCGGTCGCGCTCGCGGTCCCTACCCTCGGCGCCATGGCCGCCCCCCGTGTCCGCCCCATCGCCGACGACGAGCTCGCCGCGTTCATCGACGTCGTGCGCACGGCCTTCCTCATGCCGCCCGTGCCCGACGAGACGGTCGACGCGCGGCGCGAGCACACCGACATCGAGCGCTGCGTCGCTGCGTTCGACGACGGCGGCCGGATGTGCGGCGTCGCCCGCGCTTTCGCCACCCCGCTGACCGTGCCGGGGGGCGAGATCGCCGCCGGCGCGGTGAGCAGCGTCGGCGTCCTGCCGACCCACACCCGCCAGGGCCACCTCACCCGGCTGATGCGCCACCAGCTCGCCGATGTCGCCGAGCGCGGCGAACCGGTCGCCATCCTCATCGCCGCCGAGTACCCGATCTACGGCCGCTACGGCTACGGCCCCGCCACCGAAGCCGTGGGGCTCCGCATCGACACCCGCGCGGCCGCCTGGCTCGAGCCGGCGACGGGGTCCGTCGAGATCGTCGACAACGAGACCTTCGCCAAGGTGATCGCCGACCTCTACGACCGTGCCCGCCGGGCCACGCCCGGTCACATCGGCTGGCAGGACGTCCGCTGGCAGACCCAGGCCGGCGTCACGCCGGCGCACGACGGCGAAGACCGCGCCCGCCACGACGCCACCAAGGTCGTGTGGCGCGACGCAGCCGGCGAGCCCCAGTCCGCCACCAGCTACAGCATCGACGACTCCTGGGTGCACAACCGGCCGGCGAACACCCTGCGGTCGGAGATCCTGGTGGCCACCTCCGCCCTGGCCGAGCACGAGCTGCTCCGCTTCCTGTGCGGGATCGACTGGGTGACGGAGGTTCGGGTCGGGCTGCGGCCCGTGGACGACCCGGCGCCCCTCGCCCTGGTAGACGGGCGCGCCGCCCGCCTCGTCGATCGCTCCGACCAGACCTGGCTGCGGGTGCTCGACGTCCCCGCTGCGCTGGCGGGACGCCGCTACGCGACCTCGGGCAGCGTGGTGATCGACGTCGACGACCCCCTCGGGTTCGCGCATGGCCGGTACCGGCTCGACGCAGGGCCCGACGGCGCGGCGTGCGTGCCCACCACCGCCGCCGCCGACCTGGCCGTGTCCGCCGGCGCGCTCGGGGCCGCCTACCTGGGCGGCCAGAGCTGGGCGCGGCTGGCCGACGCGGGATGGGTCGACGAGCGCCGCCCGGGCGCGGTGGCCCAGGCGGCGGCCCTGTTCGCGACGCCGCGTGCGCCGTGGGGTGCGCTCATCTTCTGACGAACCGCCCGACGGCTCCCCGGGAGCCGACACCGCCGCCACGTGGGCCTGCGCCGGCGGCCGGTTTCGGGTCAGATGACGCGATCGTTGCCCCCGTCGACTGCGATCTGCGCCCCCGTCGTGCGGGCGAACGTCGGGCCGCACAGGGCCACGATCGCGTCGGCGACGTGGCCGGTGCGCACCTCCGCCCCGAGGACGTTGCGCGTGCGGTACTGCTCCGCCGTCAGGCCGTACGCGGCCGCCCGCTCGGCGACGAGCGCGTCGGTCCACAGCCCGGTGTCGAACACGGCGTCCGGGTGCACCACGTTCACCCGGATGCCGTCGGCACCCCACTCGAGCGCCGTCACCCGGGCGAGCTGCGTGAGCGCCGCCTTCGACGCCGAGTAGGCCGCCGCGCCTCTGCCGGGGGCGGGCACGTTCTTCGAGGCCACCACGACCACGCTGCCCCCCACCGGCGACACCCGCAGGAACGGGTGGGCCGCCTGCAGTGCCACCACGGCCGCGTCGGCGTTGACGGCCAAGGCCTGGCTCCACGAGCCGGGCGACACCTCGGCCACGGGCTCGGACGCCGGGAACACCCCGGCGTTGAGCACGAGCGCGTCGAGCCCTCCGAACTGCCGGACGGATGCCTCGACCGCCGACGCGACCGCGGCGTCCAGGTCGAGGCCGACGACGGCCGCGCCTTCGGCGAGGAGCGCCCGGGTGGTGGCCAGGCCGATGCCCGATGCGGCGCCGGTCACGAGCGCGACGTGGCCGGTCAGCGGAGACGGCGGTGGCTGCCGGGCGAGCTTGGCCTGCTCGAGCTCCCAGTACTCGACGTCGAACAGGTCGGCCTCGCCCACCGAGGCGTACCCGCCGAGCTCGACCGCCCGCTCGATCACCCACATCGTGTGGCGGTAGATCTCGGCGGCGACCGCGGCGTCGGCCGCCCGGGTGCCGGCGGTGAGCACGCCCAGTTCGGGATCGACGACGACGCGGGGCGCCGGGTCGACCGGCACCAGCGGGCGGTCGCCGAGGCGCGCGCGGTGACGGTCGACGTAGGCCTCGTAGGCGCGGACGTAGCCGGCGACGTCCCGACCGACGAGGGGCACGCGCTTGGTGCGCAGGACGTGGTCCGGTGTCGCGGGGCCGACCTGGGCGATGGCGGCGAGGTCGTCGCGGGCGACGAACCGCCGGGCCTCTTCGCCGGTGTCGCTGTGGACGACGAGGGGCCGTCCTGCGGCGGCGGACAGATCGCGGCGGAGCATCGCCACGGCCCCGAGCTCGCCGAGCAGCGTGACCGCGGCGGCCCGCACGGAGCCGTCCGAGCCGCTGGTCGCAGCGCGCACGGCCGGGACGTCGTCCTCGGCCGGGGCCGGGGCCGGGGCACCGGACCCGGCACCGAAAGCCGTCGGGTCGCCGGCGCCGAACGCCGCGATGTCGAGGTCCTCGCCCGTCGTCTCGGTCGGCGATGGCGACCCCGGGTCAGGCTCGGGCTGCTCGACCGATGCCGCCTCGGGCTCGGTCGGCGCGGCGGGAACCGCCTCCGCCGCGGCCTGGTCGCCCGGGGCTGGAGCGCGGGGCGCGCCGGTGGCGACCGGGCCCGCGTCGACGCGGGCGAGCGCCCGCGCCACCAGGTCGATGTGGTTCTCGTACGCCGTGCGGGCGTCGTAGGCGAAGGTGAAGAGCCCGTGGTTGAGCAGGACCATCCCGATCGTGCCCTCGTGGCGCTCGGCCGGGAAGATCTCGGCGCAGCGCCGTGCCAGCGCGAAGCCGGGCATGACGTAGGGGACGACGACCACGTCGTCGCCGTAGACCTCCTCGACGAGCGCCGGCCCGTCCGGCGTGTTCGTCAGCGCCAGGAGGGCGTCGGCGTGGGTGTGCAGCACGAACCGGTACGGGAGGACGGCATGGAGGATCGACTCCACCGATGGTGCCGGCGCCAGGGCGTCCAGCGAGGCGGCCCGCAGTTCGGCGGCCATCCGGCTGTCCGACAGCTCGCCCAGCTCGGCCAAGCGCTCGACAGGGCCCTGGCGCAGCGGGGTGAAGCCCTCCCGCTCGATCGTGGCCATGTCCCAGCCGCTGCCCTTGACGTGGAGGATGTCCAGCGGGTCGCCGAACAGGTCGACGTCGGTCGTCTTCACCGAGCTGTTGCCGCCCCCGGCCAGCACCAGGGACGCGTCGGCCCCCAGCAGCCGTGACACGTGCACCAGCACGTCGAGGTCGTCGCCCTGCGGCGCCTCCTCGTCGTTCCACCTGCTCTTCACACCCGCTCCTCGAGTTCGTGCCCGCCTGCCGGGCGCACCGATCCTGGCACGGGTCGTTCACCCCGGGCGGTCACCCCGCGCCGTGGACACGACGCGGGCTTCGGTGACGATCGCGGTGACGAGGTCCGCCGGCGTGACGTCGAACGCCGGGTTCACCGCCCTCGCCCCGGGCGGGGCGACCGGGACACCGGCGAAGGCCAGCACCTCGGCGGGGTCCCGGTCCTCGATCTCGATGGCCGCACCGTCGGGCGTGGCGGGATCGACGGTCGACTCCGGCGCCGCGACCACGAACGGCACGCCGGCGCGTGCGGCGGCCAGCGCAAGTGGATAGGTGCCGATCTTGTTGGCGACGTCGCCGTTGGCGGCGATGCGGTCGGCCCCGACGACCACGGCGTCGACCAGGCCACGGGCGATCAGGGACGGGCCGGCGCCGTCGACCACCAGCCGGTAGTCGGCACCCATCTCGGCGAGCTCCCAGGCGGTGAGGCGTGCCCCCTGCAGGAGCGGGCGGGTCTCGTCCGCGTACACCTCGGCGAGACGACCCCGGAAGTGGAGGGCGCGCACCACACCCAGCGCGGTGCCGACCTCGACGCAGGCCAGCGCACCCGCGTTGCAGTGGGTGTGCAGCCGCAGGCCGGCGGCGGTGCCGTCCTCGGGCCTGTCGCCGCCGTGCGGACCGGGGTCGTCGCCGGCCGGTCCGCCCGCGGGATCGACGCCGCCCGGTGCGCCGCACAGGGCCTCCACCAGGTCGGCACCCCGCTCGGCCAGCGCCCGGTTGGCGGCGACGTCCTCGTCGAGGGTGGCCCGCGCCTCCGCCTCCACCGCACCGGGACCTTCCGGCAGCCGGGCGGCGACCCGGTCGACAGCCCCGGCCAGGTTCACGGCGGTCGGGCGGGCCGCCCGGAGGCGCGCCACGGCGGCGTCCAGGGTGGCGCGGTCCCAGCCATGGGCGGTGGCCTGTTGGACCGCGAGCAGCACGCCCAGCGCCCCGGCGGCGCCCAGGGCCGGCGCCCCGCGTACGGCGAGCCGGCGGATCGCACCGATCAGGTCGTCCACGTCGGTGAGGGTCAGGTGGCGCACCTCGTGAGGCAGCGCCGTCTGATCGACGATCACCACGGCCCCGTCCGTCGCCCGCAGCCCTGCCTCGTCCGAGGGCCCGACGACCCAGTCGATCGTTCTCACCAGGGACACCCTAGGGGGTCTCCGGCGGCGGCTGGGCCCTGCCGACGCGACCACTCCGACAGGGGCCGGACGACCGGCTCGCGACGCGTCACGTGCGGTGAGCCGCCGGTGGCGCTCCGCCAGGACACTAGGATCTGGCCTCCGCTGGACTCGTCGCTGTGCCCGATCCCGTCTCCGACCTCGTCGCCCTCGAAGGCTTCCAAACCGGCCTGCTGTTCGGGTTCGTGGCCGCGCTCGGCATCGCCCTCGTGGCGGTCGTCGGCAGGGCGGCCCGGCCGTGGGCGGGCGCGGCGTTCGCGCTCGCCGGCATCGCCGCGCTCGAGGATCTGTACCGCGTCGAGACGGCGGCCATCGTCGGCCTGGTGCTGATCATCGCCGGCGGCCACCTGGTGGCGGGTCGAGCGCCTCTCTGGCAGGTCGCGGCGACGGTGCCGGGTACGGCGCTGTTCGTGACGGGCACCGACCTCGACCGACCGGGATGGGCGGTGCCGATGATGATCGGGGTCACCCTCGTCGGCGGCGCGCTCACCGCCTCGTTCGACCGGGTGCTCGCCACCCGAGGCATGGCGCCTCTGTTGCTGGCGGTCACGGCGCTCGGCATCTACCTCACCACGCCGGACACCGAGCACTCCGCGGTGCTCCTCGGGGTGGCCCTCCCGCTGGCGCTCCTGGCGTTCCCCTGGCCACTGGCGACGCTCGGGGTGGGCGGGTCGTTCGCCTCGGTCGCCCTCCTCGCCTGGGTCGTGGCGATCGACGGGGTCGGTCGCGACGGTGCGGTCGTCGGCGCCGTCGCGTGTCTCGGCGTGCTCGCCGTCGAGCCGATCGTGCGCATGGTGGCGCGAGGCCGGGGCAGTCGGGCCCGACCGCCCGCTCCGGTCCCACTCCGCTACTCGGCCAGGGTCGTGGCGGTGCACGTGGTGCTCGTCGCCGTCTGCTCGCGGGTCGGCGGGCTGCGTTCCTCGGCCGTCGAGGCGTTCGTGGTGTGCGCGGTCGCCTACGCGGCCGCCGCAGTGGCGCTGACCGTGCAGACCGCCCGCCGCGTGCCCGCTCACGTCGCCTGAGTCGGGACGAGGTGGCATCGCCCGGCGGCATCGGCCGGCGGTGGACAGGTCCGGCCGATCAGACCCGGTGCGGGTCGACGGCCACGCGGAGCCGGCCCGCCGGGCGTTCGGTGGTGCCGAGCGCGTCGCACAGCACGCGGTGGTCGGGGGCCCGGAGCAGCCAGCGGCCGTCGGACGGGCCGAGCACGTCGACGCCGAGAGGCGCTCCCAGGTTGTCGATGAACGCCGGCGCCGCAGCCCCGGACACCTCGGCCATCGCCGTCACCGGCGGGAACCGCAGCAGCTCGCGCCGCTCGCGCTCGGCCGCAGCGGCACGCGCCGGATCCGCGTGCAGCGCGGCCTGCACCGCCTCGTGCCGGGGAACGAAGGTCTGCACCAACACCCGGCCGCCATCCGCTCGGGACCCGACCAGCCGCGCCGCCCGGGCGAACAACCCCAACGCCTGCTCCGCGGCCCGGTAGCGGGGGGCCAGCAGCTCCTGGTCCGCGTCCAGGAACGCCACCACGTCGGCCTGGTCCACCTGGTGCAGCAGCGCCTCGGTGCCGACCACCACCCGGCTGGTGGGAGCGGTGCCCCCCGTCCCCGCGCCCGTGACCTCGTCGACGGGCTCGCCCACGAGCGCCTCGATCTCGTCGCGCACGCGCGTGACGCCCTGGCGCAGGGCCTTCATCCGTCCCGCACCGCAGTGGGCGCACACCACCGGACGCACGGCGGCGCAGCGGGGGCAGGTCAGCTCGTCCTCCGACGGTTGGGTGACCGCGGCGTCGCAGCGCTCGCACCGGGCCAGCTCGCCGCAGGCCGCACAGGCCAGCAAGCGGGCGCGCCCCGTCCGGTTGAGCAGGCACAGCACCCGTCGGTCGCTGCGAAGCTGACGCACCAAAGGCCCCGGCAACAAGCCCGTGTGCGGGTCCTCCGCCCGCATGTCGATCACGTCGACCACCGGCCAGCCGGCCCGCTCCGCGGATCGTGACGGGGTGAAGAGCCGGCCCCAGTCGAGGGCCTCCAGCGACGGGCACGGCGAGGTCAGCACGCACGGCACCCCGGCGCGGTGCGCACGCTCGGCCGCCACGTCGCGGGCGTGCCACGTCGGTGCCTGCTCCTGCTGGTGCGCCTCGTCGTGCTCGTCGACCACCACGACCGCAGCGAGGTCACCCACCGGGGCCCAGGCTGCGGCGCGGGTGCCGACCACCGTGGCGCCGGCCGCGCCCTGCGCCCAGTCCCGAGGGTGCTGGGCTGCCGGCACGCCGGCCGTGCGCAGGCCGCGTGCGACCGCGTGCGCCTGCGACGCGGTCGGGCACAGGACCAAGGTGTTGCCCCGAGCCGCGACGGCCACGGCCACGAGGGTCGGATCGACCGAGGGGGGCAGGCGCACGACCGAACGCGGTTCGGCGAGGGCCTCGGCGACCGTCTGGGCCAGGGACCGGGTGGGGCCTGACCCGGCCGAGGTCGACGCCGCGCCGGCGGTCGAGGTCGCACGCGGTGGCCGGGCGGGAGGCGGCAGCGTGCGCACGACCCGCTCCGGCGACGCCGTCCGCAGGAACGCGGCGGGGCGCCCG
>DASUQS010000089.1:0-10435 GCA_036280455.1 Acidimicrobiales bacterium
GGCGGTCATCGCTGCACCGTCCCGGGGCCGCGCGGGGCAGGCGCCGTCGCGGGACGATTCCCGACCGATCGGCCCGAGGCAATAGGGGTCGCCCCGCGGTTCCCGAGGCGATAGGGACCGGCCCCCGGCCCCCAGTGCCTCCGGAGTTCGGCCGCGACCCCCATTGCCTCGCGACGTGATGCGGCGGCGAGCTGGTGGGCGGTCGTCATGCGGGCATCTCCAGCTGCGGGAGGACCTCGGTGGCGGCGAGCCGCACCACCTCGAACGTGTCGGCGTGTGCAGCCGGCGAGATCACGATGTGCCGAGCGCCGGCGTCGACGTAGGGCTGGAGCTTGGCGGCCACCTCGTCGGGCGTGCCGGCCGGGGCGATGCGATCGAGCATGGCGCCCGGCTTGTCGCCGTACGCGCTCCCGAGGAACGACGCCACGTCGTCGCGCGCCCGCTCGCCGTGCGGCCGGATCGAGCAGTAGAGGTAGAGCATCCACTCGAATCCGTCGCGGTCGAGGTCACGTCCAGCTGCCTCTGCCTCGCCGCGGATCGCCGCCACAGAGCGCGCGTACGCCGAGGGGGAGAACAGGTACGGCATCCACCCGTCGCCGCGCCGGGCGGCGCGCCGCATGGCCGGTTCCTTGCGTCCGGACACCACGAGCGGAGGCCCGCCCGGCCGTCCCGCGGCGCCGCCGGGGTCGGCGACCGGGCGCATCTCGACGCCGTCGAGATCCACGAACCGGCCGCGGTGGGTGACGGGCGTGCCGGACCAGAGCGCCCGCATGACGTCCATCGCCTCGTCCGTGCGCGGCCCCCGCTCGCTCACCGGCACGCCCACGGCGGCGAACTCGTCGGCGAAGTCGCCCCCGACGCCGACGCCCACGGTCAGCCGACCGCCCGAGCGGGCGTCGAGGTCGGCGAGCTGCTTGGCGACGACGACCGGGTGGTAGAGCGGCAGGACGAGGACGGCGCTGCCCACCCGCAGCCGCTCGGTCCAGGCGGTCATGAGCGCGAGCCGGGTGATGGCCTCGCCGGTGGGGGAGGGCGGGAGGACGTGCCCGCCCTGCCAGACCGAGTCGAGGGGCAGCTCCTCGGCCGCCGCCAGCCACGTGCGGTCGGGCTCGGGCAGGGCGGCGGCGCCGAGGGTGATGCGATCGGTTGCCACGGGGCGGCACCGTAGCGGAGACAAGTGAGCGTGTACTCTCAAGCGCCATGCGATCGACCGGGTGCGAGGGGCGATGAGCGCGGAGGTTGGCATCCCCCCGGCCGTCACCGAGGAGACCGCGCCGTTCTGGGAGGCGGCCGCCGAGGGGCGGCTCCTGGTCGAGCACTGCGGGGCGTGCGGTGCCGACTCGTTCCCGCCCCGCGGGATCTGCCGGGCGTGCCGGTCGCGCGACACCGGCTGGGCCGAGGTCGCCGGCCCGGGGACCGTCTACAGCTACACGGTCAACCACCAGCGCTGGCTGCCCGAGCTGGAGGTGCCGTACGCGGTCGTCCTCGTCGAGTTCGCCGACCACCCGGGAGTCCGCATCGCCGGGCGCGTGCGAGGCTGCGCTCCCGAGGACGTGGCCATCGGCATGGCCGTCGACGTCGGCTTCGAGCCCGGCCCCGGAGGCGTGGCGGTCCCGAGCTTCGTCGCCCGATGACGGTACCTGCGCCTGCCGAGCACCGGGCCGTGATCTCGGGCGTCGGGCAGTCGGCCATCGGGCGCCAGATCGACCGCTCCGGACTCCAGCTGACGATCGATGCCGTCCTCGCTGCGGTCGCCGACGCCGGGCTCGACCTCGACGATGTCGACGGCCTCGCCATGTTCCCGGGGGGCGGCGCCGCCAACCTGCCGGGCTACGCCAACGGCAACCTCTACGAGGTCCAGGACGCCCTCCGGCTGCGCACCAGCTGGCGCCAGGGCCAGGTCGAGGGGATGAGCCTGCCGTTCTACGGCCCGGCGATGGCCGTCGCCACCGGCCAGGCCCGCCACGTCGTCGTGTACCGCACGGTCAAGGAGGGCAGCGCCGCCCGCAGCGCCGGCGGCCGCCCGGCCTATGGCGCGACGAAGCCGGAGGCCGAGGGACCGCTCGCCTGGCTCCTGCCGGTCGGCATGCTCTCGCCCGTCGTGCAGGTGGCGCCCTACGCCATGCGCTACATGCACGAGTTCGGCGTCACGCGTTCCCAGCTCGGGTGGATCCCGGTCGTCCAGCGCCGCCACGCCGGCCGCAACCCGGACGCCGTGTACCGCGACCCCCTCAGCCTCGACGACTACCTGTCCGCCCGGATGATCTCGACCCCGATGTGCCTGTTCGACTGCGACGTGCCGGTGGACGGGGCGACCGCGATCGTCGTCTCCGCGGCCGACGCCGCCGCCGACCTGCGGGCGCCGGTCCGCATCGAGGCCATGGCCGGCGTGCTCGACGGCCGGCCCCTGTGGGACCAGTGGGAGGACATGGCCCGGGTCGGGCACGGCACCGGGGCGGCGCTGTGGGGCCGCACCGATCTCCGCCCGGGCGACGTCGACGGCGCCCAGCTCTACGACGGCTTCACCATCGAGGTCGCCTGGTGGCTCGAGGCACTCGGGTTCTGTGGCCCCGGCGAGGCCGGGGCGTTCGTCGAGGGTGGCAGCCGCATCGACCTCGGCGGCGAGCTGCCGCTCAACACCTGGGGCGGGCAGCTGTCGGGCGGACGCGTGCACGCCGCCTTCGGTCACACCGCCGAGGCCGTGCGCCAGCTGCGGGGCGAGGCCGGGGAGCGTCAGGTGGCGGGCGCAGAGGTGGCGGTCGTGTCGAACGTGGGCGGCATCGAGGCCGGTGCGGCCCTGCTGACCAGGTTGTGAATCGAGGAGGGGCAGATGGCCGCAGGGGATGACCGCCGACAGCGCAGCGAGGGTGCCGGGCGCGAGGGCGATGAGGGCGCCGGCCGCAAGGGCGAAGAGGGCGCCGGCCACGCGCTGCGGGACGGGAGCGCCGGCCGTGGCGTGCGCGCCGGGCGCGTCGAAGGGAAGGTCGCCATCGTCACGGGCGCCGGGTCGACCCCGGGACCGGGGGTCGGCACCGGCAAGGCGTCGGCGGCGGTGCTCGCCCGCGAGGGCGCGCAGGTGCTGTGCGTCGACCTCGTGCCCGAGCGGGCGGAGGAGACCAAGGCGCTCATCGAGTCCGAGGGCGGCACCGCCGAGGTGTTCGCCGGCGACTGCACCGTGGCCGCCGACTGCGAGGCGATGGTGGCGGCGGCGGTCGACCGGTTCGGTGGGCTCGACGTGCTGGTCAACAACATCGGCCGCGCGTTCGTCGGCACGGTCGTCGACACCAGCGAGGAGGACTGGGACCGCGCGCTCGCCATCAACCTGCGCACCGCGTTCCTCGCCTCGAAGTACTCGGTGCCCGTGATGGCGGACGGCGGGGGCGGATCGATCGTCAACATCTCGTCGATCTCGGCGGTCCGGGGTGACGGGACGGTGGCCTACTCCGCGGCCAAGGGCGCGCTGCTGGCGATGACCGTCGACATGGCGTACTCGCACGGCCGGCAGGGGATCCGCGTGAACGCGATCGCCCCGGGCCACATCACCACGCCGATGGTGCACTCGGTCTCCAAGCCCGGCCCGCAGGCCGAGTACATGGACACGATGCGGCGCGAGGCCGGGCTGCTCGGCACGCCGGGCGACGGCTGGGACGTCGGCTGGGCGGTCGGGTTCCTCGCCAGCGACGAGGCCCGGTGGGTCACCGGCACGCTCCTGCCCGTCGACAGCGGGGTCCTGTCGGTCACGCCCCTGCTCATGGCGGGGCATTTGCGGGCCGTTCCCGGGCCCTCTTGAATCAGTGAACGGTCACTCTCTTTCCGGAGGCGGAACCATGGCTGTGTCCGAGTGCGAAGCGGTCGTCGACGTCGACCTCGATCGCCACGCTCACCGATGAGCGCCGAGCCCATGGCCGGATCCGGATCCGATTCCGGTTCCGGCGAGATCACCGACGAGTGGATCACCGACCACTTCGACATCCACGCCCCCGAGCTGGGGGCCGACCTCCACCGGACGCTCGCACGGGCCCGTGCGATGTGCCCGATCGCCCGCAGCGACGTCTACGAGGGCGGCTACTGGGTGGCCACGACGTACGAGGACGTCCTGCGCATCGCCCAGGACTGGGAGACGTGGAGCAACCAGCTCGGCATCAGCGTCGGTCCCGAGGGGTCGGGTGACGGCATGGAGGGGATGTTCATCCCCCCGGTCACCATCGACCCGCCCCTGCAGCGCACGTTCAAGCGGCTGATCAACCGGTACTTCACGCCGGCCGCGGTCGCCCCGTGGGAGGACGCCACCCGCGCCCTGGTCACCCGCCTGATCGACGGGTTCGTCGAGCAGGGCGAGTGCGAGTTCATGGAGGCCTTCGCCCGGCCGCTGCCCGGGCTCGCGTTCTTCGACCTGGCGCTGCACGCCCCGTCCGAGGACCTCGAGCAGGTGAACGACTGGGCCACGGTGGCGTCGCTCACCTCCCTCCCCGGCTCGTCCGACGCCCGGATGTCGCTCGCCATGTGGATCGCCCAGTTCCTCACGGGCCGGCGCCAGGAGGAACCGCGCGGCGACGTGGTCGACGCCGTGCTGGCCGCCGAGATCGACGGACGGCCGATCGACGACATCGAGGCGATCGGCGCGGTGATGCTGCTGGTCCTCGGCGGGTTGGAGACCACCGCCGGCGTGCTCGGCATGGCGATGCAGCGGTTCTGCGCGCACCCGGAGATCCCGGAGCTGCTGCGGGACGAGCCCGACCGCATCCCCGACGCGGTCGAGGAGCTGCTGCGCCTCGACGGGTCGTTCATCTGCATCGGCCGCACCGCCCGACACGACACCGAGCTCGGCGGCCACCAGGTGAAGGCGGGGGAGCGGGTGATGCTCTACTGGGCCTCGGCCAACCGCGACGACGCCGAGTTCGACGATCCCGACAGCTTCGACCTCGACCGGTTCGCCAACCGGCACGTCGCCTTCGGTGCCGGTCCGCACCGCTGCGCCGGGTCGAACCTCGCCCGCATGAACCTGCGGATCGCGTTCGAGGAGCTGGTGAACCGGCTGCACGACGTCCGCCTGCAGCCCGGCGCGGAGATCGCGTACCACTCGTCGTTGAACCGGGCCCCTGTGAGGGTCCCGATCACGTTCACTCCAGGCCTCCGCTCGACGGTCCCGTAGTCCCGGTAGCTTCCTCGGCGTGAAGCGCACCGAGAAGGCGGCACGGATCGGTGAGATCCTCGACGAGCTCTACCCGGATCCGCCGATCGCGCTCGACCACGTCGACCCGTACACCCTGCTCGTCGCGGTCGCACTCTCGGCGCAGACGACGGACAAGAAGGTCAACGAGGTCACGCCCGCCCTGTTCGCACTGGCCGACACGCCCGAGAAGATGGTCGTGCTCGGCCCGGAGAAGATCCTCGCCACCATCCGGGAGATCGGGCTGGCGCCGACGAAGGCCCGCAACCTGTGGACCGCGGCCAACCAGATCGTCGACGCCGGGGGCGAGGTGATCCCCGACTGGGACTTCCTGGAGAGCCTGGCCGGTGTCGGGCACAAGACCGCGAGCGTGGTCATGGCGCAGGCGTTCGGCGTGCCGGCCTTCCCCGTCGACACCCACATCCACCGGCTCGCGGCCCGCTGGGGCCTGTCGAACGGCACGTCGGTCGAGCGCACCGAGCGCGACCTCAAGGCGGTGTTCCCGAGGGAGACGTGGAACGACCGCCACCTCCAGATCATCTACTTCGGTCGCGAGTGGTGCCCCGCGCTCCACCACGACCTGGCGACGTGCCCCATCTGCAGCTGGGCGGCGACGAAGAAGCGCATGCGGGACGAGGCGGCGACCCGTCGTGCGGCTGCCGCGGCGCGCACGGCGCGCCGGGTGACGCCCCCGCCCGGCTGAGCCCGCCTGATGGCCGGCGACGGGCCGGACCCCCGCCCGGCTGAGCCCGCCTGACGGCTGGCGAGGGGTCGGGCCTACGCCCGGATGAGCCGGCCCGGCGCGGCGTCGGGGACGTCGGTGCCGGCCGTGCGGGTGGCCACGCCGTTGACCCAGACGTGCTGGACGCCGGTGCTGTCGACGACGAGCCGGTCGGCGCCACCGGGCTGGTCGTGGACCCGCTCGACCGGTGTCGTGCCCACGGTGTCGGGGTCGAATGCGACCAGGTCGGCGAAGAACCCCTCCTGCAGGAGGCCGCGCTCCGGCACCCGGAAGGCCTGGTGCGGGTGGCCGGTGAGGCGCCACACGGCGTCCTCCAGCGACAGCGCCTGACGCTCCCGCACCCAGTGGCCCAGCAGGTGGGTGGAGTAGCAGGCGTCGCACAGCTGGCTCGCATGGGCACCGGCGTCGGACAGGCCGAGCAGGGTGCGCTTGTCGGCCAGTAGGTCGCCGACCTCGTCGTCGCCGTCGTTGTCGAGGACGATGCGGAACCGCGTCGCCATGCCGTCGTCGAGCGCCAGGTCGAGGAGCAGGTCGAACGGCGTGGTGTCCCGCCCCGCGGCCAGCTCGTTCAGCGGGACGCCGACCGCGTCGTGGTGGACGCCGGTCTCCTCGACGCTGGTCTTGGCCCAGCGATGCGCCCACGCGTCGAGGGTCACGTCCCGCGCCCGGTCGCGCCAGGCGTCGTCGGCGTAGAGGGCGGCGCGGTCCGACCGGGGGAGGGCGAGCACCTCCTTCCAGACGTCGATCTCTGCGAACGGCACGGGGTCGTTCATCGTGATCTGCATGACGATCGGCCGGCACGCGATCTGCGGGTAGACCTCGCCGGGCAGGGCCGCGCCCCGCTCGACGGTGCGCAGAGCGGCCCCGGGCTTGTCGGCCCGGGCGACGAGGGCGGTCCAGGTGACCGGGACGCCGTTGGTCACCGCCAGGTCCGAGAACTGGTCGACGAACAGCCCCGGCCCGATCGAGACCTGGATGACGCCCTTGCCCACCTCGCCGAGCACCGACGCGAGCGCGGATACCTCGTCGACCTCGGCGAACCGGCTGGGCACCGGCCGGCCGTAGGCGCCCTGGTGGGCGGGCTGGCGCGAGGTCGAGAACCCGATGGCGCCGGCCTCGATCGCCTCGCGGAGCACGGCCTGCATCGCCGCGACCTCCTCGGAGGTGGCCGGGCGCTCCTCGGCCCCGACGACGAACAGGCGCAGCGGCGTGTGCCCGAGGAACGCCCCCACGTTCAGCCGCTTCGGCCGGTCGTCGATCGCCCGCAGGTACTCGGGGAAGGACTCGAAGCACCAGTCGATGCCCGCCTCCAGCGCGTCGAGCGCCATCCCCTCGACGTTCTCGAGGGTGCGGGCGATGGTGTCGCGGTGCTCGGGCCTCGTGGGCGCCACCCCGAACCCGCAATTGCCCATGACGACGCTGGTGACCCCGTGCCAGCTCGACGGGGTGAGGTCCCCGTCCCACAGGATCTGCGCGTCGTAGTGCGTGTGGACGTCGATGAACCCGGGCGCGAGGACGAGACCCTCCAGGTCGACGACGTCGACGGCCGTGCCGGGTCGCGCGTCGAGCGTGCCGGGGTCGCCGATCGCGGCGATGCGATCGCCGTCGACCAGCACGTCGGCGGGGCGGGCGGACGCCCCGGTTCCGTCGATGAGCGTGCCGCCGCGGAGGAGTGTCGCCATGCCCGCAGATTAGCGAACACTCGCTCACTTCGTCCGGGTCCGGTGCTACGGTCGCGGGCCGTGGACTCCGAGCAGCACACACCGCCGGAGGCGCTCCTCGACCGGCGGGCGTTCTTCGTCGGAGGGACGTGGGTCGAGCCGTCGGCGACCGAGCGCTTCGGCGTGGTCTCGCCGTCGACCGAGGAGGTCGTCGGCCACGTGCCGCTGGCCGAGCCCGCCGACGTCGACCGGGCCGTGCGCGCGGCGCGCGAGGCGTTCGACGAGGGCCCGTGGCCCCGCACCCCGCCGGCCGAGCGGGCCGAGGTGCTGCGCCGTGCCGCCGCCGAGCTGCGCGACCGCACCGACGACATCGCCTTCGTGACCGCCACCGAGATGGGTTGCGCGATCAGCCAGGCGCCCCAGGCCCAGACCGGCATGGTCGGGCGGGTGTTCGACTACTACGCCGACCTGCTCGGGACGTTCGAGCTCGAGCGCACGGTCGTCACCGCCGACCGGGCCGGTGTCGTGGTGCAGGACCCGGTGGGCGTCGTGGCCGCCATCGTCCCCTGGAACGCCCCGGTCACCCTCGCCGCCTGGAAGACCGCCCCCGCGCTCGCCGCCGGCTGCACGGTGGTGCTCAAGCCCCCGCCGGAGGCGCCCCTCAGCGGGCTTGTGTTCGCCGAGGCGCTCGCGGCAGCGGGCGTGCCTCCCGGCGTGGTCAACGTCATCCCCGGCGGGCGCGAGGCGGGCGAGCACCTCGTCACCCATCCCGACGTCGACAAGGTCGCCTTCACCGGATCGACCGAGGCCGGCAAGCGGATCATGGCCCGCTGCGCCGAGCGCATGACCCGGGTCTCGCTCGAGCTGGGCGGCAAGTCGGCGGCGATCGTGTGCGACGACGCCGACCTGGCCGTGGCGATCCCCCGCATCGTGGGCGGCGGCATGCACCTGTCGGGCCAGGTGTGCGGCGCCCACACCCGCATCCTGGTGGCCCGGTCCCGCTACGACGAGGCGGTCGAGGCCGCGGTCGCCGCCGCCGACGCCATCCCCTACGGCGATCCGTTCGACCCGAAGACGGTCGTCGGGCCGCTCGTGGCGGAGCGCCAGCGCGACCGGGTCGAGGGCTTCATCGCCTCGGCGCTGGCCGACGGCGCCCGTGCCGTCGCCGGTGGCGTGCGCCCCGCCCACCTGCCGCGGGGCTGGTACGTGCCGCCGACGATCCTCGCCGGGGTCGACAACGGCATGCGGGTGGCGCGGGAGGAGATCTTCGGTCCGGTGCTGTCGTTCATCCCCGTCGACAGCGAGGACGACGCCGTCCGCATCGCCAACGACTCGCGCTACGGGCTGTCCGGCGGTGTGTGGACCGCGGACGACGCCCACGGGCTCGCCGTCGCCCGGCGCATGCGCACCGGCAGCGTCGCCGTGAACGGCAGCTACCCGCCGTTCCCGCTCGTGCCCTTCGGCGGGCTGAAGGAATCCGGCATCGGGCGCGAGCTGGGGCCCGAGGGCCTTCGGGCGTACCTCGAACCCCGCAGCATCGGCGTGCCGCCGGCGCTGTTCGAGGATGTCCGATGACGGTCGCCGAGCCCCGCGCCTTCGACCACCTGTCTCCGGAGCTGGCCGCCACCCTCCACGAGACGCTGGCGGACCTGCGCGAGCGTGAGCCGGTCGCCTGGAGCGACGAGCACGGCGGCTTCTGGGTCGTCACCGGCTACGAGGACGTGCTGCGCGTGGCCCAGGACTGGCGCACGTTCAGCTCGGCCGAGGGCGTCAACGTCCCGGCGCCGACGACACCGGTGAACGCCATTCCCGAGGTGATGGACCCGCCGCTGCACCGCGAGTTCAAGCGGCTCATCAACGCCTGGTTCACGCCGAAGGTCGTGGCCCGCTACGAGGACGGCACCCGTGCGCTCGTCGCCCGCCTGATCGACGGCTTCGTCGCCGACGGTCGCTGCGAGTTCATGGACGCGTTCGCCCGTCCGCTGCCCGGCCTGGCGTTCTTCGACCACGTGCTCCACGCACCGGCGGACGACGTCGGGCGGCTCAACGACCTGGCGACCGTGGCGTCCACCCCCGGACACCCGCAGCGCGCCGAGGCGTGGCAGGGCATGGCCGCGTGGATCACCGACCTCGTGGCGGCGCGCCGCGCCGCGGGTCCGGTGGGGGAGGGCGACGTCGTCGACGCTGTGCTGGCCGCCGAGATCGAGGGCCGGCCCATCACCGACCACGAGATCCTCGGGGTGATCCAGCTGCTCATCCTCGGGGGGCTGGAGACGACCGCCGGCGCGCTCGGCCAGTTCATGATCCGGTTCTGCGCGGAGCCGGCGATCCCCGAGCTGCTGGCGGAGCGTCCCGACCTGCTGCCGTCGGCGGTCGAGGAGCTGCTGCGGCTCGATCCGCCGTTCATCGCCATCGCCCGGGTCGCCACGTGCGACACCGAGATCGGCGGGCAGGCGATCGCGGCGGGCCAGCGCGTCCTCGTCTACTGGGCGTCGGCCAACCGGGACGAGGCCGAGTTCGCCTGCCCGCATGCCTTCGACCTCGACCGTGAGAGCAACCGCCACCTGTCGTTCGGCGCCGGGCCGCACCGGTGCGCCGGCTCGAACCTGGCGAGGATGAACCTCCGCATCGCGCTGGAGGAGCTGCTCCGCCGGCTGCACGACGTCCGCCTCGCCGAGGGCGCCCGCATCGAGTACCACTCGGTGCTGAACAGGTCGCCGCACTCGGTGCCGATCACCTTCACGCCCGGCCCGCGCATCACCACCCCGGCCTGACCACAGCATGACGGAGCCGCTGTCGGACGAGTGGTGCCGGGAGCACTTCAACTACCTCTCGCCCGAGTTCGCGGCGGCCATGCACCCC
>DASUQS010000090.1:0-10304 GCA_036280455.1 Acidimicrobiales bacterium
GGACGAGATCGCCGACGGCATGGGTGGCGAGCGCATCGACGGTGTCCCACCAGGGGTCGGTGGTGAGCAGCTCCTCCACCGTGTCGAGGAAGGCGGGCGTGGCCCGGGGCGAGCGCGGCGGCGAGCCGGCGTGCCGGTTCACCAGGGTGCAGGCGAGGTAGCGGTGCTCGCGCTCGGGCCGGGCCCACAGGTCGCGGGCCGCGTCGACCACGACCGCCTCGGGCAACGCGCGGGGCACCGCCGCCGTCGCGTCGCGCCAGGCCGCCTTCTGCCCCGCCGACGGCACACCCAGGAAGGCGAACTGGTCGCGCATGTAGCGGCCCATCGGCTCCGCCCGGGCCGGGTCGGCCCGGATGGCCAACGCAGCGGCGATGCGCGCCGCGAGCTCCGAGCCCGTGATGTCCACGCCGTCCTCCCGGCTCGACGCCCGGTCCGCCGTCGTCACCCCGCGCTCCGCCCGTGGTGCCGCCCGCTGTCAGCGGGCCGGGAGGTCGATGCCGGCGAAGACGTCGTCGTCGCGGTGGCCGGGGGCTGCGCCGCGGCGGATGAAGAACTCGGTGCCCATCGTCTCGCGGAAGAGGTCGAGCGGCATGGCGAGGAACGGAGCCAGGTCACCCACCTGGGTCTCGTGGGCTCGCATGGCGGCGAGCTTGCGCTCGGCCCAGGGGCGGACGTCGACACGGGTGGTGATGACCTCGTCCGGCATGCCGAACGGCTCGTCCGGGTTGTCGAGGTCGGGCACGTCGTCGCCCCAGTCGGCGTCGCCGCTGGCCGCCATGGCCTCGATGAACGAGCGGATGGTGTCACGGTTGACGGTCGCTTCCAACACCTGCGGCGTGCCCGCCAGCGCGGCGGCCCGCACGCCGACGCGGTGCACCTGCACGTGGTCGGGGTGGCCGTAGTTGCCGTTCTCGTCGTACACGAGCGCGACGTCGGCCCGCTCGTCGCGCAGGATGGCGGCCAGCCGCTCGGCGGCCTCGTCGAGGTCGGCCTGCCAGAACGCCCGGGGGTCGTCGTTGTCCGCCGTGCCCATCATCCCCGAGTCCCGGTAGCCGAGGAACTCGACGCGGTGGACGCCGAGCGCGGCGGCCGAACGGGCGACCTCGGTCATGCGCCGATCCACCAGGGACTCCCCGGGGGCGAGCAGCCCGTCCGGCGTCTCGCCGACCTCGCCGCGAGTGGCGTAGACGAGCACGACGCGGTGGCCGTGGTCGACCGCCCGCGCCAGCGTGCCGCCGGTGGTGATGCACTCGTCGTCGGGGTGGGCGTGGAACGCGACCAGGGTTGCCATCGGTCCGGCTTCCTACCACGATCCGCGGCCGGTTCCGACCGGATATGGCGGCGAAGCAGCGCCCACCGGCGTGGTGGTTGTGCGCACAAGGACTTCGTTTCCGCCCCGGTATCCTGGCCTGATGAGCTCCCGAGTTCGCCAGACCTTCGCCCTCGGCACGCCGTGGCAGACGATCGACCCGTTCCTGTTCGTCATGCACCACCGCGACGCCTACCCGAACGGCAACGCGGATCTCGGCCCCGACGCATCGCTCGCCGGCCGCGACCTCGGGCAGGACTTCAGCGGCACCGACGGGTGGAGCATGTACCACGGCGGCACGGTGCCCGGCTTCCCCCAGCACCCGCACCGCGGGTTCGAGACGATCACCTACGTGCGGTCCGGCCTGATCGACCACGCCGACTCGCTCGGCGCGGCGGCCCGCTACGGCCGGGGCGACACGCAGTGGCTCACCGCGGGCGCAGGTGTCGTGCATGCGGAGATGTTCCCGCTGCTCGATCGCGAGCAGCCGAACCCGCTCGAGCTGTTCCAGATCTGGATCAACCTCCCGAGCGCCGACAAGATGGCCGAGCCCCACTTCACGATGCTGTGGGACGAGGACACGCCCCGGTTCACGGTCACCGACGTCGCCGGGCGGTCGACCGAGGTCGTCGTGATCGCGGGCGCGCTCGACGGGCACCGACCGCCCGCTCCCCCGCCGGCGTCGTGGGCCTCCCGGCCCGACGCCGACGTCGCGCTCTGGCACCTCACCTTCGAGCCCGGTGCGCAGTGGCAGCTCCCGGCTGCGGCGGACGCGCGGACCCAGCGGGTGCTCTACGTGTTCGACGGGTCGTCCCTCGCGATCGACGGCCAGGTCGTCGACGCGGGCCACGGCGCGCTGGTCGACGCCACGGCACCGCTCGACCTGGCCGGCGGGCCGGACGGGGTCCAGGTCCTGGTCATGCAGGGCCGACCGATCGGTGAGCCGGTGGCGCAGTACGGACCTTTCGTCATGAACGACGAGGCCGGCGTCCGCCAGGCGTTCGAGGACTACCGCCGCACCGAGTTCGGCGGCTGGCCGTGGCACCGGGACGACCCGGTCCACGACGCGGACTCGCCCCGGTTCGCCCGCCACGCGGACGGCAACGTCGACGTGCCCGAGGCCGATGCGCCGGCGGCACGGCCCGCCGAGGCGACGACCGAACGGTCGCCCGCGGCGGCCACCACCGCGTCCTGACGACAGAACGGTGCTGGAGCCGACGCCGCTCCATCCCCCTGACGTCGCGACAGACCTGGTCGCTGGAGCGGCCAGATCCGGCGGTAATCGTGGTGACGGCACCCGGTCCGAGCGGCCTTGCGTCGCCCACGGGGCGGCATCGTCGCTCCCCGGGCTGGCAGCGATGCGGCACGATCGGGCCATGCCCGACGCGGTGATCTTCGATCTCGACGGTGTCCTCCTCGACTCCGAGTCGATCTGGAACGAGGCCAAGCGCGAGCTGGTCACGGCTCGCGGCGGGCGGTGGCTACCCGAGGCGGCCCGGACGATGATGGGCATGAGCTCACCCGAGTGGACCCGCTACCTGCGCGACGACCTCGGCGTCGACATGCCGCTCGATGCGATCTCCGACGCGGTGGTCGACCGCCTGCGCGAGATCTACCGCCGGCGACTGCCGCTCCTGCCGGGCGCCCGATCTGCGGTGCGGGGGCTGGCGGCCCGATGGCCGCTCGGCCTGGCGTCGTCGTCGAACCGCCCCATCATCGACCTGGTGCTGTCGACCGCCGAGCTGGCCGACGCCTTCGCCGTGACCGTCTCGTCCGAGGAGGTCGAGCGCGGCAAGCCCGCCCCCGACGTCTACCTGGAGACGGCCCGACGGCTGGACGTCGCCCCCGACCGGTGCGTGGCGATCGAGGACTCGAGCAACGGCCTGCGCTCGGCCGCGGCCGCGGGCATGACCGTCATCGCCCTGCCGAACCGCGACTACCCGCCCAGCGAGGACGCGCTGGCCCTCGCTGCGGTCACGCTGTCGACGCTCGACGAGCTGCGTCCCGGCCTCGTCGAGACCCTCGCGGACCTACGCCCCGGCTGACGACTCGCGGGCGCAGCCCAGACCTCGACCCACCCGCCCGCAGTCGTGCCGAATCAGGCGATGGCGCCGGTCTCGCGGAGCTTGGCGATGCGGGCCTCGTCGAAGCCGGCGCCGGCAAGCACCTCGTCGGTGTGCTGGCCCGCATGGGCCGGCGGGCGGCTGATCTCGCCCGGGGTGCGGCTGAACCGCGGGGCGGGGCCCGGCTGGGTGATGCCGGCCACCTCGACGAACGTGCCGCGCTCGACGTTGTGCGGATGTTCGATCGCCTCGGGGATGGCGAGCACGGGAGCGAAGCACACGTCGGTGCCCTCCATCAGCTCGCACCACTCGTCGCGGGTCTTCGTGCGGAAGATGCCGGCCAGGCGCTCCTTCAGCGCCGGCCACTGGCTGCGGTCCTGCTGCCAGGGCAGGTCCTCGCCCTCCAGCCCGGTCAGGCGCAGCAGCTCGGCGTAGAACTGGGGCTCGATCGAGCCGATCGACACGTACTTGCCGTCGGACGTCTCGTACACGTCGTAGAAGTGGGCGCCGGTGTCGAGCATGTTGGTGCCGCGCTCGTCGTTCCAGATGCCCATGGCGCGGAAGGAATGCGTCATCGTCATCAGGGAGGCGGCACCGTCGACCATGGCGGCGTCGATGACCTGACCCTCGCCCGAGCGCTGGGCCTCGAGCAGCGCGGCGCAGATGCCGAACGCCAGCAGCAGCCCGCCGCCCCCGAAGTCGCCGACCAGGTTGAGCGGCGGCACCGGCGCCTCGCCCCGGCGGCCGATCGGCTCGAGGGCGCCGGCGAGCGAGATGTAGTTGATGTCGTGGCCCGCGGTCTTGGCGTAGGGGCCGTCCTGGCCCCACCCGGTCATGCGGCCGTAGACCAGCTTGGGGTTGCGGGCCAGGCAGTCGTCGGGGCCGATGCCGAGGCGCTCGGTCACCCCGGGGCGGAAGCCCTCGATGAGCGCGTCGGCCTTCTCCACCAGGCTGAGCACGACCTCGACGCCGTCGGGGCTCTTGAGGTCGACGCCGAGCGAGCGCCGGCCCCGCGCCAGCAGGTCGGCGGGCGGGCGCTCGGGATCGCCGCCCTGCACGGCCTGGGCCCGGTCGATGCGGATCACGTCGGCCCCGAGGTCGGCGAGCATCATGCCGCAGTAGGGGCCGGGGCCGATGCCTGCGATCTCGATGACCGTGATTCCGGCGAGAGGTCCCATGGTGCTCCTGTCGATTCGGAGAAGGGTGGTCAGGCGTGGGCGCCGGCGTGGTCGGCCAGCGCACCGATGATCTGGGGCCACAGCGGCGGGGCCAGGTCGTGGCCCATGCCATCGACGACCAGCAGCTTGGCATCGGGGATGACCTCGGCGGTGCGGTCGCCGCCCGAGGGCTGCACGAGGTTGTCGGCCGTGCCGTGGATGACCAGGGTGGGGATCTCGAGCCCGGCCAGAGCCTCCGACCGGCTGCCCGAGGCCAGGATGGCGGCGAACTGCCGGGCGGTGCCCGCCGGGTTGTAGCCGCGGTCCCAAGCCTGACCCGCGGCGCGGCGCAGGCGCTCCTCGTCGAAGAGGCCGGGGCTACCCCACACGCCGGCGTGGTGCACCGCCGTGTCCTGGAGCTGCTCGCGGGTCTGGGGCGGCGGCGACAGCAGCGCGGTCATCGCCTCGCCGGTGGGCGCACCGACGTCCGGGTCGCCCGTGGTCGACATCACCGAGGTGAGGGTGATGACGCGCTCGGGGTGCCCGATGGCGATCGACTGCACGATCATGCCGCCCATCGAGACGCCGAAGAGGTGGGCCCGGTCGACACCCAGGTGGTCGAGCAGCCCCACGGCGTCGTCGGCCATGTCGCTCAGCAGGTACGGGACCGGCGGCACCTCACCGCCGGAGGCGCTGGCGCTCAGCACGCCGAGGACGTCGACCTCGACCTCGATGCGGGTCGACTCCCCCATGTCCCGGTTGTCGAACCGCACGACGTGGAAGCCCTGGTCGACGACGCCCTGGCAGAACTCCGGGTCCCAGTGGATCATCTGGCTGCCGAGGCCCATGACCAGCAGGACGGTCGGATCGGCGGGATCGCCGAACGTCTCGTAGGCGATCTCGATCCCGTTGGCCTGCGCTACCGGCATGCCGGCCATCGTGTTCGGGATTGACCGACCGGTCAAGTCGTTGCCCGGCCCCGATCCACGCGATCTGCGGCCGGTCGTCGCCCCCACCCGCGATCTCCCCAACCGGAAAGGCCGTAGCGTGCGATGTCGTGACGACCTTCGGCGTGCACACCGGTGTGCAGAACACGACCGTGGCCGAACTGCGCGACCTGTGGGTGGGTGCCGAGGAACTGGGCTTCGACGCCATCTCGGTGTGGGACCACCTGTACTCGTCCGACCTGTCGAGCTACGAGTGCCACGAGGCCGTGGCGATGCACACCGCGCTCGCGTGCGCCACCACGAGGGTGCGCTGCGGATGCCTCGTCTACTGCGCCGGCTATCGGCATCCCGGGGTGCTGGCCAAAGCGGCCACGACGATCGACCACCTGTCCGGCGGCAGGGCGGAGATCGGCCTCGGCGCCGGCTGGGCCGAGCCCGAGCACACGGCCCACGGGATTCCGTTCCCGGCGCTGGGCGAGCGGCTCGGCCTGCTGGCGGAGTCGGCCGCCGCCGTCCGGAGCCTGCTGCGCCGGGAGGTCACCGACCTCGACGGTCGCCACCTCCGCCTGACCGACGCGCGCAACGAACCCCGGCCGGTGCAGCCCGATCTGCCCATCTGGATCGGCGGCACCGGCGAGCGCCGCACCGCCCGCATCGTCGCCGAGAGCGGCGACGGCTGGAACCTGCCCTTCGTCGGGCCGGATGCGATCGCCGCCAAGCGCGCCGCACTCGAGGCGCGCTGCGAGGACGTCGGGCGGGACTCGGGCGAGATCCGCCTCGGGGTCAACGTGATCGTGTGCGACGACGACGCCTCGCTGCGGGCCCAGTTCGGCCCGCGCGCCGACGCCCTGCGGGCCGACGCCGTCGTCGGCACGGGCGTGGGGCACGTCACCGATGTGCTGGGCCGCTACGTTGCTGCGGGGGTCGACAGCGTCAACGTCGCCCTCCGCGCGCCCTGGAACCCGGGGGCGCTCGAGAGGGCGGCCGAGGCCGTCGCCGCTCTGCGCTGACGGCGGCACCCGACTCGCCAGACCGCCCGACCCGCTCCGCCACCCGCACGATCATCGAGAACCGCCTCTCGCACCATGTCTGACGTCCGCATCGACGAGCTGTCCGGCGCCACCGTCGTGGTCGCCGGCAGCCGCCAGCACCGGCCCAACCGCCCCGCCGCCTCCTGTCCCTTCTGCGTCGGTGGCACTGAGGCCCCCGAGCCCTACGACGTCCAGGCCTTCCCCAACCGGTGGCCCGCGCTGTCCGACGACCGCTGCGAGGTCGTGCTCTACACACCCACCCACGACCAGACCTTCCCCGGCCTGGGGGTCGAGGGGGCGCGGCGCGTCGTCGACCTCTGGAGCGACCGCACCGAGGCGCTCGGCGCCCGCGACGACGTCTCCTACGTGCTGGTGTTCGAGAACCGGGGCGAGGAGGTCGGCGCCACCATCGCCCACCCCCACGGGCAGATCTACGCCTACGACGACGTGCCCGACGTCCCGCTGACGGAGCTGCGGCGCGCCGCCCGCGGCGACTGCGCCCTGTGCGCCCCGGCCGACGCCGCCCTCGCCGTCGCCGAGAGCGAGGGCTGGCGCGCGTGGGTCCCCGCCGCCAGCGCCTATCCGTACGCGCTCTTGCTGGCCCCGGACGTCCACCGGCCGGACCTCCCCTCGCTCGACGGCCCCCAGCGCGACGGTCTGGCCGCGCTGCTGGTCGACGTGCTCGCCCGGCTCGACCGGCTGTTCGAGGCGCCCCTGCCCTACATGCTGTGGATCCACCAGCGCCCGACCGACGGCGGCACCTGGCCCGAGGCGCACGTGCACCTGCACGTCATCTCGCCGATGCGGTCGCCCGGCGTGCAACGCTATGTGGCCGCAGCCGAGCTGGGCAGCGGCGCCTACACCAACCCGGTCGTCCCCGAGGATGCCGCGGCCGCACTGCGAGGAGCATGAATGGGACTGCGAGCCTGGGCCCCCGGCCGGGTGAACCTGGTGGGCGACCACACCGACTACATGGGCGGCCTCGCCCTCCCGCTGGCGATCGGCCTCGGCACCGAGATCACCGGTGACCGTGGCGGCAACTGGGTGATGCTCGGCTCGGACGGGTTCGAGGGCGTGGCCGAGATCCCGCTCGACTTCGACGGCGACCCGTCGACCGTCGAGCCGCGCTGGGCGCGCTACGTCGCCGCGGTCGTCGAGCAGGTGCGGCCGACAGACGGACTCGTCGGGATGGTGCACTCGACCCTGCCCGCGGGCAGCGGCCTCGCGTCGTCAGCCGCCCTCGAGGTCGCCGTCGCGACCGCCCTCGGTGCGGACCGCGTGAACCCGGTGGCGGCCGCCCAGGCCTGCCAACGGGCCGAGGAGCGCGCCGTCGGCGTGCCCTGCGGGATCATGGACCAGCTCGTGTCGTTGGCCGCGGTCGAGGGCATGGCCCTGCGCATCGACTGCGACACGCTCGAGGTCGAGACCGTGGCGTTCCCCGAGGACGCCGAGGTCGTGGTCATCCACTCCGGCCAGCACCGTGAGCTGAGCGGGTCGGCGTACGCCCAGCGGCGCGCCGAGTGCGAGGCGGCCGAAGAGGTCATCGGCCGGCTGCGCGACGCGGCCCCCGCCGACGCCGAGACGATCGACGACCCGGTGCTGCGTCGGCGCGCCCGGCACGTCACCACCGAGAACGAGCGGGTCGACGCGCTGGCCAGCGCGCTCGCCAAGGGCCAGCTCGCCTACGCGGGCGAGCTGCTGGTAGCCAGCCACGCCAGCATGCGCGACGACTTCGAGGTGTCGACGCCGGTGCTCGACGAGCTGGTGGGCAACGTGCGGGGTGTGCCCGGCGTGTACGGCGCCCGGGTCACCGGCGCGGGGTTCGGCGGCTGCGTGGTCGTGCTGTGCAAGCCGAAGACCCGCATCAACGGCCCGGTGGTGTGGCGGGGCCGTCCCGCCGCGGGCGCGTCCCTCACGACGACCTGACCGCGACCTGATCGCGCCCGGGCTGCTGCCCGGGCGGGAAGACCGGTCGGGCGAGGCGCGGGCCGCCCCGCGAGATCACATGCGATCGAGGAGCTGCTGCTTCTTCGCCGCGAACTCCTCTTCGCTGAGCAGGCCCTGCTTGCGCAGCTCGTCGAGCTCACGGATCTGCGCCGGGATCGACGGCTCGCGGTCGTCGAGGTTGGCCACCGACTCGCCCACGCGGTCGTACTTGCGGTTCTCGTTGGCCTCGATCTGGCGGTAGATCTCGTTCTGCACCGCCGACGGGTTGCGCACGTTGGAGAACGCCTGCCGTCCGGTCTCGCTCGCCGACTCGATGACGAGGTCGCCGGACCGGACGATCCGCTCGAAGATCGACTGGCGGAAGAACACCGTGTTGACCCGGTCGAGCGGGATCTCGATGCCGTGCTTGGCCAGCACGCCGTGCCGGTAGATCAGCCGGTCGGTGGTCACCACGAAGTTGGTCGTGATCCACCGCGAGTAGCGGATGCCGAACCAGACGAGGAACCCGAGGATGAGGATGGCGGCCGGGATCTGCACCCATGCCGCATCGGATGTGACGAGCGCGAGGCCCCCGACGGCGATCGCCGCGATCAGCGCCAGCAGCGGCGGTGCGAAGAACCACCAGTGCGGGTGGAGGTCGAGGACGATGTCCTCCCTCTCGTTGAGCAACTTCCTCGGGAACGGCACGGCCGCAGCGTATCTCCGCCCGACGAGGTGGTCAGACCATGGTCAGCCGCCCCGGCGCTCGCCGGTGACCGTGGCATCGCGGCCGGAACGGGACCGTGTCGCTGCGTTCCTCAGGCCCAGCCCAGCTCGGTGAGCCGGTGGTCGTCGATGCCGAAGTGGTGGGCGACCTCGTGCACCACCGTGATCTTGACCTGCTCCACGACCTCGCCCTCGCTGGAGCAGATCGCGCAGATCGGCAGGCGGAAGATCGTGATGCGGTCGGGCATCGTCAGCCCACCCGCCCCGTACCAGGCGTCGCGCTCGGTCAGCGGCACGCCCTCGTAGCGACCGAGCAGCCCGCCGCGCGGGAGGCCGTCCTCGACGAGCACCGCCACGTTGTCCATGACGCGGGCCAACTCGTCGGGGATGCCGTCGAGGGCGTCGCCGACCAGTTGGTCGAACCGGTCGGGGTCCACCTCGATCACCGCGCCCATGGTATTGGCCCGCCTAACGTTCCTGTGCGTTGGACGCCGACCACCTGCTCCACGACCTCGACGACGCCCAGCGCCGGGCGGTGACCTCGCCTGCCCGGCCTCTGGCCATCCTCGCACCCGCCGGGTCGGGCAAGACCCGTGTCCTCACCCGTCGCATCGCCTGGCGGGTCGAGTGCGGCGACGCCGACGCCAGCCACGTCCTCGCCCTCACCTTCACCCGCCGGGCCGCCGGCGAGCTGCGGGAACGGCTCGCCGCGCTCGGGCTGCGCCACGGCGTCGCCGCCGGGACGTTCCACGGGGTGGCCTTCGCCCAGCTGCGGTCGCGCTGGGCGGACGAGGGCCGCACGCCCCCCACGCTGCTCGCCCGCAAGGGCAAGGTGCTCGGCAGCGTGGTCGCCGGCGCACCGGTCACCGTGTCGCAGCTCGCGAGCGAGATCGAGTGGGCCAAGGCGCGGCTGGTGGGCCCGGACGGGTTCGCCGAGGCCGCCGCCGCAGCCCGGCGCCGCACACCGGCACCGGCCGAGCGCATCGCGGAGCTGTACCGCACCTACGAGGAGGAGAAGCGCCGGGCGCGGATGGTCGACTTCGACGATCTGCTGCGGCTGTGCACCCACATGCTGGAGAGCGACGCCCGGTTCGCCGCCGCCCAGCGGTGGCGGTTCCAGCACCTGTTCGTCGACGAGTTCCAGG
>DASUQS010000091.1:0-26722 GCA_036280455.1 Acidimicrobiales bacterium
GTCCTTGGCCAGGGTGACGACATCGGCCGCGGACTGCTCGTCCGGGTGGACGTAGCTGTAGAACGGATGCTGCTCCAGCTCGCCCCACCGCTCGGCGAACGCGCGGTGCTGAGCCCGGGTGATGTCCTGGTCGCGGAAGAACAGCACCTTCCACTCCAGGAGCGCCCGGTGCAGTTCTGCGTGCAGGTCGTCGTCGATGGCGCCGCCGAGGTCGACGCCGTCGACCTCCGCGCCGATCGTCGGGCTCAGCGCCCGGACGGCGAAGCGCCGGTAGGGGCGCGGCTCCGTCCCCTCCGGCAGCCGGGTGGCGACGCGGGGACCGACGTCGAGCGTGCGCATGGGATTCTCCTCGGGCGGGCTGGTCAGGAGGGCGATGACGGGACGGCGACCGGAGCGGCGACGGGCGCGGCGAGCACTGCGGTGCAGATCTCCACCAGCTCGGCGACGCCCTCCGCGAGCGGCACCGCCGCCCAGCCGGTGGCGTCGAGCCGGGCCTCGGTCGCGGCCAGCGACAGGACGACCAGACCGACGGCGTGGTCGAGGCGCCGCTCGCGCTGCGCCGGTGGCAGGTGGTCGAGCGCGGCCAGGATGCGCGTGCGGACGGCGCGGTAGCTGCGCCCCTCGAAGTTGCGTCGCACGACCGCGGAGAGGGCGGGATCGGCCATGCCCTGCGTCAGGAAGCGGGCCCAGTGGCTGTCGGGCGTGGCGATCGTGTGCTCGGCGAGGGGCACGACGAGGGCGGTGGCGAGGTCGCGCAACGTCGGCTCGCCCGGGCGGGCGTCGAGGGCGGCGAGAAGCTCCAGGCGGCGCTCGTTGACGGGCCCCATGCGGGCGGCGACGACGGCCTCGATGAGCCCCTCGCGTGAGCCGAAGTGGTACTGCGCCGCCGACTTGTTGCGCTGGCCGGACGCCACCTGCACCGAGCGGAGCGACATGGCGCCGAGGCCGTGGTCGACCGCGAGCCGCTCTGCGGCGGCGATCATCTGCTCCCGGGCGCTCCCGTCGGACACGCCGCCGAGGTTAAGGCGCGTTCCTTAACCTGGTCAAGGGGTGGTCAAAGGAGCGGTCGACGCATCGGCCGGCGTCTCGATGACGACCGGGTCGCCCACGCCGTCGATGTCGAAGACCAGGTGGAAGGGCGGGCCGTCGGGCGACGAGACGATCTCGACCCGCACCGGGTCGCCGTCGTCGTCGAACGCGAGCGTCACCGTCGCGTCGACCGGCTCGACGTCGCGCTCGACGACGCCCATCGTCGCCGCGGGGATCGTCGCCTGGAACATGCGCCGCCCCTGGTCGTCGAGCCCGAGGTCGGCCGATCCGACCGCGCTCGCGAGCCACGACGGCAGCAGGGCCGCGCCGCGCCCGGCCGGCTCGCTGCCCGACAGGCCGGGGAGGCCCTCCAGGGGCACGTCGGCGAGGAGCTCCGCGGTCGATGCCCTCCGACCCCAGACCTCCGAGGCGGCGGCGACGGTCTCGGTGGCCGAGCCGTCGGCGGCGACCGACACCTCGTGCAGGCGTGCCGTCGACGTGACGACCTCGCCCTCGACGGTCGTCCCCACAGCCAGCCACAGCATCGGCCGGGCGATGCTCACATCGGTGGCGTCGGCGGCGCCGGTGTAGGTGAAGGAGCCCGCCTCGGTGAGGCGCTGCGCCGCCACCGCGAACGCGTCGGCGGCCGTCACGGGCGCCGTCGTTGTCGTGGTCGAGCGCGCCGCTGCTGCGGCCTCGCTCGCCGGGCGGGGATCGGCCGCCTCGGCGTCGTCCGGGCCGCCGCCCGTCAGGACCGCCGCCGTGATCCCGACGACGAGGACCAGGACGAGGCCCGCGACGACCGACGCCGCTCGGGGCACCTTGGGGCGGGCGGGACTCATCGGGACGGACGGGGGCGGTGGCGCGTGCGAGGTGGCGGGGACGGGGTCGGGCGGAGGGGTCGGCACGCGGCCGGCCTCGCTCGGCAGGACCGCGCCGGACGACCTGACCGGGCCAGGAGCGGGCGCGGACGCGGCACCGGGCGCGGCGGCCGGGTCGTCGTCAAGGTCGGCGAGGTCACGTCGGTCGGTGGCGACGTCGAGGTCGCGGTTCGCGTGGTCGTCCCGGCCGGCGGGCTCGTCGCGGTCCGCGGGGTCGTCCCGGTCGGCGCGCTCGTCGCGGTTCGCCGGGGCGGCACGGGTGGGCGGGGGGCCGGCGAGCGAGTCCTCGGGCGTGATCGCTCGTTCGCGACGGCGGCGCTGCCATCCGGCGACCGCTGCGGCCGTGGCCAGCGCTGTCGCCCCCGTCGCCGCAGCGACGATGCTCCCCCTGTGTCGGCGCGCGGGCCTGGTGCCCCCGCCGTCTGCGCCCTTCCCCATGAGGGGCAACGTTACTCAGGTGGAGGCGACGGGGAGGCAGGTCGGCGCGTCACCCGCAGCGCCGGCGACGCGGTGCAGCACCGCGCGGGTGGGCTGGACCGACAGGGGGCCCTCGCCTGCGGGGGCCACGGCGGTGCCGTCGACGATCAGGCTGTACTCGCTGCCGGGCTCGACGGGCGGCCACAGGAACGTCGCGTCCGGCCGTTCGGCCAGGTTGGCGGCGGTGCGGCGGCCCACGCTCGTGGCCAGGTGCTCACCGTCGAGCCGGACGATGACCGACACGGCGTGCGGCTTGTGATCGTCGGTGACGGTGAGCAGGTAGGCGCGGGGGCCGTACTCGGTCAGGCGTTCGTCGAGTGCCTGGAGGTCGACGGCGATGCTCACGGAACGACCGTACCTCGCCGTTCCCCTGCTACGTTCGGCCCGCATCCTGACCCGAGGTCAGGATGGTCATCGACGAACGTGCGATGACGACGTGCAGTGACGAACGAGCGATGACGAACGAGCAATCGACCGCAGGGGACGAGGCCATGTCGAACGGAGTGCTGGGCGCGATGGGCATCGGGGTCAGCGACCTCCGCCGGTCGACCGACTTCTACACGCGCGTCCTCGGCATGGAGCAGATCGGCAGGTTGCGGCTGCCGGACATGGACGAGGTGATGCTCGCCTACGACCGCTCCCGGGGGCCGGCCCTCGTCCTGATGCACCACACCGACGGGCGTGCCGTCAGCTACGCCGACCTGCCCGTCAAGGTGGTGGTGTACGTGGGCGATCCGACGGCCACCGCGGCGGCGATCCGGGCCGACGGCCTGGACGTCACGCGCGAACCTGCCGCGGTCCCCGAGTTGGGCGACGCGGTCGTCGGGTTCGCGAAGGATCCCGACGGCTACGTCGTCGAGCTGCTGCAGCGACCCGAACGGTCGAGGCGGGCGGCGCCGTCGGGCGGCTGAACGTCGTCCTGCCGGGCCGCCGCCGTGGGCGTCAGCCGTGGCCGGGGCAGGCGGCGTGGGTGAGGGGATACGGGTTGACCGAGTCGCCGCCGCCCGGCTTGATCTCGAAGTGCAGGTGCGGCCCGGACGACGACGCGTTGCCGGACGATCCCACGTAGCCGATCAGCGTGCCCGCCTCGACCCAGCCGACGCCCTGGTTGGCGTAGCTCTGGAGGTGGGTGCCGTAGTAGGTGTTGCCGTTGTCGCCGTAGACGTACCACGACAACCCGCCGAGGCTGGTGCCGCGATGCTCGACCCGACCGCTCACCGGCGCCACGGTCGCCACGCCGTGGTCGGCCATCATGTCGACACCCTTGTGCGAGCGCCCGCCGGAACGGGCGTAGCCCCACGAGTCGATGAAGTTCGTGGCGGTCGGGGGGTCGACCGGGCAGAACATCAGGCCGGCCTCGATCCTGGCCCGGCGCTCCTCCTCGGCCTTCCGCGCGGCCTCGGCCGCGGCGCGTGCTTCGGCGGCCTCCGCGATGGCGGTCGCGATCTCCTGCTGGCGCGTGGTCAGCGCCGCGAGCTCGGCGGGATCGGTGGGGGCGGGCTCATTCGCCTGGTCGGCCAGCGCTTGCTGCACCGCAGCGGCGAACCGGGCCTGGGCCGACAGCGCGGCGTCGAGGTCGGCGAGGGTCGCCTCGGCGTCGCTGCGGGCGGTCTCGGCGGCCTCCCGGGCCTCCAGCTGCTCGGCCTCGAGCGTCTCGTAGTCGGCGAGCGCCGTCTGGAGGTCGGTGAGCGAGTCAGCGGAGCGGTCGGCATCCATGCCGAGCAGGGTCTGCTTCACCGTGGCGTCGGTGAGCGAGTCGGCGGTGAGGACGTCGAGGGAGCTCTCGGCCGGAGGGTTGATGAAGGCGTCGATGACGACCTGGTCGCTTGCGGCCGTCGTCTCCTCGATGAGCAACTGCGTGTTGTCGAGCGCCGCGTCGGCGTCGCCGAGCTTCGCGGTTGCGGTGTCGAGCGCCGTCTGCGCCGTGTTGAACGCGGTGAGCTGGTCGTTGATCTCGGTGCCCAGCTCTTCGAGCGTCGTGGCGACGGCTGCTGCGTTCGTGGACACGAGCACGTCGACGTCGACCAGCGTGTCGTCGGCTTCGGGCGACCGTTCGTCCGTGGTCGGCTCGGCCTGCGCGGGGGTCGGGGGTGCCGCGGGCGTCTCCGGCGTGGCGGACGCGCTCGTGGGCACGGCGGCGACGGCGGTTGCGATGATTGCGACGACCCAGCGACGCACACCCTGGCTGCGGACGTCCAACATCTCTCCCTCAGCGTGGCGATGATTCCCAGTCCCCCGGCTTCGGCTGCGGGGGTCGGACGCTGACGTGGAACGGTAACAAAGCCCCAGCGTGCGCGTCACCATCGTGCATCACGGCGACCCGAGGTTGACGTCGGGTTCATGTCCGACTAGCTTCCTCTCCTGTTCGAGGCCTTGCTGGGAGGGGCCAACGCATGACAGCGCACGACGCAGCGCAATCGAAGACGCACGAGATCGCCAGGCCAGGCACACCGATCGTGGTGCCGGCTGTCGGTCCGGGGTGCACCCAGGCAGGAGCCCCGGCCGGCAGCCGCTCACGAGGTCCGTCCTGACCTCCGTTCGTGGTGTGGGGGTGGGGACCCCTTCCCGCCCCGCCCCCGCCCACTACCCTTCTGACGTGGCCCTTCAGGTCGACCCCGCTCCCGCGACACCGCCCGACGAACTCCGGGCTGGCCAAGCGGCAGGCGGCCGGGTGCTCTCGGCCCGCGGCCGCCGCACCCGCGCCACGCTCGTCGAGGCCGCCAAGCTCGTCTTCTCGGAGACGCCGTTCGCGGACACCCGCATCGCCGACATCACCGCCCGGGCGGGCGTCGCCAACGGCACCTTCTACACCTACTTCGATTCGAAGGAAGAGATCTTCCGCGAGATCGCGGCCAAGGTGCTCGACGCCATGCTGCAGGCCCCACGGCGCGACCCCGAGGCGACCGACCGCGACTACATCCGCGACGTCGAGCACGCCAGCCGGGCCTACTTCCAGGTCGTCGTCGACAACGCTGTCGTCGCCCGGTCGATCGAGCAGCTGGTACCGGTCGACGACGACATCGCGGGCGAGCGGCGCTCCACCATCGTCGGTGCGATCAAGCGCGCCGACCGGTGGATCCGCGGCCTGCAGGCCCAGGGCATCTGCGACGACATCGATTCGTGGACGACCGCCATCGCCCTGCAGACCATGACCATCCGCGTGGCGTACGACCACCTGCTTCCCTCCGCGACGGGCGCAGAGGCCGACGTCGACGTCGACTCCATGGCCCGAACCGTCAGCCGCATCTGGGCTCGTGCCGTCGGGCTCGAGAAGGTCGTGCCCGGCTAGGGCGAGGCCCCGTAGGCCCTGGCACGAGGGTCGCTTGCGCGTTCACCGAGGGGACCTGGCGCTGCCGACCTGGTCACCTGATGGTGACCTTGTCGATCAACCGGGGCCGGGGCTCGTCGCGGATGGGCTCGATCCACGACGCACCGGAGGTCTCGGCCTCCGGCACGGCGCGCCACCAGCGACGCTTCACGGCCGTGTCGATGCCCAGCGCGTAGACGGTCAGGGTGCCCGTGCGGTCGATGTGGATGCGCAGGAAGTTCTTGTAGCGGGTGATCCGGGCGGCCGCGAACGCCTCGTTGGCGTGCGTGCGCATGCGGGGGAGCCCGATCGACGCCGCGAGGTAGGCACCGACCACCACCGAGCCGGCCGCCCCGCCGAGGACGAACGCCACCGCGCTGGCGACCAGCGCGAACCACCAGCCGTCGAACGACGACGCCATCGTGAGGGCGGCGAGCGAGACCGTGGCGATCGTGGCCACCTGCGCCGCCAGGTGGGCCGCCGCGAGCCCGGTCTTGGCGGCCTTGCGGAGGAGGCCGCGAGGCGCCCACGGTGGCGACTTGGCGAACGCCCACAGCCCGCCGAACAGCACGAGCAGCATCAGGGCCGACATCGAGTTGCGGAAGACGCCCCCGGCGAGATCGCCCCAGCCCCACTCGCCGGCCGCCTCGTCGAAGCCCTCGCCCGACCGTTCGAGGCTGCGGAGCCCGAACTGGATCGTCCACAGCAGCACCAGGTTCACGACGGCGGGGATGACGCAGAAGCTCGGATTGCGCACCGGCAGCAGCAGGGCCCACGCCGACAGCAGGCGTGACCGCGACGAGCTCGGGTACCGCGCCGCGAGCGTGTAGTCGGCCGTGTCGTCGAGGTCGTCGGGCGTGATGCCGATGGTGGCGGTGGGGGGCAGGTCGTGGGTGGGGTGCAGGAACGCGCCGCCGCCCCCGGAGGTGATCTTGTGCGTGGGCCCGACCTCGTCCTCCGCGCCTTCGTGCACGTAGCGGGCGTAGTGGTGCTGGTCGCCGGCCAGCGTGAGCTTGAGCTCGAGCCCGGCGGGGCGGAGCAGCGCCCGTTCGAGGTAGGCGAGGTTGCGGTAGGCCTGCGGGTCGCGCTCGAGCTGGGTCCACGTCGGCACCGCGGTGGCCAGCACGAGCCGGTCGCCGGGGCGGGCTCGCTCGGCCACGCCGGCGAAGAACTCGAGCTGGGGCTCGTCGATCAGCGAGTCCGATTGGATGTCGATGCCCCACAGCCACCACCGGTGGGGCAGCGCGACCGCGAAGTAGCTGCGGGTCTGGTTGGTGCGCCAGCCGCCGATCCACCGGCCCTGCCCGAACATGCGGAGGAAGCCCGTCAGCCCGTCGTACCAGTCGTGGTTGCCGGGGACGGCGTAGACGGTCGGATGGGCGGGATCGGTCGGCGCGGGATCGGTCCACGGCAGCGCCGCCCGCCACGGGCCCTCGAGCCGCTCCTCGTAGCCCTCGGTGCTGGCGGCGGGGTACACCTCGTCGCCGCCGAACACGAGGATCTCGCCCCGGGGGAGCGTTCCGGTCTCGTCGTCGGGGCGCAGCGACGGCTTGGCGACCTGGTGGGCGACCGTGGCCGTGGCCTCGAAGCCGTCGCCGGTGTCGGCCACGTAGTCGAGCCAGATCTCGTCGCGCTCGGCATAGCGCAGGTCGGGCTCGCAGGGCCGGGCCGTCTGCAGCTCGCGCTTGTCGAGGAACGAGCCGAACACCGAGGTGACCCCGACGTGCAGGCCCGATGCCGTCAGCACCCCGGGGCTGAACCACCGGGTGGCCTTCTGTGGCGTGAACCGCAGCTCGTGCGGGGTGAAGGAGCGGGGCCGGGCCGGCGGGCGGTCCGCGTCGGGGCTGCTGCTGCGTCGCTGCCAGCCGACGCCGGAGCCCGCGCCGACACCGGCGCCGGCGGGCGGGCGGGGTGTTGTCGATGGGTCGGCGGGAGGGTCGGCGGGCGGGTCGGTTGTCTCCCCAGCGTCCATGGTCTCGCTCTCGTCGGCAGGCGGCTCGGTGTGGGGTCGCTCAGTAGGGCCAGGTCCAGTCGCGCACCGACGGGATGTCGTCGCCGGCGGTGCGGGTGTGCTCGCGTGCCTCCCGGCGTCGGGCCACCATCTCGGCCCGCACCCCGGCCGCCGCGTCGCCGAGCGACGGCACCCTGTCGATCACGTCCATCACCAGGTGGAAGCGGTCGAGGTCGTTGAGCATCACCATGTCGAAGGGCGTCGTGGTGGTGCCCTCCTCCTTGTAGCCCCGCACGTGCAGGTTGGCGTGGTTGCTGCGCCGGTAGGCGAACTGGTGGATGAGCGACGGGTAGCCGTGCCAGGCGAACACGATCGGCTTGTCGCGGGTGAAGATCGCGTCGAAGTCGCTGTCGTTCATGCCGTGGGGATGCTCGGACGGCGGCTGCAGGCGCATCACGTCCACGACGTTCACCACCCGCACGGCGACGTCGGGCAGGTGCTGGCGCAGCAGGTCGGCCGCGGCCAGCGTCTCGAGCGTGGGCACGTCGCCGCAGCACGCCAGCACCACGTCGGGCTCGCCCCCGGCCGCGACCGACGGCGACGACGCCCAGTCCCACGGGCCGAGACCGGCGCGGCAGTGGGCGATGGCGGCGTCCATGTCGAGCCAGTTCGGCATGTCGTTCTTGCCGGCCACGACCACGTTGACGTAATCGACGCTGCGGAGGCAGTGGTTCATCGTCGACAGGAGCGTGTTGGCGTCCGGCGGCAGGTAGATGCGGACGACCTCGGCCTTCTTGTTGGCCACGATGTCGAGGAAGCCCGGGTCCTGGTGCGAGAAGCCGTTGTGGTCCTGGCGCCAGACGTGGCTCGACAGCAGGTAGTTGAGCGACGGCACCGGGGGCCGCCAGTCGAGCTCGCGGGTGACGTTGAGCCACTTGGCGTGCTGGTTGAACATCGCGTCGACGATGTGGATGAACGCCTCGTAGCAGTTGAACAGCCCGTGGCGACCCGTGAGCGTGTAACCCTCCAGCCAGCCCTGGCACAGGTGCTCGGACAGCACCTCCATCACCCGGCCCGACGTGGCGACGTGATCGTCGCCGTCTTCGATGTCGGCCATCCAGACGCGGTCGGTCACCTCGAACACCGGGGACAACCGGTTCGAGTTGGTCTCGTCCGGGCCCATGATGCGGAACGTGTGCCGGTTGCGGTCGACCACGTCGCGCAGCCAACGGCCGAGCACCCGGGTCGGCTCGGCGGACGTTCCCCCGGGTGTGGGCACGTCGACGGCCGACGCGCGGAAGTCGGGCAGGTCGAGGTCCCGGCGCAGCGTCCCGCCGTTGGCGTGCGGGTTCGCACCCATGCGGTGGTGGCCCTCCGGCGCCAGCGCCTCGACCTCGGGGCGCAGCGCGCCGTGGTCGTCGAACAGCTCGCGGGGCCGGTAGCTGTGCAGCCACTCCTCGAGCTGGCGCAGGTGCTCGGGCTCGGCGGCCAGGTTCGACAGCGGCACCTGGTGCGACCGGTAGGTGCCCTCCACCTGCTGGCCGTCGACCACGGCCGGGCCGGTCCACCCCTTCGGGGTGCGCAGCACGATCATCGGCCAGCGCGGCCGTTCCCGGGGCGTGCCGTCGCCGGTGCGCCACGCGGCCTGGATGGCGGCGATCTCGTCGAAGGCCGTGTCGAGCGTGTCGGCCAACGACCGGTGCACGGCGTCGGGCTCGTCGCCGGAGACGACGTGCACGGTGTGGCCGTACCCCTCGAACAGCTTGACCAGCTCGTCCTCGGGGATGCGGGCCAGGACCGTCGGGTTGGCGATCTTGTAGCCGTTCAGGTGGAGGATCGGCAGCACGGCGCCGTCGACGCGGGGATCGAGGAACTTGTTCGAGTGCCAGCTCGCCGCCAGCGGGCCGGTCTCCGCCTCGCCGTCGCCGATCACGCACGCCGCGACCAGGCCCGGGTTGTCGAACGCGGCGCCGTAGGCGTGGACGAGCGCGTAGCCGAGCTCACCCCCCTCGTTGATCGAGCCGGGGGTCTCGGGGGCGGCGTGGCTGGGGATGCCGCCGGGGAACGAGAACTGGCGGAACAGCCGGCGCATGCCCTCCTCGTCGCGCCCGATGGCCGGGTAGATCTCGGTGTAGGTGCCTTCGAGGTAGGTGTTGGCCACCATGCCCGGGCCGCCGTGGCCCGGACCGCACACGTAGATCACATCGGCCTCGCGGGCGCGGATGACCCGGTTGAGGTGGGCGTAGATCAGGTTGAGGCCCGGGGTGGTGCCCCAGTGGCCGAGCAGGCGGGGCTTGACGTGGTCGAGCGTGAGCGGTTCGCGCAGCAGCGGGTTGTCGAGGAGGTAGATCTGGCCGACGGAGAGGTAGTTGGCCGCACGCCACCACGCGTCGACGAGCGCGAGGTCGTTGGCGGAGGCGGACACGACCCGGGGAGATGTGGTCGTCATGCCACGATGCTGCCACGCCGCCACGCTCGGTTGTGCGGCGCCTCGCCAGCGACGCCCCGGACACGGAGATCCGCACACCGGACCTACAGGACCCGGCCTAGCCTCATACCGGCGGATGACGTGGGAGAATGCCCGGGCGCGACTCGGCGGGCAGCCGGAGGGAGACGACGCGTGGAGTTCAGGTTGCTGGGCAACCTCGAGGTCTCGGTCGACGGGGCGCCCGTCGACGTGGGCGGCACGCAGCCCCGCACCGTCCTCGCCATGCTGCTCGTCGCCGGCGGACGGATCGTGCCCGCCGAGTCGATCATCGACGCGCTGTGGGGCGAGTCGCCGCCGGCATCCGCCGCAGGAACGCTGCAGAGCTACGTGTCCCGCCTGCGCCGCGCGATCGTTCCCGGCGGCGCCCGGGGCGAGGCCGCGCGGATCCTGGCCTGGGACCCGCCCGGCTACCGGCTGGTGATCGACCCCGGGGCGGTCGATGCACACCGGTTCGAGACCTTGGCCGACGCGGGGCGGGCCCGGCTGCTCGAGGGCGATCCGCTCGAGGCCCGCCGCCTGCTCGACGAGGCGCTCGCGCTGTGGCGAGGTCCCGCGCTGCTCGAGTTCTCGCACCTCGACTTCGCCTGGGGGTACGCCGCCCGGCTGGAGGAGCGCCGGCTCGTGGCCGCCGAGGATCACGTCGACGCCGACATGCGACTCGGGCGGCACGCGGCGGTCGTGGGTGAGCTGGGTGAGCTGGTGGCCGCCCATCCGCTGCGCGAGCAGTTCCGCCACCACCTGGCGCTCGCGCTCTACCGCTCGGGCCGGCAGGCCGAGGCGCTGCGCATCATCGACGACGCCCGCCGCACCTTGCGCGACCAGCTCGGCATCGCCCCCGGGCGGCCGCTCGTCGACCTCGAGGCGGCGATCCTCGCCCAGGACCCGGCCCTCACCACCGACGGGGCCGAGACGACGGTGGGCGCGGCCGCCGGCAACGGCGCCGGTCCACCTCCGGCCGCGGCGCGTCCGGCGGCGGCCGACTCGACCCGCGACATCCCGGTGGAGGACGCGGCGGCCGCTGCGGGGTTGGTCGGTCGCGAGGTCGAGCTGCGGCAGGCGATCGCCGCGCTCGACGAGGCACGGTCGGGCACCCGGGTCGTCCTCGTCGAAGGCGAGCCTGGCATCGGCAAGACGCGGCTGGTCGAGGAGCTGGCCGCCCAGGCCGCGGCGCAGGGCACGGCGGTGCACTGGGGCCGGGCGTTCGAGGGCGGCGTCGCGCCGGCGCTGTGGCCGTGGCTGCCGCCGTTGCGGGCGCTCGCGGCCCGGGACCCCGCCGTCGTTCCCCCGGAGCTGGGTGCGCTGGTCGTCACCGACGGGGAGCCCGAGGTCGCCCCGCGCGCCGGCCCGTCCCGATTCCGCCTGTTCGAGGCCGTCGCCGCGCTGATCGCGCAGTCGGCCGCCGAACGCCCGTTGATGGTGGTCCTCGACGACCTGCAGTGGGCCGATCTGCCCTCGCTCGAGCTGCTCACGTTCCTCGCCGGCCACCTGACCGACGAGCCGGTGCTGTTGGCGTGCACGGTGCGCGAGCTGGAGGTCGGGCGCAACGACGCCGTGGTCGAGGCGCTCGCCGCCCTGTCGCGGGCGCACGACACCAGGCGCATCACGCTCCGGGGCATCTCGCACGTCGCCACGGCCGCGCTGGTGGCCACGGCCGCGGGGCGGGAGGTCGAGCCCGAGGTCACCGCGGCGATCCAGCACCGCGCCGAGGGCAACCCGTTCTTCGCCACGGAGCTGGCGCGCCTGGTCGTCGCCGAGCGCGACCGCGACGAGGCGCTGGGTGCCGTGTCCGCCGGTGGCAGCGTGCCGGCCGGCGTGCGTGACGTCGTCCGCCGGCGCATCGCCCTCCTGCCCGAAGGGACGGTGCGCCTGTTGCAGATCGCCGCGGTCGTGGGCCGTGACGTCGACCTCGACCTGCTCGTCAACGCGGCCGGGGAGGACCTCGACGCCGTGCTCGACGGCATCGACCCGGCGGTCGTCCACCGCCTGCTCGCCCCCGTCCCGGACCGGCTGGGCACGTTCCGCTTCGCCCACGCCCTGGTGCGGGAGGTGCTGGCGGACGACGTGTCGGCGTTGCGCCGGGCGCGCATCCACCTGCGGGTGGCCGAGGCGATCGAGGCGACGACGGGCGACCAGGACGACGACACCGCGGAGATCCTCGCCGAGCACCTGTGGGCCGCGGCGCCGATCGGCCTGGGCCAGCGGGCGGCGGTGGCGCTCGAACGGGCCGCGGAGGTCGCCGTGCGGCGCTACGCGTTCGAGGCCGCGGAGGGCATGCTCGACCGGGCGGTGCAGCTCCGGCGCACCGCCGGCGGCAGCGCACGCGACATCGAGGCGGAGATGCTCGCGGCCAGCCGCCTGCTTTCCATCCAGCGGTCGCTGCACGGCTACGGCAGCGTGGCCGAATCGCCGGTCCTGCGGCGGGCCAAGGACCTCGCCCAGCGCGCGGGCCGCGTCGACGGCCTGGCCAGGCTGCTGTGGACGGAGTGGGCCGCCTACGACACCCGGTGCGACTTCGTCCGGTCGGGCGTGCTCGCCGAGCAGCTGCGCGACCTGGCCGAGGGCTCCGACGACCCCCTCGTGCGCGTCACCGGCCTGGGGTCGCTCGGCATCAACCGCTGGCACGCCGGCGCGGTGGCCGAGGCGGCGGCGCTGCTCGACGAGGCCGTGCAGATCGGCACCGAGGCTCGGCCGCCCGCGATGACGCTCGGCCTCGATCTCGAGGTGCTGCTCCTGCCGCACCCGTTCAGCCGCTACCTGCACGTGCTCATCGGCGACGCCGGCCCCGTGGAGGAGGCCGAAGCGGGCCTCGAGCGGCTGGCCGACGCCGCCCCCGACCGCTATGCGGTCTCGCTGGTGGAGATGCTGGCGGCCGCGGCGGCGCTGGCGGTCGGCGAACCGGCGTGGGCCGAGCGGGCCGCCCGCCGGGGCATCAGCGCAGACCCGGAGTCGATCTTCAGCTTCTGGGGCCGCGGCCTGCACGGCTACCTGGCCGGCGCCCTCATCGACCAGGGGCGGGTCGACGAGGGCCTGCCCCTGCTCGACGAGGCGATCGAGCGCTACGTCGCCTCGGGTGCCCGCACCGGGATGGTGATCTACCAGTCCAGCCGCGCCACCGGGCTGGCCGCGGCCGGGCGGCACGACGACGCGGCGGCGGCGGTCGACGACGCGCGACGGGAGGTCGAGGTGTACGGCGAGCGGTTCGGCGAGCCGCTGGTCATCGAGGCCGACGCCCGCGTGCGCCTCGCCCGCGGCGACGACCCTGCGGAGGCCGTGGGCCTCCTGGGTGCGGCCGTCGACCTGGCCACCCGCCAGGGTGCACTCGCCGTCGCCCGCCGGGTGGCGACGGTCGCGTCCCGTCTGGGCATCGACGTCGGCGGAGCGGCCCCGGCCTCGTGACGCTCGTGATCCTCATGGCCCGGCGCGCCCGGCTGGTGGGGAGTCCAGCCGGGCGGCCGTCGCGGCCCGGGGAGGGGTCGAGGGGCGAGCGGAGGGGGCTCAGGTCAGGGCGGGAATGTCGACCGACTCCGCGAGGCGGGCGTACAGGTCGAGCGCCTGGTCGAGGCACGGATCGCCGCGCAGGCCGAGGATCACCTCGTGGGCGCCGGCGCGCCGGGTGTCGGCGATGTCGGCCGCCACCTGCTCGAACGTTCCGTGGTACGGCGGGCGTTCGCCGCCGTCGATCGGCTGGTCGGTGACGTCGACGTTGGCTCTCACCACCAGCTCCAGGGAATCGGGATCGCGGCCGTGGCCGGCGGCGAGGTCGCGCAGCGACGCCCACATCGGGGCGAGCATCTCGATCGGCAGGCCCGCGGGGTTCCAGGCGTCGGCCCGGCGGGCGACCCGGTCGAGCCCGTCGTGGGTGTAGGCGGCGAGCATCACCGGCGGCCGCGCGGGTCCGCGCCCGCTCCAGACGGTGTCGAGGGTGTCGAGGGCGTCGTCCAGCCGGCGATTGAGCTCGGCCTGGGGCACGCCTTCGGTGCGGTAGTCGTCGAGCGTCCAGCCGAGGCCGAGGCCGACGGTCAACCGTCCGTCGCTGAGCACGTCGAGGGAGGACAGCGATCGGGCGAGCAGCGCCGGCCAGTACCAGGGGGCCACGAGCACGCTGGTCCCGAGACGCACGCGGGTCGTCACCGCGGCCGCATAGGTGAGGACGCTCAGCGGGTCGAGGACGGTGACGATCTCGTCCGGCGGTCCGTCGGCGGCCGCGGGGGGTGGGCCGGCGACGCCGGCGGCCCGGGTGGCGGGCATCCGGTCGGCGACCCACAAGGACGCGAAGCCCACCTGCTCAGCGGCCGTGGCGGCCGCGCGGATCGAGGCCGGGTCGGCGCAGCGACCCGCCTGGGCGAGGGAGACTCCGAGTCTCATCGGTTGTTCCTCCAGCAGAAGGGCGGCGGTGTGTACGACTCCGTTGTCCCCCGGCGCGCTCGGCTCACGCTTGACGCTCGCTTGCAGGCGCTCCGCGACGCACTCGGTGATGCGCTCATGTCACGTTCCCGTCGCCAAGGCGCAACCAAGCGCGCCACCCGCCGAGTGCCGCCCCGACGGCGGCGACGGCGCCGGCGAGTGCGGCCAGCCGGCGCCGTGACCTGCGCTGTCGCGCGTTCGCCAGCACGGCGTCGGGCCGGGGTGGCAGCGCGATCCGGGGCCGGCCGGCGCGGGCCGGGCCGGCGAGCGGGTCGTCTTCGGCGCCCGCGCCGTCCGGTTCCAGCGGATCGAGGCGCCCCGGGCGGTCGCGTCGATGGCGCCAGCCCGCGGCGTACCGCGGCCGGGGCTCCGGATCCTCGGTGTCGACCGCGTACCAGTGGGCGCGGGCCTCGTCCGCGTCCAGTTCGACGACGAGGAAGCCGTGGTGCTCGAGCTCGAACCAGCGGGCCTCGGGCAGCCGCTCGGCCAGCTTGCCGAGCAGCTTGCGCCAGCCCTGGGGGAGCTGGCGGGCCATCGGCGTGGCGGTCACGCATGGCGCCACGAACTCGACGGCGACCGGGGCGCCGTCGCGGCACGGGCCCTCGAACGCCCAGGCCGAGTGCACGTCTCCCGACAGCGCCACCACACCGGGACCCCGCTCGGCGATGACCCGCACGAGCGCGTCGCGCTCGGCCGGGTAGCCGTCCCACTCGTCGGTGCACATGGCCTCGCCGCCGATCACCCCGTAGCCGCTGGGGGCGAGCTCGCCCAGCCGGGCGCCGGTCTCGACCGGGAGCGCCATGCGGTTCAGCACCACCTGGGTGACGAGCAGGCACCACGGCCGGGTGGTGTCCCGGAGGCGCTCGTGCGCCCAGGCCCGCTGCGCATCGCCCAGCATCGACCGGCGGGGATCGTCGAACGGCAGCGACGGCTCGTCGTCCGGCTGCTGGTCGCGACCGACGATGCGGGTGTCGAGCACGACCAGCTCCGCCAGGTCGCCGATGGCGAACGAGCGGTAGACGGCCAGCGGGTCCTCGGGGTCGCGCAGCCGGGCCGGCAGCCACTCGTGGTGGGCTCTGACGGCCGCGTGCAGGCGGTCCTCCCAGGGCCCGTGCTCGTTCGGGTCGTGGTGCTTCGCCCCGTTGCGCCAGGCGTTGTCGGCGATGTCGTGGTCGTCCCAGATGGTGACCATCGGGTGCCGCTGGTGGAGGGCGACCAGGTCGGCGTCGCCGCGAGCCTGCGCGTAGCGGGTGCGGTAGTCGTCGATCGTGACCACCTCGTGGTCGGGCTCCGCCTGACGCACGTCCCCCTTCCCGCGGGTCTCGTAGATGTAGTCGCCGACGTGCAGCACGAGGTCGACCTCGGCGTCGGCCACGGCGCGGTAGGCCGCGTAGTGGCCGCGCGAGAAGTCGCCGCAGCTCACGACCGCCATGCGCAGCGGCTCGGTGCCCGCAGCGGGCAGGGTGCGGGTGCGGCCGATGGGCGACGGCGTCGGGCCGGCCTCGAACCGGTACACGTAGCTGGTGGCGGGCGCGAGCCCGTCGACGGCCACGGTCACGCAGTGGTCGGCGGCGGACGACACCTCGACCTCGCCACGGGCGACGGGCTCGGCGTGCTCGTCGACGGCGATCCACCAGTGCAGGCGGCCGACGCCGGGCGCGCGCGTCCAGAGCAGCACCGACTCGGCGGTGGGATCGAAGCTGGCGACGCCGTGCGCGAACGGCGCCTCGAGGGAGACGACGTCTCCCCCGGTGCCCGAGTCGCTGCTCGGGTCGGCGTCGGTCGCGGTGGTCGGGGAAGCTGAAGTGGAGGTCACAGGCCCCGATGCATACCCGCCGCCCGCTGCGGCCATGCGGGACGCCGTCGGCCCGTCGACTGGTGGCGACGACCGAACCCCGGCACGATGGGCCGCCATGAGGGGGACGATGGTCGCGTACCGCATCGTGGCGTGGGGGCGGCCGCCGGAGCTGGTCGAGGTGCCGGTGCCCGAGCCCGGGCCGGGTGAGGTGCTGGTCGAGGTCGCAGGGAACGGCCTGTGCCACTCCGACCTGACGATGGCGCAGATGCCGGGGGAGATGGCGGAGGCGCTCGGCTGGCACCTGCCCTTCACCCTGGGCCACGAGGTGGGCGGGCGGATCGCCGGCCTCGGCGCCGGGGTGAGCGGCTACGGCGAGGGTGAGGCCGTGGCACTCGTGTCGCCGACCTCCTGCGGCACGTGCGCGGCGTGCCGCCGCGGCCACGACAGCGCCTGCCCCCACGGGCTCGCGGGGCGCGGCTACGGCCGCGACGGCGGGCTGGCCCGCTACGTCGTCGCCCCCGCGCCGCGGGCGGTGGTGAAGATCGGCGCGCTCGACCCGCTGATCGCGGGACCACTCACCGACGCCGGTGCGACCTCGCACCACGCGGTCGATCGGGTGGTCCCCCGCCTGCCCGAGGGTTCGACGGCGGTGGTCGTCGGCGCCGGCGGCCTGGGCGCGTTCGCGGTGCAGCTGCTGCGGGCGCTCACGCCCGCCCGGGTGGTGGCGGTCGACACCAACCCGGACCGCCGCGCCCTGGCGCTGGACCTCGGCGCGCACGAGGTGATCGAGGACGTCGGTGCGCTCGGCGCGGGGCGGGATGCGGCCCGCGGGCTCGGTGCCGTGGAGGTGGTGCTCGACTTCGTCGGGATCGACGCCACGATCGCCGGCGGCCTCGCCGCGGTGCGACCGTACGGGGCCTACGGCCTGGTCGGCTCGGCCGGGGGCACCCTGCGCCGGCCGTGGTTCGGCACGCTGCCCCGCGACGCGGACGTGTTCACGTTCCAGGGCTCGTCGCTCGCGGACGTGCACGCGGTGGTCGCCCTCGCCGAGGCCGGCCTCGTCCGCAGCGACGTCGACGTGTTCCCGCTGTCCCGGGTGGGCGAGGCGTACGCGGCGCTGGACTCGGGAACCGTGCGCGGCCGCGCCGTCGTCACCCCCGACCTCTGACCCCCCGACCCCTTCGCTGAGGAGCCACACCGATGGACCTGCTCGACGGCCTCGCCACCACCCGGGCCATCCGCCGCTACCGCCCGGACCCGATCCCCGACGACGACCTGGCCACGATCCTGTGGCACGCCACCCGGGCACCGTCGGGCTCGAACCGGCAGCCGGCCCGCTTCCTCGTCCTGCGCGACGGCCCGGCGGCCACCGAGGCCAAGGCGCTGCTCGGCGGCGCCTATCGGGCCGCGTGGGGCGAGAAGCGCTCGGCCCACGGGTTCGACCGGGGCAGCGGTGCCGACCCGTCCTCGCCCAAGGCGCGGGCCGCCCGGGCCATGCAGGCCTTCGTCGACGAGTTCGAGCGCACGCCGGTGGTGGTGCTCGCCTGCATCGAGCGGTGGCGCAAGCCGCACATCTCCGAGGGCGCGTCGGTCTATCCCGCGTGCCAGAACCTGCTGCTCGCCGCCCGGGCGCTCGGCTACGGAGGCGTGCTGTCGATGTGGCACGGCCTCGTCGAGGACGACCTGCGGCGGGTGCTGCAGATCCCGGACACTGCCGTCATCGCCGGCACCGTCACCCTCGGCGTGCCCGAGGGCCGGCACGGCCCGGTGCGCCGCCTGCCGCTCGCCGAGGTCGTGTTCGACGACACGTGGGGCGGCGCCGCGTCGTGGGCGGTCGACCCGCCGGACACCCGGTTCACGAGCGCCGGCCCCACCCGCGAGGCCTGACCCGCGAGCAGGCGGCCCCGGCGCAGGGCCTGCCCCGTGGGCAGGCGGCCCTGGTGCGTGGGGTCTGCCCCGTCCGGACCCGAGGTCATGGGTTCCGTCTCGGGCCGGCTGAGGTCATGGGTTCCGGATCCGGAACCCATGACGTCGTCCTCTCGAAGCCGGAACCCATGACCTCGCCGTGGACCATGGCCTCGAGGGGGCTGGGGTCCGGGGTGGTCGGGACGGTCGAGGCACCGACCGGGGGAGGGGACGGCGCCCGCGGGACCAGGGTCTCTCAGGGAGCGGGCACCTGCTGGGACTCGGTGTCGGGGTCGGACTCCGGATCGGGGTCGGTGGCGAGCGCGCGCACCAGCTCGACGATGTCGGGGTCGGCCTTGGCCGTCGAGCCGGAGTCGAACGGCGGCTGCGGGTCGTACTCGATGCCGAGCTGGATCGCCTTGGCCACGTCGTCGCCCGCGATCTGGGCCGCCAGCCACAGCGCCATGTCGATGCCCGACGACACGCCTGCCGCGGTGACGACCTTGCCCTGGGGGATGACCCGCCGGTCGCCCACCGCCTCGGCGCACAGCGGAGCGAGCAGGTCGAGCGAGCTCCAGTGGGTGGTCGCCTCCAGGCCGTGGAGCACGCCGGCCGTGCCGAGGATCAACGCGCCGGTGCACACCGACGTCGTCCACCGGGTGGTCGGGTGCGCGGCTCGCACCCACTCGTGCAGAGGGCCCGGTTCCAGCATCGCCCGGGTGCCCGGCCCGCCGGGAACGACGATGACGTCGGGCGACGCGACCTCCGCCAGCGTCGCGTCGACGGTGATGGCGAGGGCGCCGGTCTCGGTGCGGACCGGGCCCGTGCGTTCACCCACGAACGTGACGGTGGCACCCGGCAGGCGGACGAGCACCTCGTAGGGACCCACGGCGTCGAGGGCGGTGAAGCGGTCGTAGAGGGGGATGGCGATCTGCACGGTGGCTCCTGTGGTGGTGAGGCGGCGGGTCGGGCGGCCCCCCGGGGCGATCCACCCGGTGGACCGGCCGGGTGGACCGACGCCCGGGGCGGTCGGTTGGGGTGGGGGACGAACCGGTCTGGGACCGGTCAGGCCGAGATCGACGCCTCGGCGGAGCTGAAGGCGCGGCGGTACTGGCCGGGCGTGGTGTGCACGGTGCGGCGGAATGCCCGGTGCATCGTCTCGACGGTGCCGAAACCGCACGCCCGGGCGATCTCGGCCGTGCCCATCGCCGAGGCCTCCAGCAGGCGCCGGGCGGCCTCGACCCTGCTGGCCTGCACGAACGCCGCGGGCGTCGTGCCCACCTCGGCCCGGAAGGCGCGGGCGAAGGTGCGCGGGCTCATCGCGGCGCGCGCCGCGAGGGCGGGCACGGACAGGTCGTCGTCGAGGTGCTCGGCGACGAAGGCCAGGATCTCGCGCAGCGGCTCGTGGTCGGTGCGGACGGCCGCCAGCTGGGGGCTGAACTGCGACTGCCCGCCAGCCCGCCGCGTGAACAGCACCAGCTGGCGGGCGATGTCGAGGGCGAGGGCGGGTCCGTGGTCGTCCTCGACGAGGGCGAGGGCCAGGTCCATGCCCGCGGTCACCCCGGCCGAGGTCCACACCCGCCCGTCCCGGATGTAGATGCGGTCCGGCTCGACCGTGACCGTCGGGTGCAGCTCGGCCAGCGCCTCGCAGGCGGACCAGTGGGTCGTGACCCGGCGGCCGTCGAGCAGGTCCGCGGCGGCGAGGACCAGGGCGCCGGTGCAGACCGACGCGACCCGCCGGCTGCGCCCCGCGGCGCCGCGCAGCCAGCCGATCAGGTCGGGGTCGTCGACCGCGGCGCGGGTGCCCAGCCCGCCGGCGACGACGAGCGTGTCGATGGGGCCGTCGCAGGCGGCGAGGCTGTGGTCGGTGACGAGGCCGAGCCCGGACGAGGCGCGCACGACACCGCCTGCGGGCGCGACGAGCTCGAGGGCGTACCGCGGTCCTCGCGCCGACCTGTTGGCCATGGCGAACACCTCGTGCGGGCCCGTGACGTCCAGGCACTGCACATCGGGGAAGGCCACGATGACGACACGACGGCTGGTGGGGCTCGACGGCGCGCTCGGCGGCATGCCTCACATCGTGCGGCCAGCACGCGCTGGCAGCAAGGCCCCATCGTTGACGTTTTCTGCCATCCGACGGCATGTGACCGGCGCCCTGTTGACCCCCGGAGGCGGCCGGTTAGGGTGCACCCGTCATCCCCTCTCTGTCTGAATGATTGATGACGACTCGTCGATCGCTCCCACCGATTCAGCCGCCTGGGCGATCGATCACACCGATCGTCACCCGGCACTACCGCGACGTGCCGCTCCGCGACCTCATGGCTGCCAAGGGCGATCAGCGGGTGTCGGTCTGCATCCCGGCGCACGACGAGGCCGCGACCGTCGGCTGGGTGGTCTACCGGCTGCGGCACCACCTGGTCGACAGGCTGGGCCTCGTCGACGAGATCCTCGTCATCGACGACCACTCGACCGACGACACCAGCCGCGTGGCCGCCGACGAGGGGGCGACGGTGATCACCGCAGCCGGCGTCATGCCCGAGATCGCCGGCGGTGGCGGCAAGGGTGAGGCGCTGTGGCGATCGCTTCTCGTGTCGAGCGGGGACATCGTCCTGTGGTGCGACGCCGACATCACCGACATCGGCTCGCGCTTCATCATCGGGCTGCTCGGGCCGCTCCTCACCGACCCGAAGATCGACTTCGTCAAAGGCTTCTACGCGCGGCCCCGCACGGGATCCGTCGGCGGCGGACGCACGACGGAGCTGATGGCCCGGCCTGTCATCGCCACCCTGTTCCCCCACCTGTCGTCGATCGTGCAACCGCTGTCCGGGGAGTTCGGCGGCCGGCGCGCCCTGCTCGAGCAGCTGCCCTTCGTGCGCGGCTACGGCGTCGACATCGGCCTGATCATCGACATCGCCGACACGGTCGGCGTGGACCGCATGGCCCAGGTCGACCTCGGCACCCGGGTCCACCGCAACCGCAGCCTCGACGACCTCGGGCCCCAGTCGCTCGTCGTGCTGCAGACCGCCCTCGACCGGGCGGGCGTCCGATCGGCCAATCCGGCCACGCTCGTGCGACCCGGCCATCCGCCGCTCGTGCGCGGCTTCGGTGAGCTGCCGCCGATCGCCGCGCTCCCCGACCTCCTCACCGGCCCGCCGACCCCGCCGAAACCGGTGAACGGCCCCAACGGGCGGCGCGGCCGCCTGCGACCCCGCCGCCCCACGCCGAGCTGACCCGCAGCGCCGTCAGCGGGGCGCCACGATCGGGTCAGCGCTCTGCCAGGCCGTCCAGGAGGGCCGAGAGCCCCGCCCGGAACTCAGCTTCCGGCTCGCTCGACGCCGTCGCCCGCGCGATCTCGATGAGGTGCGGGTAGCGGTCCTGCGGCAGCGACCGGAATCGCGCGACGACGGCGACGGGGTCCTCGCGGTTCGCATTGGCGGGGCCGGCGAGCTCGGTCATCGCGAATGAAGTGGCCACGGTGGTCACCGCTCGGAACGCGACGAGCAGGTCGGTGTGCCGTCGCCCCGACCGGGCGAGAGCGGCGAGGAGCGCCTCGGCGGTGTCCAGGAATATCGGCGACCGGCTGCGGCGGCCGAGGATGAGCGGGATGGCGTGGGGATGGGGTTGCACCGCACGCCAGACCGCTTCGGCGATCGCCGCCACGTCCGCTCGCCAGTCGGTGCTGGGCGCGGGAAGCGGTGTGGCGTCCCGCAGCACGCGGTCGACGACGAGCGCTTCCAGCGCCGACGCGTCCTCCACGTAGTTGTAGAGCGTCATCGCCCCGGTCCCGAGCTCGCGCGCGAGGGCGCGCAGGGTGAGCCCGGCCGCGCCGTCACGATCGAGCACGACGAGGGCGGCGTCCTCGATGGCGGTGCGGCTGTACCGGGATGGTCGACCCACTGTTGTGCTCCCTTCCCGGTTTACGTACGGTCGTACGTGAACAGGCTAACGACACAGAGAGGAGACGAGATGTTCCTCGTCGACATCACCTATCCCAGCGGCGCCCTGGGTGAGGATGCCCGCGCCGCGATCGCCGAGGAGGTCGCGAGGGGCGTGCTGGGCGGCGACGCCGGCGACGGGCCCGAGGCCACCATGAGGCGGGCCCGGTCGATGACGCACGTCCGGTTCCACCCGGCGGAGACCTGGACCACCGGCAACGGAGGTGTGCCGGCTGATCAGCTTCCGCCCTACGACGTCACGATCACCGTGCCCGACGCCTGGCGCAGAGAGGTCAGCTCACACGCCATCGGCGCCGTCCGCACGGCCCTGCTCGCGCACGATCCGCCCCGTGAGGTCGGCCGGCAGGGTGGCGACCTGTGGATCAACGTCGTGGGCGTGCGCGACGGGAGCATCGGGCTCGACGGCCAGGTGTCCACCGCGGATGACGTCGTCATGTACATGACCGAGGAACAGCGGTCGCAGGCCGACCGCGCCGAGCTCCCCGACGGCGTCCTCGCCGACCCGATCTGCGGGATGCACGTCCGCCCCGGGCCCGACGCGATCACCCTCGACCACGACGGCGAGACGCTGGGCTTCTGCTCCAAGGGCTGTCGCTCGGCGTTCGTCAAGCACGAGGGCCTCCAGGGGAGCGGCACCTGACGATCGGCGAGGGGGAACGCCCGGTTTGCTGGGCCTCCTAGCCTTGCCCGGGTGAACCCCCCTCTCTCCATGACCGTGCGCGGGCGCGTCGTCGACCTGTCCGAGCCGTTGCTGATGGGCATCGTCAACGCCACGCCGGACTCGTTCTCCGACACCGGCGAGCACCGCACCACCGAGCAGCGGGTCGCGCTGGGGCTGGACCAGGTCGCACAAGGCGCCCACGTCATCGACGTCGGTGGGCAGTCGGGCATCACCGGCGTGCCGGAGGTGCCGGTCGACGAGGAGATCGGGCGGGTCGTCCCCGTCGTCGCCGGTCTGCACGCGGCCGCGCCCGACCTCCTGATCTCGGTCGACACCTACCGGCCGGCGGTGGTCGAGGCCGTGCTCGATGCCGGCGCCGCCATCGTCAACGACATCAGCGGGCTGCTCTACCCCGAGGTCGCGGACCTGGTGGCCGGAGCAGGAGCGGGGCTGGTCATCATGCACACCCGGTCGCGCCCCAAGCACAAGGTGCTCGACGACGCCCTCTACGCCAAGGCGGGCGGGGTCACGGCGGACGTGGTCGCCTTCCTGCGCGAGCGCCTCGACGCCGCGGTGGCCGCCGGGGTCCCGCCGGAGGCCACGATCCTCGACCCGGGTCCGGACTTCGCCAAGACGCCCGCACAGACGGTCGAGGTGCTCCGCGAGCTCGACCGGGTGCGCGAGATCGGGCGCCCGCTGCTGCTGGCGCTGTCGCGCAAGGACTTCATCGGCGCGATCACCGGCCGCCCGCCCCGCGAGCGTCTCGGCGGCACGCTGGCGGCGGTGGGGCACGTGCTCGGGCATCCCGGCACGATCCTGCGGGTGCACGACGTCGACGCGGTGGCCGATTACCTGGCGGTGGCCGCCGTCCTCGCCGGCCGGGCCGAGCTGCCCCCGGACGCCCGCCTCGCCGTCGCCCTCCGCCGCGAGCCGCCCGCCTCGTGAGGCGTGAGGTGGAGGCGTGAACCCCGGCGCCTGCCGCCGCGGCCGCGAGGCAGTGACGGGCACCTGGCCAGGCGTGGGGCGTGGGGAGTGGGCGCGAGGCGTGAGGGCGAGCCGTGAGGCAATAGGGACCGCTCCAGGGTTCGCGAGGCACGAGGGAGCGGCCCCCGGTCCCCATTGCCTCGGGAACCGTCCGGCGGGCCTCATTGCCTCGCGAGCCACCCCGACGAGCCACCCCGACGAGCCAGCCCGACGAGCCACCCCGACACGCCGGTACCGGGGCGCCGGTGCAGACGAGCCGGTGGCCGCGCCCCGGAGGAGGAGGGCGCGGCCACCGGACTGCCGCCGGGGGGACCAGTCCCGACGACGATCTCTCGGTCAGCGGCTACTCGGTCCTGCTTGTCGTGCCGCCGAGGCGGGCGTCACCCTGCGGGCGTCACGCTGGCGGGTGTCACTCCGTCGCTATCGCCGCCAGCACGTCGAGGCGGGCGGCGCGGCGGGCGGGGCGCAGGCCGGCGAGCACGCCGGCGATCGCACCGACCACCAGCACGATGGCCAGGTTCCCGACCGGGAGGGCGAAGGTGCCCAGCCCGCCCGACGCCGTGGCCACGGCCTGCACCATGGCCCAGCCGAGGAACACGCCGAGGGCGATGCCGCCGACCGCTCCGAAGGTGGCGATGACCACGGACTCCCACCGCACGGTCGAGCGCACCTGCCGCCGGGTCTGCCCGACCGCCCGCAGCAGCCCGATCTCGCGGGTCCGCTCGTGGATGGCGAGCGACAGCGTGTTGGCGATGCCCATGAGGGCGATGAAGATCGCCAGCGCCAGCAGGGCGTAGACGACGCCGAGCATCAGGTCGACACCGGTGGTCATCGTGGACGAGAACTCGTCGCGGTCCTCGACGTTCGGCCCGCCGAAGCGGTCGGCCACCTCGGTGACGGCGGCCTTGGCGTCGGCGACGGACGTGCCGTCGCTGGCCGACACGAACACCATCTGGTCGATGTCCTGCACGGCGTGGGAGGCCCACACGGTCCGGGGCACCAGGTAGCCGCCGGCCAGGTCGTCGGTCTCGTAGGTGGCGCGGATCGTGAGGTCCTCGGTCCGCCCGTCCGAGAAGGTGAGCGGCACGACGTCGCCCACCTGCCAGCCGTTCGACTCGGCCGAGGCGTCCGACACGGCGAGGGAGCCCTCGTCCACGTCGTCGAGCGAGCCGTCGCTGACACCGAGGTCGAGGAGCTGGGACAGCTCGGCGGGGTCGGCGATCGACAGCTGCTTGGTGCTGCCGTCGACCTCGGCCGCGCCCTGCCCGACGCCGACGGCCAGGTCGACCTCGTCGAGGGCCTCGACCTCGTCCGCCATGTCGGGGCTGATCCCGCCGCCGCCGAACACGCCGTTGTTGATCACCAGGTCGCCGCCGAAGCTCCGGTCGATCGTGTCGTCGAGCGAGGCCCGCAGCGACGAGGCGAACACCGTGAACAGGGTGACCACGGCGACGCCGACCATCAGCGCCGAGGCGGTGCCGGCGGTGCGGCGGGGGTTGCGCATGGCGTTCTGGCGGGCGAGGCCGCCGGGCAGCCCCCGCAGCCGGGCGATCGGGGCGCCGAGCAGCGACGACGCCGGCCGGGCCACGACCGGCCCGAGCACGACTGCGCCCACCACGGTGAGCACGGCGCCGATGCCGACGACGGCCAGCATGTCCTCGTCGCCGAGCGCAGCGACCAGGGTGAGGCCGACGCCGATCACCGCGATGGCGGTGCCGGCGACGATGCGGGCGAGCGACGGGCTGGTGCGCTCGACCGCCACCTCGCGGATGGCCGCCAGCGGTGCGACCCGCGAGGCCTTGACCGCGGGGAACACCCCGGCCACCAGCGTCACGAGGACGCCGACGACGAGTCCGGCGACGATCGTCCCGGTCTCGATGACCGTGCCTCCGGCGGGCAGGGCGAAGCCCATGGCGTCGAACATGCCCTTGAGCAGCCCCGCCATGCCGATGCCGCCGAGCAGCCCGACGACCGAGGCGACGAGGCCGACGATCAGCGCCTCGAACACGACCGAACGCAGCACCTGGCCGCGGCGGGCACCGATGGCCCGCAGCAGGGCAGCCTGGCGGGTGCGCTGGGCGACGATGATCGAGAACGTGTTGTAGATGCTGAACGTGGCCACCAGCAGAGCGATGCCGGCGAACATCGTCAGGAACATCAGCATCATGTCGAGGAACGTCTCGGCGATCTCGTCGGTGGCCTCCGTGGTCACCTCCGACCCGGTCACCGCTTCGAGCTCGGAGGGCAGCATCTCGCCCACGCGTGCGGCCAGCTCGTCCTGCGAGGTGCCGTCCGCGGCCTGCACGGCGATGGACGACACGCCGTCGGTCGACTTGGCGACGTGCGTCATGGCGTCGTCGAGCGAGAAGGCGGTGAAGGTGACGCCGCCGAGGCCGTCCTCGTCGCCGAAGGTCGAGACGCCGACGATGGTCGCCTCCACCGGTTCGGGGGTGAGCACGGTGGCGGTGTCGCCGAGCGCCAGGTCGCCGGCCTCGAGGGCGCCGCGGTTGACGACGACCTCGTCGTCCCCCTCGGGCGCCCGACCCTCGGCCAGGCGATAGGGGTTGAGGTCGGGGTTGGTGGTCCAGCTGCCGGCGAGCTGCGGCGGCCCGTTGCCGCCCACGGCCTCGCCGTCGGCGCCGAGCAGCTGGCCCATGCCGGTCACGACCGGCTCGGCCGCGGCCACGCCGTCGACGTCGGCCACCTCGTCGGCCAGCGACGCGTCGATGAGGCCGCGGGGCGAGTCCATGCCCAGGTCGGTGCTGTTGCGCACCACGACGTCGGTGCCCGCGTTGACCTCGGTGAAAAGGTCGTCGAAGTTGGCCCGCAGGGTGGATCCCAGCACGAGGGTGCCGGTGAGGAAGGCCACGCCCAGCACCAC
>DASUQS010000092.1:0-5366 GCA_036280455.1 Acidimicrobiales bacterium
CCTCTCCGCTGACCCCGCCGCGTCGAGGTGGCCATCGGAGGCGCGGTCGGAGCACCCGTCCTCGTGGCCCCGCCGCCGGCAGCGGACGGGGCCACGCCCGGGCGGCTACGACTGTCGCCTGTTCGACCCCTGGTCGACCCAGTCGTCGAAGCGCGTCCCGCCGAGCACCGCACCGTCACCGGGAACGATGCTGCCCTCGTCGAGGATGGCGCCGAAGTAGCGGGCACCGGGGTCGGTGAGGACCGTGCGAGGGTCGTCGCGGGAGGCGAGGGCCCGCCGGACGAGGTCGTCGAACCGGAACTGCTCGGGTCCGGCGACCTCGACGACGCCGTCGAGTGGCTCACCCACGGCCACCCGGCCGACCGCGGCGGCGACGTCGTCGGCCGCCATCGGTTGGAACAGCACTGGTGGCAGGCGGACGGTGTCGCCGTCGGTCGCTTCGTCGGCGATGCGCTCGACGAACTCGAAGAACTGGGTGGCGCGGACGATCGAGTACGGGATGGACGAGGCCACGATCATCTTCTCCTGGGCGGCCTTCGCACGGAGGTATCCGCTCTCGGGTAGCCGGTCGTTGCCGACGACCGACAGGGCCACGTGGTGCCCCACGCGAGCGGCCGCTTCCGCATCGAGAAGGTTGCGGGTCGAGGTCTCGAAGAACTCCAGCACCGCTGCGTCCTCGAACGACGGCGAGTTCGACACATCGACGACGACATCGGCGCCCTCGACCACCTCGGCCAGGCCTTCGCCGGTCAACGTGTTCACCCCGGTGTCCGGGGAGGCCGGTACCGCCTCGTGGCCGTGGTCGCGGAGCTTGGCCACCAGCTTCGAGCCGATGAGCCCGCTGCCACCTATCACGACGAGTTTCATGATGATCCTTTCGGTTGTCCTGTTGGATGGGGATGTGGACGGAGGGCTGCGGTGATCGATCGGCGCAGCACCCGGGGATCGAGGAGGACCGCTTTCGGCTGGGCCAGCTGACCGGTCGTCCAGAGGACGCTGTGCTGCCCGTGCAGCTCGGTGGCGAGCGCCCAACGGGCGAGCGGGCTGTGGAAGCGCGCTTGGGATCGCCACACGGTGAATTCGCCGTCGCGGTCGAAACCGAGCCCGAGGCGGGCGTGGCCGAGCACGTCGTGGACCGCGCGGAAGCGGTCGTAGGCGCCGCCGAGCTCGCTCCCCATGGCGGGGTGGCGCCGGTCGCCCGTGACAGCCACGGTGGTGACCTCGAGCAGTTGCTCGTGCCGGACGGAGCTGACGAGCTCGTGCGCGTCCGCATAGGGCGCCGGGCAGGTCGTGAACAGGATGCGCACCCGGTCGGGCCGCTCCGGTGTCGTGAGGCGACGGAACAGCTGGTCGGATTCGGTGACCAACCGGGCGTAGGCCGCGACCACGAGCGGCTCCCGCACGGGTGACGCGTCGGCGTAGGCAGCCGCCACGTCGCGGGCGGTGTCGGCGTCGACTCGCACCGTCATCGGGCCGGCCCGTCGCGATCCGGGGCGGGGTCCGGGTGACGACCGGGGCGAGGGGCGGCCCGTAGCACCTCTGATGCCTCGACGGCGCTGTGGTACTCGCCGACGACGATCTCGCCGTCGTAGCTGGTGTGGCCGTAGAGGACCCAGGTCGACTCGGCCACCTGGACCTGGCCGTCGACCTCGATGCCGGCCACGGTCAGCTCCGACAACGCAGCGACGTCGGCGGCCACCTGTTCGTCGAGCCCGTCGAGCCCGTCGGGGCGGTCGGCGTGCGGCTCAGGCATGGTCGCCGCCCGCATCCGCGGCCCACCACCACTGGCACCACCAGTCGGCGCCCACGAGGATGCGCAGCTTCGGGTGCCAGCAGTAGGAGATGTCTGCGGTGGGCTCGAGGTAGGAGACGCAGTTCTCGCACCGCTCGTCGCCGGCGGCCCGGCCCTTGAGGTGCGCGTCGTCGGACAGGATCCGCAGCTCCAGCGAGATCTTCTCGTCGATCTCCTCGGGCTCCGGTTGGGCGGTGGCGTCATCGGACACGATCGGCCTCGGTTCTGTGCGGGGATGCCGGCTGCGCCCAGGGGGAGGTGGGCGCAGCCGGCATCCGGTCGGGCGGTTGATCAGCGGGCGGCGACGGCGTCGAGGATCGTTGCGGCGACGACGTCAGGGGCGGAGACAGAGATGGCGTGCGAGGCACCGGCGACCTCCGTGATGCCCTTGGCGCCGGCGCGGTCGGCCATGAAGCGCTGAAGGGCGACGGGGATGTTCAGGTCCTGGTCGCCGAACACGAACCATGACGGGAGCTGCTGCCAGGCAGGCATGTCCGTCGGCAGCCCGTCGGTGAGGGCCTCCTGGGTGACCGGCCGCTGCGTCGCGGCCATGAGCGCCGCCTGCGCGGCGGGCACGTCCGCCGCGAACTGGTGGTGGAACTTCTCGCAGGTGATCACCAGCTCGACGCCGCCGGAGGACAGCGGCTGCGGGGTGAGCGCGTCGCCGAGAGTGCTGCCGGGGAACTTCGTCGACAGCTCGAAGGCCGATTCTCCGGGCTCGGGGGCGAACGCCCCCACGTACACGAGGGCGACGACCGCCTCATTGCCGGCGGCGGCCTCGCTGATCACGATGCCGCCGTAGGAGTGCCCGACGAGCACGACGGGACCGCCGACCGCCGCGATCACGTCTCGCACGTACGAGGCGTCACCGGCGACGCTGCGGAGCGGGTTGGCCACGGCGATCACGTCGAGATCGTGGGACTGCAACTGCTCGACGACGCCGTTCCAGCTGGCGGACTCGGCGAAGGCGCCGTGGACGAGGACGATGGTGGGCGACTGCTCGGACATGGGGATACCTCTTTCTTGGTGGCTCGGTGCAGGGCTGTCGGTCTGGTTCGGTTCGCTGGCGCGATCGGTCACTGGGTGCCGAGGGCCTTGCGGAGGATGTGGATGGCCTGCTCGAGGGCGGCTGTCGTGGCGGCGGTGCCGCGGACGGGGTTGAGCATCATGAAGTCGTGGATGATGCCGTTGAAGCGCACGCTGGTCGTGCGGACGCCGGCCTCTGTGAGCTTGCGGGCGTAGGCCTCGCCTTCGTCGCGCAGCACGTCGTTCTCGTCGACGATCACGAACGCTTCGGGCAGCCCGGCGAGCTCGTCGAGGCTGGCCCGCAGGGGTGACGCGGTGATCGCGAAGCGCTTGTCGTGGTCGGGCAGGTAGGCGTCCCAGAACCACGCCATGCCCTTGGCGGTGAGGAACGGGCCGTCCGCGAACTCGCGGTAGCTGTCGGTGTCCTGGGCGGCGTCGGTGACCGGGTAGTACAGCGACTGGTGCACGAAGGTGACCTCGCCGCGCTGCTTGGCCAGGAGCGTGAGCGCGGCGGCCATGTTGCCGCCGACCGAGTCACCGGCGACGGCGAGGCGTGATGCGTCGAGACCCTGGGTGTGGCCCTGGTGGAGGATCCAGCGGGCTGTGGCGTAGGCCTGCTCGATCGCGACCGGGTAATGGGCCTCGGGGGAGCGGTCGTACTCGACGAACACGATGGCGGCGTTCGTCCCGACGGCGAGCTCGCGCACGAGCCGGTCGTGGGTCATGGCGTTGCCGAGGACCCAGCCGCCACCGTGCACGTAGAGCACCGCGGGCAGCGGTCCGGTCGCGCCGACCGGCTTGACGATCCGGACCGGGACGTCGCCGACCTCGGCCGGCACGGTGATCCACGTCTCGTCGATGTCGGGCTTGGCGATCGGCGCGGCCTGGATGTCGTCGAGGACCTTGCGGGCCCCCTCGGGGCCGAGCTCGTAGAGGAACGGCGGCTTCGAGGTCGCGTCCGCGATCTCCTGGGCTGCCGGCTCGAGAATGTGGTCGTGCATGGGCTCTGCTCTCTTCCTGTCGAACCGTGGAACGGGATGACAGGAGGAGCGTGCGCCCGCGGCGGGTGCGGTCGCCTCCGTGGGAACGCCCAGGCAGTCCCTAGTCGGTCGCCTAGGGACTCGGGTGTGTCCTCGGCGGAGGCCCAGAGAGCTCGTCCGGGGGCCGGGCGGCAGAAGGGTCGTCGCCACGAGGCTCGCGACGACCGCGGCGATGGCCCCGATGACGGTGGCCGAGCCGGCGACCGGCGCCATCCCGGGCAGCAGCAGGATCACCAGCGCCGCGGTCGCGGTCAGCGCTGGCCTCACGACGAGACTCGACAGGACCGCCGTGTTGACCGCCCACAGGAGGACCAAGAACGCCGCGACCGGGATGGCGACGGCGTAGCTCACGACCACCGGCGAGATGGCGGCCTCGTGGGCCGGGTGCTGGATCGCCACCTCGAGCCCGCCGCCGAGGGCGGCGAGCGACGCGAACACGCCGTAGTGGCCGTAGCCCCACCGGTAGGACCGGTCGCGACGGTCCGCGAGCGCCGGGCCGCAGGGATCGAGGAAGTACAGCCACCACAGGGCGAAGACGAGTACGAGGCCGGCGATGGCGACGGTGATCACCGAGCCGTCGAGCAGATCGCCCGCGAGCATCCGCTCCATCCCGAGTGAGGCGGCCAGCACCCCCTCGCCCAGCAGGATGATGGCGAACAAGCCGTACCGCTCGGCGATGTGGTGAGGGTGCCAGGTCGTCGGTCGCGGTCGCTCGGCCCACGGCGGGATCGCCAGCTCCAGGCCGACGAGGGTCAAAAAGACCGGCAGCGCTGCGCCGCCGGGGAGGAACCCCGCCTCGTCGAGCCCCTGGCGGGCGATCCAGCCCACCTCGGCGACGGCGATGGCCAGCGCGTAGCGACGGGCGGTGGCCCGGCTCGCCGGATCCTCCCGCCCGGCCCGCACCCACAGCGCAACCAGACCGACGCGCATGACGAGGTAGCCGATCGTGACGATGCGGAAATCTCCGTCGGTCGCGGCGGGAACGCCGACGGCGAGCACGAGCACGCCGGCCATCTGGAGCAGCGTGAGGAGGCGGTACGGCACGTCGTCGGTGTCGAACGACGACGCGAACCAGGTGAAGTTCATCCACGCCCACCAGATGGCGAAGAAAACCTGGAGGAACGGCACGATGCCGTCGACGGCGTGGCCCTCGGCGATGCCGTGGGCGAGCTGCGCCGTGACGCTGGCGACGGCAACCACGAACGTGAGGTCGAACAACAGCTCGAGGGGGCTGACCACGCGGTGTGGCTCGTCGATCGGGCGCGAGGACATCGGCCGCCGGATCGCCGGCCGAGGCGTGGAGCTGGTCGGTGCCTTCGTGTGGACCTCGGCGTGCCGACGTCCTGTCCTGCCGGTCATCGCCGTCACGCGCGCCGGTGCCGCGGCACCCACTCGAACGTCGGGCCCGCCGTCTCCGCTCCGTCGCCGATCGGCATCCGCATCAGCGCCTCGGCCTGGCCCTTCAGCCGATACATCGCGCCGACGGCCTCGTCCAGCTCCTCGGGCCG
>DASUQS010000093.1:0-2409 GCA_036280455.1 Acidimicrobiales bacterium
TGCAGCAGGCGGGAATCCCCGACGGCGTGCTGACCGTCCTGCATGGCGACGCCGAGGCCGTCGACGCGCTGCTCACCTCGCCGGAGGTGGACGCGGTCTCGTTCGTCGGCAGCACCCCCGTGGCGCGGTACGTGTACGAGGCCGGCACCCGGCAGGGCAAGCGGGTGCAGGCCCTCGGCGGGGCCAAGAACCACATGGTCGTGCTGCCCGATGCCGACGTCGACGCGGCGGCCGACGCCGCCGTGTCCGCCGCGTACGGATCGGCGGGGGAGCGGTGCATGGCGATCTCGGTCGCCGTCGCCGTCGGGCCCGTCGCAGACGCCCTCGTGGACGCGATCGGCACGCGGATCCCCGACGTCGTGATCGGCCCCGGCGACGACGAGTCCTCGATGATGGGGCCGTTGATCACCCGGGAGCACCGCGACCGGGTGCGGTCCTACGTCGACCAGGCCGCCGCCGAGGGCGCCCGGGTGGTCGTCGACGGCCCGGCCCCCGACGGCGACGGGTTCTTCGCCGGGTGCACGCTGCTCGACGGCGTCGCGCCGGGCATGAAGGTGTACGACGACGAGATCTTCGGGCCCGTCCTCGGCGTCGTCCGCGTCGACACCTACGACGAGGCCGTCGCCCTGGTCAACGCCAATCCGTACGGCAACGGCGTCGCCCTCTTCACCCGCGACGGCGGTGTGGCCCGCCGGTTCCAGCGCCAGGTCGACGTGGGCATGGTGGGCATCAACGTGCCCATCCCGGTCCCCGTGGCATGGCACAGCTTCGGCGGGTGGAAGTCGTCGATCTTCGGCGACAGCGCCATGTACGGCCCCGAGGGCGTCCGCTTCTACACGCGGCCCAAGGTCGTCACGACCCGCTGGCCGGAGCCGGAAACGAGCGCCATCGACCTGGGGTTCCCGACCAATGGCTGACGCGTGGATCGTCTCGACCGCCCGCACCGCCATCGGGACCGCGGGACGGGGCACGCTCGTCGACAGCGACCCGTTCGACCTCGCCACCACCGTCGTCGGCGAGGCCGTCCGGCGTTCGGGCCTCGACCCGGCGCTGGTCGACGACGTCGTGATGAGTGAGTCACGCCACGGCGGCGGCGACATCGCCCGCTACGCCGCGATCGAGTCCGGGCTCGACCACGTGCCCGGCCTGGCCCACAACCGGCACTGCGCCGGCGGCCTGGCCGCGGTGACGACGGCGGCGGCCTCCGTGCGGGCCGGGATGGACCGGGTGGTGGTGGCGGGCGGCGTCGAGTCGGCGTCGACCGCGCCCAAGCTGACGCGCCGCGTCCCCGGCACCGACGAGTGGGACGCCTGGGCCCCGCCCAGCCATCCGGAGACCCCCGACGCTCCGTGCGAGGACATGTCGATCACCGTCGGCTGGAACGCCGCGGTGCAGGCGGGGGTGACCCGGGAGGAGATGGACGCCTGGGCCTTCCGCTCGCACCAGCGGGCGATCGCCGCCATCGACGCGGGCGCGTTCGTCGACGAGATCGTGCCGATCGAGGTGGCTCGGCGCGACGGCACCACCGTGACGTTCGCCGTCGACGAGCACCCGCGCCGCGACTCCAGCCTGGAGAAGCTCGCGTCGCTGAAGGTCATCCACCCCGAGATCGACGGGTTCAGCATCACGGCGGGCAACTCGTCCGGGCGCAACGACGGGGCGGGCGCGCTGGTCGTCGCCGACGCCGAGGTGGCGTCGGCGGCCGGCCTCGCGCCGCTGGCGGTCGTCCGGGCGTGGGCGTCGGTGGGGGTGCCGCCGGCGAGCACGGGGATGGCGCCGGTGCTGGCGATCCCCAAGGCGTTGGGGCGGGCCGGGCTCGACATCGACGACGTGGACCTGTGGGAGGTCAACGAGGCGTTCGCCGCCATGTGCGTCGGCACCGTCCGGCAGCTCGGCCTCGACGACTCGCTCGTCAACGTGATCGGGAGCGGCTGCAGCCTCGGGCACCCGGTGGCGATGACCGGCGCCCGCATGGTCATGTCGCTCACCCACGAGTTGCGCCGCCGCGGCGGCGGAGTGGCCGTCGCCGCCATGTGCGCCGGCGGCGGCATGGGCACGGCTGTCGTCCTCGACGTCCCGTCCCCGTGAGCCCGTGTCACCCCCACAGCGGATTTCCACAACAGGATCGGTCGCTGGAGCGACCAGATCTGTTGGGGAAATCGCGGAACCGGCGGGCGCATAGGGTCGGCGCGTGAGCCCGAACGATCCCGTCACGCCCGCCGGCCCCGTCACGCCCGCCGACCTGTTCGCCCTCGACGGGGCCGTCGTCATCGTCACCGGCGGGTCGTCCGGCCTCGGTGCCGCCGTCGCCCGGACGCTGGCCGGCGCGGGCGCCTCCGTCGCCGTCGTGGCGCGTCGCCGTGACCGGCTCGATGCGCTGGTGGCCGAGATCGGCGGTGTGGCCATCGC
>DASUQS010000094.1:0-7168 GCA_036280455.1 Acidimicrobiales bacterium
CCAGGTCGATCGTCCCGGACCTGGCCTCCGCCCGGACGATCGTCCGGGCGCGAGCAGCGTCGCCGCGGGCGACCAGGAGCCGCACCTCGGCGGTTCGCCGGCGGCGTGCGACGAGCGGCGGCGACGGCGGGTCACCGGTCGTGCGACTGCGGTCGATCTCGGCGGTCCCACGTTCCGGGCGGCCTGCGGCCAGGTGTCCGAGCGACCGTTCGAGAGCATGGATCGCCCGCGCCACGGGCTGAGGGTTGTGGGCGACGATGGTCTCGACGTCGGCCAGGTGGGCGTGCGCATGCCCGAGGAGCCCTCGCTCGCGCGCCACGTGAGCGAGCGTCAGGCGGGCGTCGAGGGTTGCCGGGTGGTCCGGCAGGCGAGCGTGCGCGGCGATGTCCAGGGCCCGGCGCGCGTGTCCCTCGGCGGCGCCCAGGTTGCCCGCCCACGCCTCGAGAAGGGCGAGCGCACCCCGGAGTTGCGCGCTCCAGGGCGGGTAGGCGTCGCACCGCTCGACCAGAGGGAGGAGGCTCCGGCGGCTCGCGGCGACCTCACCGACGTGCCAGAGGGCGCGGGCGCGCGACCCGCGCACGATCAGCTCGAGGCTCGTGCCCGACGTGAGCCCGAGGATGTCGGGCAGCTCCACCGGGTCGAGGGTGGCGAGCCGCTCGAGCGCGGTGTCGGCGTGTGCGATGGCCGGCTGCCCCGGCGCACCCCACCACGCCCACATCGCACGCAACCCCAGCGTCACGACCCCCTGCCCGGGCGAGAGCGCCGGACGGTCGAGGTCACGGAGGGACTGTTCGGCGCGGTGCGTGTCGCCGAGGAACGTGTCGGCGTACGCGTGGCGGATCAGCAGTTCGTTCCGACCCGGTCGGCGACTACCGGGCACGGCGTCGAGCCAATGGGACAACCGGGAGATGGTGCCCGACTCGAAGGACGGACGGCCGGCCCGGTCGATCACGGCGACGAGCTGCCGCCAGTCGCCCGCCTCGATGAGCGAGCGGGAAGCAGCGTCGTGGTCGCCCCGCGCCAGGTGCCACCGGGCGGCTGTGCCGAGGTACCCGGCCTCTGCGCCCGGTCGGGCGCGCCGGAGCTCGTGGCGCAGTCGATCCCGGAACAGCGGGTGGTAGGCGAACCACTCTCCTCCGGGGCGGACCCGCCGGGTGAACAGGCCCCGTCGGGCAAGGTCGCCCAGCATCGCCGAGCCGTCGCGACGACCTGTGAGCTCGTCGCACAGCGATCCGCTCATCTCGTCCAGCACGGACGTGCGGGTGAGGAAGTCGACGAGGGCGGCGGGCTGTCGGGAGATCACCTCCTCGTCGAGGTAGCCGCGAAGGTCCGGGTCGTCACTGCCGAAGGTCCGGACGAGGGCGTCGACGTCAGCGACCCGCCGGAGGGCGCTGGCCGCCACCTGCAACGCCACCGGCCACCCCCTGGTGCGTGCCATCAGGGCGTGGATCTGCTCGTCGGTCAGGCTCCGGTCGGCGACGACCTGGATGAGCCGCCGTGCCTCCTCGGGCCGGAAGGCGAGGTCGTCCTCTCCGATCTGCCGCGGAGTTCCCCCCGGGGAGGTCGCGTGGTGCTGGTCGGTGGGCCACCGGGACCGGCGTGCGATCGCGAAGCGCACGTGAGGAGGGGCGAGGCCGACGAGCGCTTCGAGCGCCTCGACGAGCCGGAGGTCGGCTGGCGCGTCGAGGCCGTCGATCACGACGACCGCGTCGCCTGCACACTCGAGATGGGCCAGGACGCTGGACCGGAACCGATCGCCGAGCTGGTGAACGTTGCCGCGAGGGACGGGCGGCGCGTCCGGAGCACAGGTCGCCCCGGCCCGCTGCAATGCGGCGGCGAGGCGTCCGACGACCTGCCGAGCATCGTCCCGGCGGTGGAGCGTCACCCGCGCGATCGGTCGACCGTCGGCCTCCGCCGTCCACTGCTCGAGCAGGATGGACTTCCCGAAGCCGGCAGGCGCGGTCAGCACGGCGGAGCCGTGCGCCATCGCCTCGTCGAGCTCGTCGAGCAACCGTCGGCGGCGCACTGGCCGCTCGATCGACGTCGTCGAGGTGCAGGCGGGCTGCTGGTCGAGCCACGTCATGCCGCCCCTCAGACCAGCCGCAGCTGCTCGGCGGCCGCCACGGCCTCACGGCGCCCCGTCACCAGGAACTTGCGGTAGATGTGCTTGAGGTGCGTCTTCACCGTGTTGACGGAGACGTCGAGGCGTTGCGCGATCTCCGCGTTCGAGAGAGGGCTCGGTAGGTAGGCGAGCACCAGCAGCTCCCGCTCGGTGAGGTGCTCCACCAGGCCGGGCACCGACGTGGGGAGCCGTGCCGCATGACCGGCGCTCAGATCGGCGATCGAGCGCACGAACGGGGTCGGTGCGGTGCGGTACAGCGCGAGCGCCGGGCCACGGATGTGGGCTGCCGCCGCCTGGAAGACCCCGAGGTTCCGGTCCGGCTCGGCGAGGGCCACTGCCTCGGCGAACCCGGCGACTGCTGACCCGTCGTCCCCGCACTGGTCGTCGATGATGGCGACCCACAGCCGTCGTTCGAGCTGGGCGCGCGGCGCCGGTCGCGCCGGCCATCGTTCGACAACGCCACGCGCCCCCACCACATCACCGCGTCGGAGGGCGAGTCCGACCCTCGTGACCGCCACGTCGACGAGGTCCTCGGGTGCGTCCTCGATCGCGTGCGCAGCGCCGTCGATATCGCCGATCGCGATCAGGAGGCGGGCCTCGGCGGACCGTCGACCCCCGTCGAGGACATGGGGCAGCGGGCCGACAGCGGAGGCGCGGAGGTCGGCGAGCAGCGCGAGCGGATCGAGGGGTACGCCGTCAGCCGCCAACGCCAGATGCACCCGTTCGATGGCCACGAGCACGCGGCTGACCCGAGTCGCACGGAGATGGTCCCGCAGATCGGCGTCCTTCAGATGGCGCGCGGCCTCGCCGAGCTCGCCGCGGGCCCGGGCGACGCACGCGAGCGCCAGATGGGCATCGGCGGTGACGGCGCGCTCGGCGAGCCGCAGCTCCCGAGCGAGGGACAGCGCCCGGGCGGCGCGCTCCTCCGCGGCGTCGAGCCGTCCCGACCAGGCGTCGAGAAGCCCCAGCGCACCGAGCGCGCAGGTGCGCCAGAGGGGGTGGCCGACGCCCAGGGAGGCCTCGAGGGATGCCCGGGCTGCCGCCCGACCCTGGTATCCGAGAGCCAGCCCCCGGGTGAGCAGAGCTCCGGCGATGAGGTCGTCGCGGCACCCGGTCAGTCCCAGGACGTCGGGCATGGTCGATTCGTCGAGGCGCTCGACGTCTCTCAGGGCGCGTCCGGCCGCGGTGATCGAGGTCGCTGCATCGCCCGTGACCAGGGCCAGGCGGGCCCGGAGGAGGTCGGCGACGACTCGATCGGCAGGCGTCGCCGAGGGGATCGCGCCGATGTCGACCAGGTGCTGCTCGGCGATGGCCTGGTCACCGTCGATCATGGCGACGGCGGCGAGGTGGAGAAGCAGATCGGGTCGGTGCCGCCGGACGGGCTGCGGCACGCCGCCGAGCAGGCGGGTCATCCTCGCCGCACGGCCCGCGACGAACAGCGGGCCGCCGAGGGCGACGGCGGCGTCGATCACCTCCCCCCACGCGCCCGCCTCGACCAGGTAGTCGACCCCGTGGAGGTCGTCGCGCTCGAGGTGCCAGGTCGCGGCCCGGCGAAGGTACCGCTCCTCTCCTGCGGGATCCTCGTCGTGCAGGTGGTGGCGCAGGAGCGTGCGGAAGAGGGGGTGGTAGCTGCGCCGCTCCGAGCCGCTGTCCGGCCTCGTGACGAACAGCGACGCTCGCTCGAGCCGAGCGAGCATCGCCTCTCCGCCGTTCTCGCCGGTCACCGCATCGCACAGCGGGCCGCTCAGGCGATCGAGGATGCAGGTGGCGAGCAGGAACCGACGGATCTCGGGCGGTTGGTGGCGCAGGACCTTCTCGGTCAGGTAGTCGGCGACGTGGCGGTCGTCGTCCGCGAAGGTGTCGATGAAGTGCCCGACCTCTGCCCGGTCGCGCAGCGACACCGCGGCGAGCTGGAGGCCGACGATCCAGCCCTGCGTCCGGTTGAGCAGCGCGTCGAGCTGAGCGGTGGTGAGGTCTCGGTCGAGCAGGCGGCGCACGAGCTCGCCGGCCTCGTCGCGATTGAACGCGAGGTCGTCCTGCCGCAGGTCCGCCGCCCGGCCGCTGACGCGGTCGCGGTACCGGACGAACGACGGGTCCACCCGTGTCCCGACCAGGATGTGGACCCAGCTCGGCAGGTGCTCGACCAGGGTCCTGAGCTCGTCGAGGAGCACCGGATCGCAGAGGACGTGGGCGTCGTCGATGACGACGGTGGCAGGCTGCGAGCCCCGGAGTGCGGCGAGGAGGTGGCCGGCGAACCGCCCGCCCGCCGTGTAACGATCCACCGCTCTGGGCGATCCCGTCGCCAGATCCGGGGCTGCTCCGCTCGGGGCGAGCACCTGCGACAGCCGGGTCGCGAAGCGGCCCGGCTCGTTGTCCTCCGGCTCGGCGGTGAGCCACGCGACCCTGGCACCGGAACGGGCGGCGGCCCACTGGGACAGAAGGACGGTCTTCCCGTACCCGGCAGGGGCCACCACGACCGTGACGCTGCGCTGGGGCGGTGGGTCGAGCAACGTGACGAGACGCTCACGGGCCACGGCGAGCTCGGGCGGCTTCGGCGGTGCGAAACGATCTGCCCGCCTCTCCCGGGTCCGGTCGGGGGACTGCGGCGACACCGCCGCCGCCGGCCCGTGTTCCGGCCCGGGGTTCGCGACGCCGTGCACGGTCAGGCCAGCCGCCACGGCGGGCTCCCGGCGTTCATGAGCCGTACGCGGGGACCCGCCCGCGCTGGCGGGCCCGCTTCCACGCGACGTCGGCGACGATGCTCAGGGCAAGGATGACGAGGAGGGCGGCGGCCGTCGCCGGCTCCTCGACCAACGTGGTCAGCGCGAACGTCGCCAGGACGATCACGGTGCTCAGGACGGCGAGCACCAGCAGCCACGTGCTCGCGCCCGTCTCGTCCCGCACGCGGAGGTGCGCCGTGGCGATCATGCCGAAGACGCACAGCGCGATGGCGCTGCCGATCGAGGCGATCGCCGTGAGGTCGAAGCCGGCCGCGAGCACGATCGCCATCGCGGCGGTCAGCAGCAGCCCAGCCGGGGCGCGGTCGCCCCAACGACGCCCGAGGGCGGCAGGGAACTGGCCTTTGGCCACCATCTCCTCGCACAGGCCCGCGGCCGGGTAGAGACCGGCGTTGGTGGCACCCGCGGTGGCGAAGAGGGCGGTGACGGTCATGAGCCAGTAGCCGGCCCGGCCGAGGACCGGTTCCGCGGCGACCGCGAGAGCCGTGCCGCCGGAGTCGACCACCTCGTCGACCGTGAGGGTGCCGAAGACCCCGAGCGACACCGCCACGTAGATCACGGTGGCCAGGCCGAGCGCCAGGTAGATCGCCCATGGCAGCTCCCGCCCTGGATCCCGCAGGTCCTTGGCTGTGAAGGTGATCACGCCGAACCCGAGGAAGGCGAAGAACGTCAGCGCGACGCTGGACACGATGTCCCGCAGTGGCGGGTAGCCGGAGAAGGCCAGCAGGTCGGCGTCGGCGTTCGCCAGGGTGGAGACCGCGAACACGGTGAGGATGGTCAACACGACGATGACGACAACCGTCTGGGCGCGGGCGACCGCCTGCGACCCGAGGATGTTGAGCAGGGTCATCACCACCACCGCGAGCACCGCGAACACGGGGACCCAGCTCTCGTTGCCGTCGGCGAACGCCGTGCTGGCGTAGCTGCCGAACGACACCGCCACCATCCCTGTCACGATCGCGTTGGCTGCGAGGATCAACCATGCCGTGACGCCGGTGGTGTGCCCGTTGCCGAACCCCCGGGCCACGTACTCGAGCAACCCGCCGGCCGAGGGGTAGCGGGCGCCGAACTTGGCGAACGAGTAGCCCTGGAGGCCGGCGACGGCGCCCGCGATCAGGAACGAGATCCACACGGCCGCGCCGGCCACCTCGCCGGCGGAACCGAGCAGGGCGAAGATGCCGGCACCCACCATGGCGCCCACGCCGATGAAGGCGGCCTGGCGGATGCTCAGGGTCGCCGGCGGTTGCCGCTCGCCTGCGTCGGTCGTCACGCCCACGTCGCTTCCTCTCTGTCTGCGGACTGCTCCGGCTCCGGCAGCCGCGCCATGCGGAACGAGGTGAACAGGCCCACCAGGGCGGCGCTGAGGGGCACGAGCAACGCCACCTGCAGGGCGAGCGGCCTGGCATCGGTGTTGATGCGCACGATCTCCTGCTGCACCTCGTCGGTCTCGCCCGCCAGCAGCTGCTCGAGCTGGCTGTTCGACAGAACCTCGGCATCGTCGTCCAGCGCCTCCGACACTCGCTGCTGGTCGTCGGGAGGGAGGATCGCGCTGTCCTCCGCCATGGCGGTGAAGGTGAGCGACAGCGTGGCGAGCATGACGGCCCCGGCGAACGCGAGGCCGAACGACAGGCCGAACGAGCCGCCCGCCGAGTTCACCCCGGCGGCCTCGCTGACCCGCTCATCCGACACCGGGGCCAGCGTGTAGTTGTTCAGCTGGGAGACGAGCAGGCCCAGGCCCGCGCCCACGATCACGAGCGGTGCCACGAACCACCAGCCCGAATGCGCCCGGGGGATGACCGGCAGAAGGACCAGGACACCGGCCGTCATCAGGGCGAAGCCCCACCGGATGATGTGGCTCGGCCGGTGGCCCTCGGCCTTGCGTCCGGCGATGATCGCCACGCCGAACATCGTCAGCGACAGCGGGGCGAGGGACAGTCCGGCCCGCATCGCGTCGTACTCGAGCACCATCTGGAAGTAGATGGGCAGGGCGATCATGGTGCCACCCAGTGCCACCTGCTGCGCGGTCTGCCCGGTGATCCCCAGGCGGAAGACCGCCGAACGGAAGAGGTCGGGGTCGATCAGCGTCGGTCGACCCCGTGCCTTGCCGCGCACGAGCCACCGGACCAGTGCGCCCAGTGCCGCCAGGCCGATGAGGACCAGCGCGCCGACGGCCTCGCCGCCCTCCTGCCACACCAGGATCCCGAGCACGATCCCACCCATCCCCATCACCGACAGGGCCGCACCCACGGGGTCGATCACCCGGGGTCCGGTGTAGGGCGCGTCCCGCACGAGTCCGATGCCCGACAGG
>DASUQS010000095.1:0-4459 GCA_036280455.1 Acidimicrobiales bacterium
ACGCGGGTGGCGATGCGCGGGCGATGAGCGACCTGAACGCCGCCTGGCACGTGCTGAGAGACCCGGGCCGGCGCGCGACGTACGACCGCCTGCTCGCCCGCCGGCCGGCGGCCGGCCGGCCCCGGCCGGCGACGGGGCCAGATCCCGCCGACGAAGCCGACCTCGCCGACCTCGCCGCCGAGTGGGCCGATCTCGGCGACATCGTCGACACCGAGCCGATCCGCCCCGTCCAGTCCCTGGAGGGCTGGTGGGCGATGTTCCCGCCGGCGACGCTGATGGCGGCGGTCGCGGCGTTCCTCGGCGCGTTCGTGTTCATGGCGCCGGGCCTGTTCGCGCTGTCGGGGGGCCTCTTCGTACTGGCCCTCGGTCTGTTCGTGCTGGCCCCCCTGCGGGCGATGAGCAGGAAGGGCCCCTGAACGATCCGGCCACCAGGGCACTAGTGTCGCCGAGATGTCGCAGATCGCATACGTCGTCAAGCTGACCGCCGCCGAGGGCAAGCGCGACGAGGCGCTGTCCGCCCTCGGCAAGCTCGTCGTCGCCACCGAGGACGAGCCCGGCACGGTGCAGTACGCGATGCACACCGAGGTGAACGACCCGAACGTCATCTGGTTCTACGAGCTGTACGCCGACCAGGCCGCGTTCGAGGCCCACATCGGCAGCACCACGATGGCCGAGGTCATGGGGTCTCTGGCGGGCGTGCTCGACGGCGCCCCCGACATGCGCCAGCTCGAGGTCGTGCAGGCCAAGGGCGCGTCGGCCTGACGACCCGGCGCGACGTGGCCACCTACCTCGACCGCATCCTCGCCGTTCACCGGTCGCGGGTGGCGGCCGACAGCCGCGACATCGCACCGTTGGTGGCCGAGGCCCGTGCGGCGGCGCCGCCCCGGGGCTTCGCCGGCGCGCTGCGTGCCGCGTCCGGCCTCGGTGTGATCGCCGAGGTGAAGCGCCGCTCGCCGTCCAAGGGCGACCTGGCCGCGGGGCTCGACCCGACCTCCCTGGCCCAGGCCTACGAGCGGGGCGGTGCCACGTGCCTGTCGGTCCTCACCGACGCCGAGTTCTTCGGCGGGTCACCCGACGACCTGCGCGCCGCCCGAGCCGCCACGGCGCTGCCGGTGCTGCGCAAGGACTTCACCGTGGGGGCGGTCGACGTGTGCGACGCCCGCATCATGGGCGCCGACGCCGTGCTGCTGATCGCGGCGGCGCTCGACGACGACGAGCTCGGCGAGCTGCACACGCTCGCCCTCGACGTCGGGCTCGACGCCCTCGTCGAGGTGCACGACGAGGGGGAGCTCGAGCGGGCGATGGCGGCGGGTGCCCAGCTCGTCGGGGTCAACCAGCGCGACCTGGTCACCTTCGCGGTCGACAACGACAGGGCCGTCCGAGTGGGCCGCGCCATACCCGACACGGTCGTACGGGTGGCCGAGTCGGGGGTCCGCGGTCCGCACGACGCCGCCGCGCTCGCCGCCGCCGGGTTCGACGCCGTGCTCGTCGGCGAGCTGCTGGTCACCTCGGGCGAGCCCGAGGCGGCGGTCGCGGCGCTGCGTGCCGCCGGCTGAGCGGCGAGATCGTCGTCGGGTTGGCATGGATCTCTCTACGGCCCCGCCGTCCCTGGTGGATAGCCTGCCCGCGGTGTTCGTCAAGGTGTGCGGGATCACGACGGAAGAAGATGCCCTGCTGGCAGTGGCGATGGGCGCCGACGCCGTCGGCTTCGTCTTCGCGCCGTCCTCCCGCCAGATCGCCCCGCAGAGGGCGGCCGACATCGTCAAGCGCCTGCCCGCCGAGATCGTGACGGTCGGCGTGTTCAGCGACGAGACCCGCCAGCGCGTGGTCGACATCGCCCACACCGCCCGGCTGCGGGCGGTGCAGCTCCACGGGCGGGTGTCGTCGGCCGACACGCACTGGATCCGCCAGCGGGTGCGGCTGCTGATCATGGCGTTCGCTCCGGGCGACCCCCGGCTCGACGACGCCGACGACTACGCGGCCGACGCGTTCCACATCGACAACGCCACGCCCGGCTCCGGCGTGGTGTTCGACTGGTCCCTCGTCGAGGGCGCCCCGTCGAACCGCCGCATCATCCTCGCCGGTGGGCTCACACCGGACAACGTCGCCGACGCGGTGCGCACCGTGCGGCCGTGGGGGGTCGACGTGTCGACGGGCGTCGAGTCGTCGCCCGGCCGCAAGGACGCCCGCAAGATCCGGGCGTTCGTCGAGGCGGCCAAGGCGGCCGAACCGCCACCTCCGCCCGAGCAGGGCGATCGCGAGGTGCGGCCCTTCGACTGGATGCTCGACGAGCGCCTGTGACCGCCGCGCTCCCACCCCGTCCCCGTCACCCCTGGACCCGCACATGACAGACATGACATCCGTGCCCGTGATGGGCGATCCCGGCCCCACCGGTCGATTCGGCGAGTTCGGCGGGCTGTTCGTGCCCGAGACGCTGGTCCCGGCCTGCCAGGAGCTCGAGGCGGCGTTCCGGGAGGCATGGGCGGATCCGGGCTTCCGGGGCGAGCTCGACCACCTGCTGCGGGAGTACGCCGGCCGTCCCTCGCTGCTGACCGAGTGCGCCAACCTGTCCGCCGAGCTGGGGTGTCGCGTGCTGCTCAAGCGCGAGGACCTCAACCACACCGGGTCGCACAAGATCAACAACGTGCTCGGCCAGGCGCTGCTCGCCAAGCGCATGGGCAAGACGCGTCTGGTGGCCGAGACGGGCGCCGGCCAGCACGGGGTCGCCTCCGCCACCGCGGCCGCGCTGCTGGGGCTGGAGTGCACCGTCTACATGGGCGAGGTCGACATGGCCCGCCAGGCGCTCAACGTGTTCCGCATGCGCCTGCTCGGCGCCGAGGTGCGACCCGCGTCGTCGGGCAGCCGCACCCTCAAGGACGCGGTCAACGAGGCACTGCGCGACTGGGTGGCCACGGTCGAGGGCACCCACTACTGCCTCGGTTCCGCCATGGGGCCGCACCCGTACCCGTACATGGTGCGCGAGCTGCACCGGGTGATCGGCGACGAGGCTCGCGAGCAGTGCCGGGCGATCACGGGTGGCGACCCCGACGTCGTGGTGGCGTGCGTGGGCGGCGGGTCGAACGCGATCGGCATCTTCTCCGGATTCGCCGAGATCCCGGGTGTCGCCCTGCTCGGCGCGGAGCCGGCGGGCGGCGCGGCGGTGGGCCACGGCATCCCCGGCGTGGTCCACGGTTCGAAGTCGTACCTGTTGCAGGACGAGGAGGGGCAGGTGATCGAGGCCGAGTCGATCTCCGCCGGCCTCGACTACCCGGGCGTCGGCCCCGAGCACGCCCACCTGGCCGCAGTCGGCCGGGCCCGGTACGAGCGGGTCACCGACGCCGAGGTGCTCGACGCGTTCGAGCTCCTCTCCCGCACCGAGGGCATCATCCCCGCGCTCGAGTCGGCGCACGCGCTGGCGCTGCTCGGCCGCGAGCGCGAGCGCTGGGCCGGCAAGGTCGCGGTCGTGAACCTGTCGGGCCGCGGCGACAAGGACGTCGAGCAGGTGGCCCAGATCCTCGGCGCCGACCTGTCGGGGACGGGCACCGACACGAGCACCGGCGGTGCGACGTCATGAGCACCCAGATCGGCCCGCTCGAAACCCGCCTGCGCGCCGCGCGCGACGCCGGCCGCAAGCTGCTGGTCCCGTACGTGACCGGCGGGTTCCCGGGGTGGGAGCGCACGGTCGAGGCCTGCGCCCAGGAGGGGGCCGACGCCATCGAGGTCGGCATCCCGTTCTCCGACCCGGTCATGGACGGGCCGACCATCCAGGAGGCGTCGGAGCGTGCGCTCGCCGACGGCGCCACACCGCACGCCATCGTCGACGCCATGGGTGACCTCGACACCGGGGGGGTGCCGCTGGTCGTGATGACGTACTACAACCTCGCCTACCGCTCCGGGCACGAGCGCTTCGCCTCGTCGCTGGCCAAGGCGCCGGTGGCGGGCGCCATCGTGCCCGACCTCCCGCTGGAGGAGGTCGGCCCCTGGGCCGACGCCGCGGACGCGGCCGGTGTCGAGACCGTGCTCCTCGCCGCGCCCACCGGCTCGGACGAGCGGCTGGCGCGCATCTGCGAGCGCAGCCGTGGCTTCGTCTACGGGGTGGGGCTGCTCGGGGTGACCGGCGAGCGGGATGCGCTGGCCGCCAGCGCGCTGCAGATCGCCCGGCGCCTGAAGGCGATCACCGACAAGCCGGTGCTCATCGGCGTCGGGGTGTCCACCGCGGCCCAGGCGGCCGAGGTGGCCGAAGTGGCCGACGGCGCGGTCGTCGGGTCGGCGCTGGTGCGCCGGTTGCTCGACGGCGGAGGTCCCGCCGCGGCCGGCGAGCTCGTCGCCGAGCTGCGGGCGGGCCTCGACGGCGCAGGGGCCGGCTCGTGACCGCCGACGGGCCCCTCCCGCCTCCGCCGCCTCCACCTCCACCTCCACCGCCTCCGTCGTCCCGACCGCCCGCGCCGCCGGGGCCCCC
>DASUQS010000096.1:0-8273 GCA_036280455.1 Acidimicrobiales bacterium
CGTAGAGGCGGGCGAACAGCGAGGCGAACAGCGCGATCGCCACGATGGCCACGACCGACAGCCGCAGCCGGGGTGCGTGGCCGTCCTCCACGCGCCGCGTGCCGTTGCCGTTGGCGTTGCCGCTCATCGGAACATCATCTCCAACCGGTCGGGCTCGTTGTGGCCGTGCACCCACCACATCACGCGCAGCGCCGGGAGGACCAGCACCGCGCCGGTGACCGCCATGGCGAGGGCGATGGCCGGCACGGCGCCGAACGGGTAGGACACGCCGATGAGGTTGCCCAGGCTGGTGTACAGCGCAGCCTGCGCCGCCCCCGCGGCGGCGGCGATCAGCACCGGCCACCAGCCGCTGGTGCGCACGAGCGCGGCACCGACCACGCCCACCGTGTAGCCCACCAGGGCGTACGTGAGCGCCGAGAGCCCGAACGGGGTGTCGAGCACCAGGTCGTAGAGCACGCCGAGGGCGAACCCGTAGGCGACGCCGCGGTCCGGCCCGCCGGTGAGCCCGGCGGCCACCACCGCCACGAGCATCAGGTCGCCGATCGCCCCCGCGATCCGGAGATCGGCGACGAACGAGACCTGGAGGACCAGGGCGGCCAACGCAACGAGCGTGGCGCGGACGGGCACCAGGCGGCGGTTCGTCATCGGGCTACCCCGGCAGCCACAGGAGCACCGTCACGTAGGAGAGCTGATCGACGTCGACCAGGGGTTCGACCACGAGCTCGAGGGCCAGGCCACCCGACCCCTGGCGGGTCTCGGCGACCGTGCCGACCGGGATGCCGGGCGGGAAGGCGCTGCGGTCGACGCCGCTCGTCACCACACCCGTGTCGGGCGCGACCTCGGCGCGCGGGCTCATCGCCGAGTCGACCACCAGCGGGTCGTCCTGCCCGCGGCCCCGCGCCGTGCCCAGGTCGCCGGCTCCCGCCACCCGCACGCCGACCCGGAACTCGGGGTCGGTCACCAGCTCGACCCGGGCGGTGCTTCCGGTCGCCTGGGTGATGCGCCCGACGAGGCCGCCGCCGGTGACGACCGGCATGCCCTCGACGACCCCGTCGTCGGTGCCCTTGTCGATCTCGATCGCGTGCGAGAAGTTGGACCGCGGCCCGGACACCACGCGGGCGGTGACCTTGGCGACGTCACCGGCGAACGGCAGGTCCAGCGATGCCGACAGGTCCGCGAGCTGCTGCTCGGCGTCTGACTGGCCGATGCCCGCGGCCTCGGACTCGGCCAGCTCGGCCTCGAGGCGGTCGTTCTCCTCCTTGAGCTCCTCGTAGTCGGTGATGCCGTGCCACGCGTTGCGGAACGGGCTGGTCACGGCGCTCACGGCGCCCTCGACGGGGCTGACGACGTCGGCGGCGCTCTCGCGGAGGCTGCGCACGACGGCGACGTCGCGTAGACCGACCACCACCAGGGTGATCGACGCCACGACGAGCACGATCGTCCGGGTGCGCGACCCGGTGGGTGGCGAGATGGCCATGTGGTCAGTAACCGGTCGAGGAGAACAGGACGCTCTTCAGCGCGTCGAACTCCTCCAACGACTGCCCGGACCCGACGGCGACCGCGTGGAGCGGGTTGGGGGCGACCACGATCGGCATGCCGGTCTCGTTGTGGAGCCGGGCGTCGAGACCGTTGAGAAGGGCGCCGCCACCCGCCAGGCAGATGCCCTTGTCCATGATGTCGGCCGCCAGCTCGGGCGGGGTCTTGTCGAGGGTGACCTTCACCGTGTCGACGATCGCCGCCACGGGCTCCTCCATCGCCTCGCGCACCTCGTCCGTGGTGGTCACGATGGTCTTGGGCAGCCCGGTCATCAGGTCGCGGCCGCGGATCTCGGCGTTGAGCTCCTCGAGCAGGGGCCAGGCCGAGCCGAGCGCGATCTTCACCTCCTCCGCCGTGCGCTGGCCGATGGCCAGGCCGTACTCCTTCTTGACGAAGTTGACGATCGCCTCGTCGAGCTCGTCGCCTGCCACCCGCACGGACTGGCTGGTGACGATGCCGCCGAGCGAGATGACGGCGACCTCGGTGGTGCCGCCCCCGATGTCGACGATCATGTTGCCGGTCGGCTCCTGCACCGGCAGGCCGGCGCCGATGGCCGCAGCCATGGGCTCCTCGATGATGTAGGCGGGCTTGCGCGCCCCCGCGTACTCCGCCGCCTCCTGCACCGCCCGCTGCTCGACCCCGGTGATGCCGGACGGCACGCAGATGACCATCCGCGGCTTGCCCCACCGGCGGTTGTGCGCCTTGCGGATGAAGTAGCTCAGCATCTTCTCGCAGATCTCGAAGTCCGCGATGACGCCGTCCTTCAGCGGCCGGATCGCCTCGATGTGGCTCGGCGTGCGGCCGATCATGCGCTTGGCCTCGACGCCGACCGCGACGGGTTTGCCGTCGCGCACGTTGACGGCGATCACGGAGGGCTCGTTCAGGACGATGCCCTTGCCGCGCACGTAGATGACGGTGTTGGCCGTACCGAGGTCGACGGCCATGTCCCGACCGGTCAGGGAGGAGAAGAAGTTGTCGGGCATGCTGGTGGCATCCTCCGCCTGTTCGTGTGGAGGGCTTGCCGTAGGTTAACCGTCGGGCGCGAGCCCCGGCGCGACCCTCCGGACCACCTCCCAGCAGCGACGTTCCGTGTCGGGACGCGAGCGAGGCGTGCACCGGGGGATCCGATGCACGCCTCTGCCCATGTCCGCCGGCGCCCCGTCCGCCCGGGCCTGGCGCCGGCAGAGAAGTGGCTCCGCCTGTCCAGCGGCCCTGGGGCCGCTACGCCACCTCGAACTCGCTCACCATCCCGTGCAGGAAGTGCGGGTCGCCGTCGAGCGCCGCGCCCGCCTCCATGGCCTCGGGGGTGGCACCGACCGGCACGAAGCAGATCGCCACGTAGCGCCCGGGATCCAGGTCGGCGGTGACGTAGGTCGATGCCCCCGGCGGCCCGAACACGAAGGCCTTGTTGGTGACGACGGCCATCGCCTCCTCGTCGGGCAGGGCGAGCAGTTCCTCGACCGGTCGCTCCTCGCCTTCGGCGATCTGCATGACGACCACCTCGTGGAACTCGGTGCCCTGGTTCTCGAAGTTGATCAGCGTCGTCCCCGCCGGCACCGATTCGGCGAAGCCGTCGAAGGCATATTCGGTCGCCGTGACGTCGAGGGTCTCGACGTCGCAGTTGTCCGCGAGGTAGTTGCCGACCTCGACCGAGGCGGGGTAGTAGGCCTCGCCCGGCATCGGGGGCGGGCCCTCGCCCTCGGGGGCACCGGCCGCCGCCTCGGCGGCTGCCGCCGTCTCGGTCGCCATCGTCTCGGCCGCGTCGGCGACCTCGTCGGGCGCAGACTCGACCGCCGCAGCGATCGCGGCATCCAGGTCTTCCTGGGTCGCCTCGCCCGTGCCCATCTCGAGGCTGGCCGCATCCACGGCCAGGGCCGCGGTGCAGAACTCCTCGCCGTCGCCGGCCGCCGACTCGTCGCCGACCACCGCACCGGGATCGTCGTCCGCCTCGTCGTCGTCACCGCAGGCGCCGAGGCCCACCGTGAGCATTCCCGCCACCATCAGGGCACCAGCCCGTCGCACCGTCTTGTTCATGTCCGCCCGCCTTTGTCGGAAGTCGCCTCGTCCGCGTGCCCCTCGAGGAGGTGGAGGAGCTCGAGCCACCCGCAGAACGCCGCTGGGGCGCCCGAGGGCGGCCTGACATGGCCGATGACCCGACCATCTCCATCCCGCCTGATGTCCAGAAGGACCCGCACGGGGACACACTGCGCCGTCCGCCCCGGCCGTCGCATCGGGGGGACCCCTGATGCGGGGAGGATCAGGGTCGCCGGGGAGAGGTTCGGGTCCCCTCGGGGACGGTCACGGGCGACGCGACCCGTTCGCGGATCATGCCGGCGAGCTGGGTGCGGGACCGCACGCCGAGCTTGGCGTACGCCCGCGACAGGTGGTGCTCGACCGTCTTGACGCTGATGAACAGCTCGTCTGCAGCCTCGCGGTTGCTGGCTCCACGGGCCACGACGTGCGCCACGGCCTGCTCCTGCGCGGTCAGCTCACCGCCCGAGAGGGCTGCGGGCCGACGCCGACCGCCGACCGCGGCCGAGTGCTCGACGACCGCCACCCAGGGCGTGGCCTGGAGCGACTCGAAGCGGGCCCGCGCCGACGTGGCAGCCGCCGCCGCGGCGTCGGGGTCGCCCGCCACCTGCCAAGCTCGGCTGGCCGCCAGCTCGAGCCGGGCACGGGCGAACGGGCCGGGATCCTTCGGGCCGACGCCCTCGGCCACCGCTCGGACGGCCCCGGCGGTGGTCGCCGCCGCGTCGGGGTCGCCCGCCGCGACCGCCACCGCGATGCGCGCCCGGGCCACGTCCGCCAGCACGAGGCCGTTCGTGGTTCCGTCGGCATCGCGTTCCAGCCAGGCGAGGACCCGACGCGCGTCCTCGAGCCGGTCGATCGCCGCCAGCGCCTCGGCGAACGTCGCCCGCCACGGGAGTATCGCCTCGTCCATCCGGGGCAGGCGCCGTGCCGGCGTACCCCCGAGGGCCTCGCAGGCGGCGACGACGCCCGCCGGGTCCTGACGCGACTCGGCCAGGCGCACCGCGGCTGCGGCGGCCCACAACCCCGCGGCGCCGCCGTCGCTGGCGGCGGCTGCAGCGCGCGCGTCGGCCAGGTGCGCGGCCGCACGATCCCACTCGCCCCGCACGGCCAGCGGCAGCACCGCGACGGCGTGGGGGAACGCCGCCAGCCAGACCTGGTCGGTCTCGGCCACGATCGACGCCGCTGTCTCCGCCGTCACGATCGCGTCGTCGAGCCGCCCGGCCCGATGGTGGAGCTCCGCCAGGAAGAACCGGGCGGTCTCCCGGGCGACGAACACGCCCCCGGTGCCCCAGATGCCCAGGCAGGCGGCGAGGTCGTTCGCCGCCGCATCGAGCTCGTGGGACCACAGGCGCAGCACGCCCCGCCCGAGGTGCAGGTCGGTGACCGCCGCGGTGCCCTCGGGCGGGTCGTCGAGCGCGGCTGACAGCTCGGCGAGCCCGGTGTGCACCTCGCCCTCGAGCGCGCACGACATCGCCAGCATGTGGCCGGGGTTGCAGTCCGCCGCGGCGCCGGGGGCGAGGGCCAACGACCGGCGCGCCCACAGGAGCCCGGTGGCGCCGTCGGCACGGTCGACCGCCGTGGTGGCCCGCAGCGCGGCGACGCGCGCGGCCAGCTCCGGGTCGGACGGCTCCCCCTCCGCCGTCAGCGCGGACCACGCCCGCTCGAGATGCCCCTCGGCGTCGGACCGGGGACCGAGCACGTACGCGACCCGTCCGGCGAGGAACGAGCGCAGCGGGCTGTCCTCCGCCTCCTCGACGTGGCCGCGGTCGCGGCGGGCGCTCGCCAGATCGCCGGCGAGGAGGTGGTTGTCCATGGCGTGGAGGCGGGCGCGGTCGCGCCACGCCGCGTCGGGCGACACCCGGGCCGCCTCGATCCACAGCCGTGCAGCCGAGCCGTGCGCGCCGCGGGCCGCCTCCGCACGGGCCACCTCGCCGGCCTCCTCGGCCACGGCGGCGTCGTGGCCGGCACAACCCGCGAGCCGATGCCGCATCCCCGCCGCCCCGGGCACGACCTCGCCCGCCGCACTGTGCAGCGCCTGGCGCCGGGAGGCGGACTGGTCGTCCCGCACCGCCGCCCCCACGAGCGGATGGGCGAACACCAGCGTGCGCTCCCCCGGATGCTCGACGAGCACGACCATCTCCGCCGCCAGCGCCTCGTCCAGGGCGGCGAGGGCCTCCCCGCTCGCCGGATCGAGACCCGCCACCGCCATGACCGTGGTCAGCGAGGGGTGGCGGTCGAGCACCGCCAGAGCCTCCACGAGGCGCTGTGCGGCGGCCCCGCAGCTGGCGAGCCGGCCGAGGACCAGGGTCGCGTACGAGCGGGGCGCAGGCAGCGGCGCCCCGGCGCCCAGGTGCCCGGGCGGAAGCTCGCGCAACAGGGTGGTGATGTGCAACGGGTTGCCGCCCGTGTGCTCGGCGAGTCGCTCGGCCGCGGCGCTGGACAGGGGAGCACCCGTCAGATGCGCCGCGAGCTCGCCGACCGCGGCCGCGTCGAGGGGCAACAGGTCGATGCGCCGGGACCGGTCGACGAGCCGCACCAGGCCCGCTGGCAGCCTGTCCATGCCGTCGGGCCGGCACGTCACGCACAGGACGGCCTGGTCGCCCCGCAGGCGGCGGGCGGCGAAGGTCAGGGCGTCGAGCGACGGCCGGTCGGCCCAGTGGGCGTCCTCGACCACCACCACGAGCGGCCGGTCGAGCGACAGACCGTCCACGAAGCGCATCAGGGTGGCGCCGGCCGCCAGCGGGTCGGTGGTCGGTGCCGGGACCAGGTCGTCGACGGCCGGGGCGTCCGGCGGGGCGCGGCGCACGAGCTGGTCGAGGACGCCGTAGTCGAGCCCGGTCTCGGCCGGGTCGCCCTCGACGACCACCGACCGGGACCCCGAACGCGCCAGGGCGTCGCGCACCAGGAACGACTTGCCCGTGCCCGGCTCGCCCACGACGAGCACCACCGACATCGAGGGCTCGGAGGTGCCGGCGAAGGCCGCCAGAAGGCGGTCGCGCTCGGCGTCGCGGGCGACGGGACCGTCGGTTCCCCACCCCGTGGCGGGGCTCATCGGTCCCAGATGGCTGTTTCGGGGGCGAACGTCATGTCGTCGACCGCCCCGCCCGCGAGGCGTGCCGCGAGCTCGGTGCGCGACCGCAGCCCGAGCTTGGCGTAGACGCGCCCGAGGTGGTGCTCGACCGTCTTGGCGCTGATGACCAGCTCGGCGGCCACCTCCCGGTTGGTGCGACCCTCGGCGACGAGGCGGGCGACGAGCCGTTCCCGAGCGGTGAGCTCGTGCGCGCTCCCTCGACCGCCCCCGCGCCGGCGGGGCGCCAAGCCACAGGCCTCGAGCTCGCGCGCGCAGCGCGCCGCCCGCGGCGCGGCGCCGAGGCGATCGAACCGGCGCGCGGCGCGCTTCAGGAGCCCGGCCGCGGCCTGACGGTCACCCATGCGGCGGAGGTTCTCCCCCGCCGCCAGCTCGAGGCAGGCCCGCGGGTACGGGCGCGAGCCGACCTCGTCGAGGGCCAGGCCCTGCCCGAACGCGATCGCGGCCTCGTCCCGCCGCCCCCGCGCCGCGGCCACGAGCCCGGCGGCCAGCGCGGCGTCGGCGGCGACCGACAGGTCACCGTCGCCGCGGTCATCAGGGCCGGAGCCGGCCGCCCGACCCAGTTCGTCGGCTGCGGCCGCCGCATCGTCGAGGCGCGCCACCGCCACCAGGGCCTCCACGTAGATCCGGCGCCAGTGGTGGATGCCCTCGGGGAAGCTGCCGAGACCGTCGGCCACCAGGTCGTCGCCGAGGCGAGCCACCTCGCCGGGGTCATCGGCAGCGGCCGCCACCCGCAGCGACGCGTGCGCCGACCACACCCGTGCCGGCAACAGGCCGGTGGCGTCCGCGTTGGAGGCGGCCATGTCGGCGTGGGCGCGCGCCTCGGCGCCCCGACCCATCCCGGCGAGGACGAACGCGGCCACTGCGTGCGGGAGCACGCCGAACAGGGGATCGTCGACGTCGTCGACGATCGACGCCGTGGACTCGGCCAGGTCGACCGCCTCGGCCCAGTGCCCGGCCCGGAAGGCGGCCTCGGCCCGGAACGATCGCAGGTCGACCCGCGCCAGGATCGACCGCGGCACCGTGTCGTCCGCCTCCACCGACTCGAGGTCGGCCACGGCGCCCTCGAGATCGTTCGCCCAGACGCGCACGACCCCCCGCCCGAGCTGGGCGTCGAGCCGCAGGCGCGGGGCGGGATCGCCGTCCAGGATCGCTGTCATCTCCGCCTCCGCCTCCGCGAACCGACCGTCGATCGCCAGCCCGTGACAGGCCAGGGAGGCTGACAGACCCGACGTGCTGCCGGCCGCCATCGCGCGCCGCGCCCAGGTCACGATCTGGTCGCCGTCCCGGCGGTGGAGGCCCAGCAGGCTGAGCATGTCGGCCGCCTGCCCGGCGATCGTCCGGGTGGCGCTGTCCCCGCCGGCGCCCGCTGTGGCGGCCCGCGTCCAGGCGTCGGTGTAGAGGCGCTCCGCCCCCGCGAGGTCGCCCGCAGCCATCGCGGCCCGTCCCAGGACCCAACTCCGCGGCGCGCTGTCGGCGAACCCGGCGACGTCGGGCAGCAGCGCGTCCACGGGCTCACCGCCGAGCGACAGGTAGGCGGCAGCCAGCGCCAGGACCTCGGCACGGCGGTCCGCACCCGCGGCGACCGGCGCCGCGGCCAGCAGCAGGCGGCCCGCCC
>DASUQS010000097.1:0-4378 GCA_036280455.1 Acidimicrobiales bacterium
TGTTCCTCGACGACGTCGAGAGCAACCTGGTCGGGGCCCGGCTGGCGGGCCTGCACACGATCCTCGTCGACGACCCGCCGGCTCCGGCGATGCTCGAGCTCGACGTTCTGCTGGGCCGCACCTCGCCGGTCGCCTGACCTCGGCGCCCAGCGGGCCGCCTCGCGGGGCCGCCAGACGCCTGACGCCCAGCCCCGAGAGCGGCCAGGCTCGCCACCCCGGCTGGTCGCCCCTCGGGTCGCACCTGAGGCGCGCCATGCTCGCCGTCCCGGCTGCTTGCCGCTGAGTCGCGCCTGCCAGGCTGGCGCCTCATGAGCGAGGCCGCAGTCCCCTTCCCCGCGCCGCAGGGTCCGGCACCCGCGACGTCGCACCGGTGGCAGGCCGACGCCGCCCTCGTGGTGGCCGCGTTCTTCTTCGGCACCACGTTCCTCGTCGTGCAGGACGCCCTCGACGAGGCCGACCCCGTGCCCTTCCTGGCCGTGCGCTTCCTGATCGGCGGCGCGGTGCTCGGCCTGCTCGGGCGGCGCCGGCCTGCGACCCCCGGCGAGGTGCGCGACGGTTTGGCCGCGGGCGCTGCCCTGCTCGTCGCCTACCTGCTGCAGACGATCGGGTTGCAGTACACGAGCCAGTCGACCTCGGCCTTCATCACCTACCTGCTGGTCGTGCTGGTCCCCCTGCTGACCTTCGTGGTCCTCGGCCGGCGGCCACACCCGCTGACGCTCGTGGGCCTGGTGCCCGCCGTCGTGGGGCTCGGGCTGCTCACCGGCGGGGCGGCCATGGACCTCGGCCGGGGCGAGGTGCTCACGCTCGGGTGCGCGGTCGCGTTCGCCGCGCACATGGTCGTGCTGGGCGAGACGGCCGCCCGCCACGACGCCGTCCGGCTCACGTGCGTGCAGGTCACCGCCGTCGGCCTCGCCTGCCTGGTGGCCAGCCCGTTCACCGGCGGGCTGGCGATGCCGGCGGCTGCGCTCGGGGCCGCCGCCTTCACCGGCGTGTTCGCCACCGCCCTGGCCTTCTTCGCCATGGTGTGGGCCCAGCGCATCGTCAGCCCGACACGAGCGGCGTTGATCCTGCTGCTCGAGCCGGTGTTCGCCGCGTTCGTCGCCCGCGCCACCGGCGAGTCGCTGCCGGCGACCGCCGTGGCCGGCGGCGCGCTGATCCTCGTGGCGGTGGTCGTGTCCGAGGTCCTGCCACCACTGGTCGAGACGCGGCGTGAGAGCAGCGGCAAGGCCGGGACATACTGAAGGCGCGGCAGCGCCGGCGACCGAGCCGGCATGCCGGCGCTCGACCGGCGGCACCGCCGAGTTCACCCCCAGCTCCACCCACCGGAGGACCACATGGCCGACGTGGCCGAGACCATCGAGGAGAGCGGACGCCGGATCGGGCACCACGCCTGGGTCGAGGCCCGCCTGTTCGAGGTCGTGGGCGGCTGGGCCGGGACCGTCACCGAGCCCCGCAGCCGGGCCCTGTTCGCCCGCCAGAGCGCGCATCACGGGTGGCACGTCGAGCTGTGGCACGGCCTGCTCCCGGCGCTGCCCCACCTGGCCGACACCCAGCTCGTGGCGCCCGACAGCGCCGACGCGGAGATCGTGGCGTCGCTGGCCGCGTTCGACGACCGGTCGGACCCGGCGGACACCGACGCGGGGGACGCGCCGGGCGGTCCCGACGGGAGCACCGCCGTCGACGCCACCGACCGGCTGGTCGCCCTGTACCGCGGCGCGCTGCCCACCCTCCTCGCCGCCTACGACGACCACCTCGCGCACACGTCCCCCGTCGCCGACGGACCGACGATGCGGGTGCTGCGTCTCGTCCGCACCGATCTCGCCGAGGACATCGCGGCCGGCGAGGCGCTGATCGAGGCCCTCGGATCCCCGTCCGGCCCGCCGGCCTGATCGCACGCCGGGACCGACCTCGCCGCGACGCCCCGCGGGCGCATCCCTCTGCCGCCGTGGGCAGAGCGGTCAGCTGGGCGAGGGCGGTTCGCCGAGGAGACCGAGCAGGTCGGCGCGCATCGGCGGGGGCGGTTCGACCTCGCGGCTGGCGCGCATGAAGGCCGTGAGCTCGAGCACGCACTCGAGATCACGGCGACCGGGGAGGACGCCTCCGGTGAGGATCTCCTCGGCTTCACGCCTGCTCAGGTCAAGAAATGTCACTACCAATGCAAACGTCACGGATCGTGCCGAGGATATGGCTCCCAGCGTTTTCCGCTCGACGGTCCATCCGGGCCCCGCCTAGTGCGCCGGCGGGGAACCTCGCGCCGGACTAGGGGACCGCGACCAGCGGTTCGAGATGCCGGCGCAACGTCGCGAGCGCCCGGTGCTGCAGCGCCTTCACCGCGCCGGCCCGCTTGTGGAGCAGCCGTGCGACCTCGTCGACCGACAGGTCGGCCACGACCCGCAACAGGACGACGTCACGCTGGTCGGGCGACAGCACCGACACCAGCTCGCGGACCGAGTCGTGCGCGAGCACCGCGAACGCGTCCTCCTCGACGTCGCCGCAGCCGAGATCGTCGTCCACGCCCATCTCGCCCTGCAGCAGCGGTTGCCGGTTGGCCCGACGGCGGTCGTCGATCATGCGGTGGTGAGCGATGGTGAACACCCACGAGCGGAAGCCGGGCTCGTCCCCCTCGAACCGATCGAGGTTGCGGTGCACCTGTGCGAAGACGTCGTTGGTCAGACCGTCGGGATCGGAGGCCCGGTGCCAACGCAGGTACGACGCGACCTGGCCGGCGAACTGGCGGTAGATGCGTTCGAAGGCGCGTGGGCACCCCAGCTTGGCGTCGGCGATCAGGGCCCCCAGCGACGTCGGCGGCGCCGGCCGGGGCGGCCCGGCTGGTGGTGGCGTGGTCGGTTCCGTGGACGGTTCGGTGGACTGCACGGCGGCGTCTTCTCCCGGAGTCATCTCTGACCGTGGGCGCTGATCGCTTCCCCTGTTCTCCCCGGGCGGCACCTTAGCGAACCGCGCGGGCTGTCGTCTCACGACGCCCAGCGTGGCAACCCGGACCCGCCCCTCGACGTGAAAGTCGGCCGGAAGGTGGTCACTCTTGACCGCACCGGTATCCTTTAGCGCGCTCAGGCTCCCCGGGTGGGGACCCTGACGAATCGAGTCGACCGCCACCGTCTCGGGCACGGGCACGAGGCCATTGCGGGGCTCCCCACGGACCGAGCAACACGCGAGAAGGACGGTACGTTGCCCAAGGAGCGCGTCGAGCGCGACGAGGAAGATCTCGTCCGGCTGTATCTCACAGACATCGGGCAGTATCCCCTGCTCACAAAGGACGACGAGGTCCGCCTCGCCCAGGCCATCGAGGTCGGCAACGCCGCGCGCCTCGAGCTGGAGTCCGAGGGCAAGGCGCTCACGCCGGCGCGCAAGCGCGAGCTGCGACGTTCCTCCCGCGAGGGGGAGAACGCCGAGCGCACCTTCGTGCAGTCCAACCTGCGCCTGGTCGTGTCGATCGCCAAGAAGTACCAGGCGTCCGGCCTGCCGCTGCTCGACCTCATCCAGGAGGGCAACCTCGGCCTGATGCACGCCGTCGAGAAGTTCGACTGGCGCAAGGGCTTCAAGTTCTCGACGTACGCCACGTGGTGGATCCGCCAGGCGATCACCCGCGGCATCGCCAACACGGGCCGCACCATCCGCCTCCCCGTGCACGCGGGCGACACCCTCGCCCGACTGCAGAAGGCCCGCGCCCGCCTCGAGCTCAAGCTCGGCCGCCCGGCCACCCTGGCCGAGCTGTCGGCCGAGGTCGAGATGCCGGAGGACAAGGTGACCGAGGCCCTGCGCTTCGCCGCCGAGCCGCTGTCGCTGTCCGAGCCGCTGCGCGAGGACGGCGACGCCGAGCTGGGCGACGTGGTGGAGGACCGCTCGGCCGAGTCCCCGTTCGAGGTGGCCGCCACCGCGCTGCTGCCCGAGGAGATCAACCGCCTCCTCGCCCCGCTCGACGAGCGCGAGCGCGAGATCCTCAAGCTGCGCTTCGGTCTCGACCGGGGCGAGCCGCGGACGCTCGAAGAGGTGGGCGAGCACTTCAACCTCACCCGTGAGCGCATCCGCCAGATCGAGGCCCGGGCCATGTCGAAGCTGCGGCACCCGTCGTCCGACACGGGCGCCCGCGACCTCCTCGCCGTCTGACGTTCCCGCGGGTCCGTCCCGCACCTCCGCCGGCCTGGGGCCGCGGTCAGCTGGGTCATCCGACATCCGTCACCGTGGTCATCGGCCGCGTCCGCACGACGCGGCGCTGCGACCTCGTCGGGCGGCGCCGAGGCGCCGGCCGTCCCGTGACCGGTCAGCTCAAGCCGGTGCGCTCGAGGATCTCGTCGAGGCGCAGCACGTCGTCGGTGGTGACCACGCCCACGAACCGGTCGTCGCCGTCGATGACCGCCAG
>DASUQS010000098.1:0-2320 GCA_036280455.1 Acidimicrobiales bacterium
CCGGGCGCGCCACGACGAGTTCGTCGATGCGTTCGTCGAGGGGACGCGCGGTCTGCAGGTCGGCGTTCCCGCCGACACCGCCACCGCCGTCGGGCCGCTGGTGAGCGCCCGCCAGCGCGAACGGGTCGAGGGCTACCTGGCGCTCGGGTCGGACGAGGGGGCCAAGGCGGTCACCGGCGGCGGGCGCCCGGAAGCCTTGCCCACCGGCTGGTACGTCGAGCCGACCGTGTTCACCGGTGTCGACAACGGCATGCGCATCGCCCGGGAGGAGATCTTCGGGCCCGTCGTCGCCGTCATCCCGTACGACGACCCGGACGGCGCCGTCAGCATCGCCAACGACTCCGACTACGGGCTCGCCGGGTCGGTGTGGACGTCCGACGTCGAGGCCGGCGTCGACATCGCGCGCCGGGTCCGCACGGGCACCTACAGCGTCAACGGTGCGCCGCAGGCGTCGGCCGCCCCGTTCGGCGGGTTCAAGCAGTCGGGCATCGGGCGCGAGTTCGGCCCCGAGGGCCTGCGCAGCTACCTGGAGATCAAGTCGATCGCCGTCCCCGGCGAGGGCCGGAGATGACCCGCCAGGACGCGAGCGAGTCCGTGACGGCCGGCCGCGAGAGCCGGCACGTCGAGATGTGGGCCACCCACACGCCGGAGGCGGGCACGATCGAGCGTCAGGCCGCCGGTGCCGAGGCCGCGGGCTGGGACGGCATCACGTTCACCGACTCGCAGAACCTGGTCGGCGACCCGTACGTGGCCGTCGCGCTGGCCGCCCGGGCCACCGAGACCCTGCAGTTCGCCACCGGTGTCACCAACGCCCACACCCGCCACCCGGCGGCGCTGGCCAACGTGGCGATCACCGTGCAGGAGGAGTCCGGCGGCCGGTTCGTGCTCGGCATCGGGCGGGGCGACACGGCGCTGTTCCACCTCGGCCTGCCGCCGATGCCCGTCGCCCGGTTCGCGAAGCGGCTCGTCCAGGTCCAGGCGTACCTGGCGGGCGAGACGGTCGACTGCGACGGTCATCCGAGCCGCATCCAGTGGCTCGACCGCACCCGTCAGCCCAAGGTGCCGCTCGACGTCGCCGCGTCCGGCCCCCGCCTGATCGACCTGGCGGCCCGCACGGCCGAGCGCATCACGTTGGCGGTCGGCGCCGATCCCGACCGCGTGGCCTGGGCGCTCGACCTGGCCCGCAAGGCGGCGGCGGACGCTGGGCGCGACCCCGCCGAGATCTCCTTCGGCGCCTACGTCAACGTCGGCTGCCACCCGGATCTCGATGCGGCCCGGTCGCTCATCGCTGGCGGGGTGGCCGCCTTCGCCCACTTCTCCGCCATGCCGGGGTCGACCGGCGCGGGCCTCGGCGAGAGCGACAAGGCCGTGGTCGCCGAGGTCGGGCGTCGCTACGACAGCACCCGTCACCTGCGCAACACCGCGGACCACACCGCCCCGCTGGCGCCCGAGTTCGTCGACCGGTTCGCGATCGTCGGCCCTCCCGAGCGGTGCGTCGAACGCCTCGCCGAGCTGGCGACGCTGGGCATCGGGCGCTTCGTCGTCACGGGTCCCACCTTCCAGGCCGACCGCGACGACGCCCGCGTTGCTCGCCGATTGCTGACCGCCGAGATCCTGCCCGCCCTGCGCGGACGCGGCGGGCCCGCATCCCCAGGAGCCTCCACATGACCGACCACGACCTCGTCGTCCGTGGTGCCACGCTCATCGACGGCACCGGGGCAGACGCCCGCCCCGCCGACGTCGCCGTCAGCGACGGCGTCGTCACCCAGGTCGCCGAGCCCGGCACGATCGACGGCCGGGCCGACCGCACGATCGACGCCGACGGCCTGCTGGTGACGCCCGGGTTCGTCGACATCCACGCCCACTACGACGGCCAGGCCACCTGGGACGAGCGCATGGTCCCCTCGTCGTGGCACGGCGTCACCACCGTTGTCGCCGGCAACTGCGGCGTCGGCTTCGCCCCGGTGCGGCCCGCCGACCACCAGCGCCTGATCGAGCTGATGGAGGGCGTCGAGGACATCCCCGGCGTGGCCCTGCACGAGGGCCTGTCGTGGGACTGGCAGTCGTTCCCCGAGTTCATGGACGCGGTCGAGGGCCGCCCCTTCGACGTCGACGTGGCGCTGCAGGTGCCCCACGGTGCCCTGCGCCTGCACGTCATGGGCGAGCGGGGCGCCGCCCGCGAGGCTGCGACCGCCGACGACATCGCCGCCATGGCCCGCCTCGCGGCCGAGGGGGTCGCGGCCGGGGCGCTCGGGTTCACCACCTCGCGCACGCTCAACCACCGCACGAGCCGGGGCGAGCCCACCCCCACCCTCACCGC
>DASUQS010000099.1:0-7425 GCA_036280455.1 Acidimicrobiales bacterium
TCGGCATCGACTCCCCGGTCGAACGGCTCCATGCCATCAGCGCCCAGCTCGACGACCTCAAGGAGTCGAAGCAGGCCCTGGCGGGCGAAGCCATCACCTCGCTCGGCGGGTTCGCCCCGCCCATGTTGCTGACGCTCGGCACGCGCGTCGCCATCCGGGCCGCCCGCCGCATGGGCAACCTCGACACGGTCACCACGAACGTGCCCGGTCCGCAGTTCCCGCTCTACTCGTGCGGCCGTCGCCTGCTGCGGGCCTGCCCGTACGTGCCGCTGGCCGCGCCGCTACGGGTCGGGGTCGCCATCTTCAGCTACGACGGAGAGCTGGTCTTCGGCATCACCGGCGACTACGACACGGCGTCTGACATCGACGTGCTCGCCGCCGGCATCGAACGGGGGGTCACCGAGCTGCTGCCCGGCAACGGCCACCGGACGGACGGCGGGAAGCCCCGTGCCCGGAAGGCCGCCGCCAAGCCGCGTGCCCGCAAGGACGGTGCGCAGCCGGCCGCCCGCACCCGCAAGGAGACAGCGGAGCGCCGATCCGAGCGATGAGTCCCGGCGCTCCACGTGGTCGTACCCGTGCCCACGTCATGACGAGAGGACCGGGTTGCCGATGGCCACGTATGCGTTGATCCACGGAGCAGGCGGGGACGCCTCGTACTGGCACCGTGTGGTGCCCGAGCTCACCCGGCGGGGACACGACGTCGTCGCCCCCGACCTGCCGGTGGAGGACGACACCGCCGGGTTCCCCGAGTACGCCGACGTCGTCGTCGACGCGATCGGCGACCGGGGCGATGTCGTCGTCGTCGCCCAGTCCCTGGGCGGCTTCACCGCCCCGCTGGTGTGCGAGCGTGTCCCGGTGCGGCTCGTCGTGCTGGTGGCGGCCATGGTGCCCTCGCCCGGCGAGTCGGCGGGCGACTGGTGGGCCAACACGGGCTGGGATGCCGCCCACCGGGAGCAGGCCGAGCGCGACGGCCGCACGCTCGGTGACGGGTTCGACCCCCGCGAGGAGTTCTTCAACGGCGTGCCGGACGACATCGTCGCCGAGGCGTTCGCCCGTGAGCCCCGCGACCAGTCCGGAACGCCGTTCGAGACACCCTGGCCCCTCCCCGCCTGGCCCGACGTGCCCACTCGCGCACTGATCTTCCGCCAGGACCGGTTCTTCCCGCCGCCGTTCATGCGGCGAGTGGTGCAGGAGAGGTTGGGCATCACTCCCGACGAGATGGACGGCCCCCACGTCCCCGCCCTCGCCCGCCCTCGCGAGCTGGCCGAGCGGCTGGAGTCCTACCGCGCCGAGGTGTGGGCCTCGGCCGCCGCGCGGTGAGCGCCGACCGACCGGCGACGGACGCGCCGACGGTGGGTATCAGGTGGCGGAGTGGCCGAGGCGCGACGACAGGCGACCGGTGGCCCCCAGCAGCAGCGGCACGACCTTGTCGATCTCGTCGCCGAAGCGCTCCAGCGGGCCGCCGACGCTGACCACGGCGACGGGCGACCGATCGTGGCCGAGGATCGGCGCCGCGACCGACGCGGCCCCCACCACGCGCTCCCCCAGCGACGTGGCGTAGCCGGAGGCGGCGATGTCGTCGAGCTCGGCCCGCAGCGCGGCCGGGTCGGTGATCGTCAGCTCGGACAGCGCCTCGAGCGGCTGGGAGGAGAAGTACTCCTCCTGCTCGCCCCGCGGCATGAACGCGAGGAAGGCCTTGGAGGACGAGCCCGCGTGCAGGGGCACGGCCTGACCCAACTGCACGACCATCTTCACGTCGCGCGCCGGGGTCACCTGATCGAGGTAGATGCGCTGCCCGCCCGCCCGGATCGACAGCGTCGCCGTCTCGTCGGTGGCGGCGACCAGAGCCTCGAGTTCGGGCCGCGCCAGCTCGCGCACGTCGAGCCTGTCGAGGTAGGCGAGCCCGAGGCGGAGGGCCGCCGGGCCGAGGCGGTAGCGGCGGGAGGTCTCGTCGACCTCGACGAAGCCCTTCGCCCTGAACGACGACAGGATGCGATGGACCACGGCCTTGGACAGGTCCCGCCGGCTGGCGATCTCGGTGACGCCGAGGTCGGCGACGTCCGGTTCGCCGAAGAGCAGCAGGACGTCGACCGCCCGTTCGATTGCGGCGATGGTCTGCCCCTGGGCTTCGTCGCCGTTCACCGGGACAACGTACCCCGTGGCGGAACGGCTGCGGCTCGGTCCCGCGGTCCCGTGGCCTGGATGGGGTCGGCGTCGCCGCCGGTCGCCGTCCGCGCCGCGCCGCGGCAAACGCAAGCACCGGGCCGGGCGGTGCCGCCGCTCGACGCCTGGCGCCACGCGCTCGAGTGGGTCGCGCAGCGGACGCCACGCTGACCGCGCACGCTGCGGGCGGGCTCCACCCGGCGTTCGAGGCTGGTCGACCTCGTCGGCCTGATCGGAGACATCGCGCTAGAGGGCAGGTGGTCCCCACCCCGCGGCGCTCGCTCGGTAGATAGGTGCAGCGCGGTGCGAGCCTTGTCACTCGCCGGCGAGGACCAGGGCCAGAGCACGACGCAGGGCCAAGTCACGGGGGTCGCCTTGCAGCTCCATCCCCATCTCGTCCGTCACGTAGCCATAGCCCAAGCGCAACGCTGGGTCAGCGAACCCCATCGATCCCCCGGCCCCCGGTGCGCCGAAGGCGGCGTCGGAGCCGAAGTCGATGAACTCGCTGGGCTTCATGAAGCCGAGTGAGAACTTGGCCGGGCCTCGGAAGCACTCGTCGTAGTAGCCCATGTGCGCGGGGGTGGCCGGTGCCGTCAGTGCGTCGAGCGTCTCCGGCTTCAGACCGAGCGGCCCGCCCTCGGCGGCGAAGGCCCCATAGGCGGCGGCGATGGCCCGCGCAGTCGCCACAGCGCCCCCGGAGGGGACCTCGACCTCTCGCACGATGACGTGCTCGGGGTCGACGTAGAAGCCGGTGCCAGGGTTGGCCACCAACGACCGATGGAGCACCGACCGGGGCCGCATGGCGTCGATCGTCAGGCTGAGAGGCATCGACGTCAGGCGGGTCCACAGCCCCGGCGGGACCAGGGCGGCGAGCCGCTCGTCCGGCACCGAGGACGGCGTTCCGATGTACACCTCATCCCCGACACCCAGCGGAGCGGCGATGTCCTCGTGGAGCACCCGGCCGATGGTGCGGTGCTCAGGGTCGATGCGCCGCACCAGCTCGTTCTCGTAGAACCCGAGCGTGATCGCGTGGTATGCCTGGCGCTCCCCCGGCGGCCAGATGGGCCGCTGACGCTCCATGACCCCGGCGAGGCGGTCGAGGTCGGCCACCACGTTCCCGTCGACCCGCTCGTCGAAGGCGAAGAGTCCGGCCTGGTGAGCCAGGAGCTGGCGGACGGTGATGTCGTGCTTGCCCGCTTGCGCGAACTCCGGCCAGTACGTCGCCACGCGCTCGTCATGGTCGAGCAGGCCGCGGGAGTGCAGCAGCGCCAACACCATGGCCGACAATCCCTTCGTGGTGGAGTGGACCAGGGTCATGGTGTCGGCGGACCAGGGTGCGCCGCTCACCTTGTCCCGCACCCCGCCCCACAGGTCGACGACCACCTCGCCGGCGACGACGACGCACACGGCCCCGCCCAGCTCGCCGCGCTCGGCGAAGTTGTCGACGAAGGCCTCCCGCACCGGCTCGAAGCCCGGAGCCACGGTTCCACCGATCTGCTGCTGATGCGCCATCGCCATGTCGATCACCTTCCACGGACGGCAAGAAGATCGATGTCGTCGTTGACTGCGAGTACCGGTTGACTGCGGGACCGAGGCCTACGGCCTCGACCAGCTCGCTACCGACCATTCTTCGAGGGTTGTCAACCAGCTCCCGACCGGGGCGACGCCTCCGCCAGCGGCTCGGCTCGCTCCTGCCCACAGGCCGCAGCTGACCAGAGCCACGAGGTTCTCGTGGTCGGTCAGAGGTTCGTCCGATCCCTCCGACTCGTCTGCGGACGCCAACAGGGCCGACAGGATGTCGGGACTGGCTTCGACGTCCCTCGCGTCGCCGTCGGTCGACCTCGGCCTGCACGATCTGGTCGACCGCTGCTCGCGCCCGAACGGCTCAGCCGTAGGGCAGGAACGGAAGGGCCACGTCGATCCGGGACAAGGGCGTGCGGGTCACGTAGGCGAGCGCCGGCTCGAGCTGCTCGCCGATGTGGTCGCATGGCGCAGTGGCACGGCGGCGGGAGCGGCAACTCGTCGCTGCTGCCGCTCCCGGCCGGCCCACCCAGAGCGCGGGTGCTAGCGCCGCGGGCGGTAGGTGCCGAGCGCGGCGCGCACGTCGGCCCGAGGGTCGTACTCCACCCGCGACTCGGCGTCGAAGATCATCGTCGCCCGATCCCCGGACGCTCCCCCGGCCGCTGTCCCGTCCCCGACCTCGTACGCGGGCCACGCCGGGCGCCCCTCGACCGCCGGGTCGCCGGTGCGGGCGAAGGCCAGCCAGTGATCGCTCATGGCGTCGGCGACACCCTGGGCCTCCGGGCCCTTCTCGGGCGTGCGGGGCGACAGCTCCAGGTTGTCGAAGGCGAACGCGATCTCGTTGGCGTGGCCGGCCCCGTACTTCCGGGTCTCGCCCTCGAAGTCGAAGCGGTACATCCAGCACGGCGCGCCGCCCTCGGCGTGTTGGGCCGCCTTCAGCTCCGCCTGGCCGGTCGCCCCGGCGAGGAACCAGTGGTCGGACGTCAGCTCGAAGAAGGCGTCGCCGGCGGTGCGCTGCGGGTTGCGGTCGCGGTAGTCGGCGATCATCGCGGCGACGTCCCATCCGGGGAACTGCCGGGACAGGCGCCGGTCGAGCCGGTCCCAGTCGATGTCGAACAGGCGGGGGTCGGCCAGCCCGAGCTGGGTGCGGGTCTCGTACCGGTTGGTACCGACGAGCAGCGGGACGTGCGACGACTCGGGCGGCGCGGTCGGATGCCACGGCTGGTGGGGCAGGAGCTCCCCGTCGATGATCGGGCGGAGCATGCCCCGGCTCTCCGGCGTCGACGCCCGGCCGGTGACCGGGGCGAGCAGGTCGTCGAGGGGCAGCTTCCGCAGCGGCGCCAGGTCGTCGGCGGACAGCCCGAGGGTGGCGACGTAGTCGCGAGCGACGGCCTCGGCACGGCGGTTGGACGGGAAGCGCAGGATGCTGCCGCTCTGCACGATCGCCCGGTGGAACAGGCCGGTGGCCGACGGCGTCGCCATCAGCGTCGACACCTTGGCCCCGCCGCCGGACTCGCCGAAGATCGTGACGTTGCCCGGGTCGCCGCCGAAGCCCTCGATCGCGTCGCGCACCCATTCCAGGGCCGCGATCAGGTCCTGCTGGCCGACGCTCGGGGCGGAGAAGGTCGGGTCGTCGAGGAGCGACACCGCCAGGTAGCCGAGCACGCTCAGCCGGTGGTTCACGGTCACGACGACCACGTCGCCCTTACGGGCCAGCCGGGTGCCGTCGTAGCTGGGGCTCGATCCGGAGAAGTTGGTGAAGCCGCCGCCGTGCATCCAGAACAGCACCGGGCGGCGGCCGCCGTCGCCCAGGCCGGGGGTCCACACGTTGAGGACCAGGCAGTCCTCCGACTGGGGCGGGTCGGGCGCGCCGAACGCCGGGGCCGGCGGCTGCGGCGAGGTGGGGCCGTAGTCGAGGGCGTCGCGCACGCCCGCCCACGGCTGGGGCGGGGCGGGCGGCTCGAACCGGCGGGTGCTGGTGTCGGCGCCGTAGGGGATGCCCTTGAAGACAGCGATGCCGCCGTCGAGGCGCCCGCGCACGGGCCCGGCGGGCGTGGGGGCGACGGGATCGGTGGTGGCCATGGAGGCTCCTCGTGGAGGGTCGGTCAGGCAGGAGGTGGGTCGGGGCGCGCGCCGTCGCGGGCGGAACCGCGTGCGGCGCGGCGCCCGAGGGCGGCCCCGGTCGACGAGAAGGCGACGAGGACGTCGAGGATCTCGTCGATGTCGGGATAGCGGCCGTCGAGGTGGCCGAGGACCAGCGCCTCGGTGACCGCCACGAGCCCGTCGGCGACCATGTCGGTCTGCCGGGCGTGACGGGCGTCGGTCTCGGTCTCGGCGTCGGCCTCGGTCTCGATGGCGGCACCGCCGCCGGTCTTGCCGCGGGTGCTGGCACCCGCATCGCCGCCCGCGTCGGGTGCGGCCGCCAGGCGGGCGGCGATGCGCCGCCGGCTGACGTCCGCCTTGGCGCGGGCCATCGTGCCCAGCTCGCTGTCGGGGTCGAGCCGGCTGCGCAGCACCAGCCGCAGGAGGGCGGGGTGGGCGGCCGACTGCGTCACGGTCGAGCGGAAGCTCTCGCGCACGACGTCGGCGACGCTGTGGTCCGGATCGGCGCGGGCCGCCCGCCGGGCCGCCGAGGAGGCGTGGCGGCGCTCGGTCCACACCTCCGCGACCAGCTCGCGCAGCAGCTCCCCCATGTCGGCGAAGTGGACGTAGAAGCCGGACTGCGCCAGCCCGGCGCGGCGGGTGACCGCGGTGGTGGTGAGGCCCTTCTCACCTTGCTCGTCGAGGATCGCGAGGGCGGCGTCGAGGAGGCGCGCCCGGGTGCGCCGGGTGGACTCGCGGCGGCTGAGAGCCTCGCCGCTCACGGCGCCGGCTCCAGCGCGGCGACGAGCGGCTCGACCGATGGCAGGTCCTCGATGCCGGCCACCAGGTCGACCACGCGGTCGGCGCCGCGCTCGCCGAGCGCCGGGGCGAGCAGGCCGCGGGCCTTCGCCTCGACCGCGGTGCGGGGCATCGGGTGCGACGGGTACCCCTCGACCTCGGCGACGTACCGGGAGACGGTGCGGCCGTCCGCCAGCTCCACGGTGACGCGGGCGGACTCGGCCCGGGGCTCGCGCTCCTGCTCAGGGTCGTGGGTGACGGTCACCCGCGCCATCAGGTCCCGCACGGCCGGATCGGCGAGCATGCGCTCCCGCGCCTGCGACGACTCGACGTCGAGGCCGCCGTCGAGGACGATCACCGCGCACAGGTAGGGCAGGTTGAGCGCCGGCATCTCGGCGGTGGCGAAGGCGTCGGTGCGTCCGGGCATGTCGATGCGGATGGCCTCGATGCTCTCGACCAACCGGTCCCGGCACGCTCTCGACAGCCCCAGGTCGGGCCTGACGACCGGCGCCTCGCTCGCCGGTGTCGACGCCGAGCCGGCCAGCGCCGGGTCGTCGAGCGTGGGGTCGGCCAACAGCTCCAGCAGCGCCTGCACCGCCGGCTGCGTCGGGCCGCCGACCGGGTAGCGCTTGATGCCGACGAGCGGCAGCTCGAACCGCTCGCCCAGCCCGGCGACGAGGATTGCGCGGTCGAGGTCGGAGCCCGGGCGGCCGAACGGGCCGGCGCCCAGCCAGCCGCCGGGGACGTCGAGCGCCTCGGGCACGCCGGTCATGCCCGCCTCGACCAGCAGCGCGGCCTGCAACCCGTTGCGGGCGCCCATCCCGGCGAACACGAACGCCTTCTCGATGTGGTCGACGTCGA
>DASUQS010000100.1:0-6608 GCA_036280455.1 Acidimicrobiales bacterium
GGGCACGCCCGTGCACTGCCTGAACGCGCCCCGCCCGATCGATCTCTCCTGGCTGCGCACCCTGCGGCGCATCGTGCGCGAGCACGAGATCGACGTCGTCCACACGCACATGCCCTTGCCCGCCTCCTACGCCCGGCTGGCGATGCCCGGGCGGCGTCCCGCCTTCGTGCACACCGAGCACAACATGTGGACCCGCTACCGGTGGCCGACCCGGCTCGCCAACCAGGTCACCTACCGCCGCAACGCCCGGGCGATCGCGGTGTCCGACCAGGTGGCAGCCACGATCCGCTCCTCGGTGCCGGTCGAGGTCATCGTGCACGGCACCGACCCGTCCCTCGTCGTGACCGGCGAGGACGCCCGCGCCGCGGCCCGCGCCACGCTCGGCCTGCCCGCCGGCGCCCGGGTGGTGGGCACCGTCGGCAACTTCACGGCCAAGAAGGACCAGGCCACGCTCCTGCGGGCGTTCGCCGCTCTGCCCGACGCACCCGCCGACACCCGGCTGGTGCTCATCGGCCTCGGCCCGCTGGAGGAGACGCTGCGCAGCCTGGCGGCCGAGCTCGGCATCGCTGACCGGGTGGTGTGGCCGGGGTCGCGCGACGACGTGTTCGCGCTGCTTCCTGCCTTCGACACGTTCGTGCTCAGCTCGCAGTTCGAGGGCCTGCCCATCGCGCTGCTCGAGGCGATGGCGACCGGCGTCGCGCCCGTGGCCACCCGTGTCGGCGGCATCCCGGAGGTCATCACCGACGGCCGCGACGGGCTGCTCGTCCCGTCCGGCGACCCCGACGCCCTCGCCGCCGCGCTGGGCAAGGTGCTGGACGACGAGGGCCTCCGCGCCGACATCGGCAAGCAGGCCGCGGTGCGGGCGAGCGAGTTCGACCTCGTCCACGCGATCCGGCGCACCGAGGCCCTCTACGAGGCGGTGGCGCCGTGAACGTCATGACCCGCCGCCTCTCGCTGCCCACGGGCGGCGACCGCAAGGGCATGGGCTGGTTCGCGGTGGCGGCCGCCTACGTCGTGATCATGGGGCTCAGCGCCTCGGTGCTGTCGTGGGACATCTGGGCCGCGCTGGTCATCGCCCCGATCCTGTTCACCCTCACGGTCCCGATCGTGCGGCGCGGGCTGCGCAACGATCCCGATCCCCGCATGGCGCGGCTGGTCATGGTCGCCCTGGTCGCCAAGATGGCCGGGGCGTGCGCCCGCTACGCCCTCACCTTCCAGGTGTACGAGGGGCGGGCGGACGCCGAGGGCTACCACGGCTCGGGCGCCCGGCTGGCCAAGGCGTTCTGGGAGGGCAACCTCGCCGAGCAGATGCGCTGGGACGCCCCGGAGCTGACCGGCACGCCGTTCATCAACATCGTCACCGGGGTCGTCTACGCCTTCACCGGGCCGACCAAGCTCGGCGGCTTCCTGATCTTCGCCTGGCTCGCCTTCCTCGGCATGTTCTTCTTCTACAAGGCGCTGGCGATCGGGTTCCCCGAGGCCAACCTGCGGCGTTACGCGCTGCTGCTGTTCTTCATGCCGACGATGCTCTACTGGCCCTCGAGCCTGGGCAAGGAGTCGTGGATCATCTTCGCGCTGGGCCTCGCCACGTTCGGGGTGGCGCTCATCCTGCGCCACCAGCCGCTCGGCTACCCCCTCGCCGGCCTCGGCCTCATCGGCACCGCCATGCCCCGGCCCCACATCACCGTGCTGTGCTTCGGGTCGCTGGCTCTCGCGTACGTGTTCCGCCGCCAGGCGTGGAGCGACGCCCGCATGGGGCCCGTCGGCAAGGTCGTCGGCATCGTCGTCCTCCTCGGCGCGGGCGGGTTCGCGGTCGCCCAGGCGGCGTCGTTCTTCGAGCTCGACGAGGTCAGCTCCGGCTCGGTGACCTCCGTGCTCGACCGCGCCACCCGGCAGTCGGGCCAGGGCGGCTCCGAGTTCTCGCCCGTGCCGGTGAAGAGCCCTGCGGACTTCCCGATGGCCACGATGGCCGTGCTGTTCCGCCCCTACCCGTGGGAGGCGAACAGCGCCCAGGCGCTGGTGTCGTCGCTCGAGGGCATGATCCTGCTCGTGCTGTTCGCGGCGGCGATCCCCAAGCTCGCGCGCCTGCCCGCCCTGATCTTCCGCGTCCCCTACGTGGCGTACTGCATGGCGTTCACGATCATGTTCGTGATCGCGTTCTCCTCGATCAGCAACTTCGGCATCATGACCCGCCAGCGAACGCAGGTGATCCCGCTGTTCCTGGTGCTGCTGGTCCTCCCCGACGCGCGCCGCGAGCGAGCCGACCCGACACCCACGATCGAGCAACGCACCCGCGAGCTGGCCCTGCGCCAGCGCCCGACCTACCGCACCTGACGCGCCGCAGCCGGCCCGTCGGACATCCGAGACCGCGAGGCATGCCGGGCGGCTGGTACTCGCGGCGCCGGCCCGCTGGACCGACGCTGGCTAGAGCGTCTCGCCCGAGAACTCGCGGGGGCGCATGACGCCCTTGGTGTCGAGCAGCAGGCGGGCGTGCTGGGCGATGTCGTCGAGGGGGAAGTCCGGGTGGTCGACGAGGAGCACGACCAGGTCGGCCGCCGCCACCTCCTCGTCGGTGCAGTCGACCACCGGCGCCGGCAGCGCCGGGCCGCCGGCCTCCGGCAGGTACGGCTCGCACGCCCGCACGTCGGCCCCCATGGCGAGCAGGCGCTCGACCACGGCGATCGACGGCGACTCGCGCCAGTCGGACGTGCCCGCCTTGTAGCTGAGGCCGAGCACGAGCACGCGGCTGCCGTTGAGGGCGCGCTGGTGCCGGTTGAGCAGCGTCATCGCCCGGGTGACCACGTAGTCGGGCATGTGCTCGTTGACGTCGTTGGCCAGCTCGACGAAGCGGAACGTCTGGCCGAGGCGCCGCTTGACCCGCCACGACAGGTACGACGGGTCGATCGGCAGGCAGTGGCCGCCCACGCCGGGCCCGGGCGTGAACCTCATGTACCCGAACGGCTTGGAGCTGGCGGCGTCGATCGCGCCCCAGATGTCGATGCCGAGCGAGTCGGCGAACATCGCCAGCTCGTTGACGAGAGCGATGTTGACGTGGCGGAAGGTGTTCTCGAGCAGCTTGACCAGCTCGGCCTCCGCCGTCGAGCCGACCGGCACGACCTTGTCGACCAGCGCACCGTAGAAGGCCTCGACGCAGCGGCGCGACGCGTCGTCGATGCCGGACACGACCTTGGGGGTGTTGACGAACCCCCAACGGGCGTTGCCGGGATCGATGCGCTCGGGCGAGTAGCCGACGAAGAACTCGTCGCCGCCCTTGAGACCGGACTGCTCCAGGATCGGCCGCATCAGCTCGTCGGTCGTGCCCGGGTAGGTCGTGGATTCGAGCACGACGAGCGCCCCCGCCCGCAGCCGCCGGGCCAGGGTGGCCGCTGCGTCCTCGACGTAGGTCAGATCGGGGGCGCCGTCGCGCAGGGGTGTCGGCACCGTGATGATCGCCACGTCGAACGGACCCGTCTCCGCCGGGTCGGCGACCGGCCGGTAGCCGGCGTCGAGTGCGCGCTGGAGCTGGTCGTCCGGCACGTCGGCCACGTACGAGCTGCCGTCCTGCAGGGCGGCGGCCCGCTCGGGTGAGGCCTCGAGGCCGACGACGGGGAAGCCGACCTCGACCGCCCGCATCGACACGGGCAGACCCACGTAGCCCTGGCCGACGATGAGGACGCGGGCCGTGCGGTCCTGGATGCGCGCCAGCAGGGCTTCGGCCAGGTCGTCGCGGCCGCCCCGCGCGTCCGGGGCGTCGGGGGCGCCGGCGCCCCCGGTGCTCGGCGCCGCGGGAACCGGAGCGGTACCGGCGTTGGCGGCCGGCGAAGCGGGAGCGTCGGTCATCGCGCAGCCTCCTGGTCGGTGTCGACCGGCTGATCGCCGCCGACGGCACCGGCGGCGGGACGGGACCGGAACCACTCGAGGGTGCGGGCCAGGCCCTCGTCGAACGAGACGGCCGGGTCGTAGCCGAGGTCGCGCCGGGCGGCGCTGATGTCGGCGTGCGAGTGGCGGACGTCGCCGGCACGCGGGTCGGTGTGCTCGGGCGTGACCGTCACGCCGACCTCGGCCGCCAGGATGTCGAGCAGGTCGAGCAGCGACGACGGCGCCCCGCGGGCGATGTTGAACGCCCGCCCTGCGCACTGGTCGGCCGGCGCAGAACCCGCCTTCAGGTTGGCCTGCACGGCGTCGGCCACGAACGTGAAGTCGCGGCTCTGCTGCCCGTCGCCGTGCACCGAGGGCCGCCGGCCCGACAGGAGCGCGTCGATGAACAGGGGGATGACCGCCGCGTACTGGCTGTCGGGACGCTGCCGCGGGCCGAACACGTTGAAGTACCGCAGGCAGACGGTCTCGAGGCCGTGGAGCTCGTGGAACACCCGTGCGTAGTGCTCGCCCGTGAGCTTGGTCACCGCGTACGGCGAGCGGGGCATGAGCGGCACCGACTCGGGTGTCGGCACCTGCTTGGCGCCGCCGTACACCGACGACGACGAGGCCATCACCACACGCCGGGCCCCCGCGAGGTGGGCGCCCTGCAGCACCGCGAGGGTGCCGTGGATGTTGGCGTCGTCGCTGAGCAGCGGCTGCTCGACCGAGCGGGCGACCGAACCGAGTGCAGCCTGGTGGTAGACGACCTCGCAGCCGGCGACCGCCTTGGCGACGGCCGTCTCGTCCGCGATGTCGCCCTCGACGAACTCGGCCGACGACGACACGTTGTCGAGGCGGCCGGTGGACAGGTTGTCGAGCACCACGACGTCGTCGCCGCGCTCGAGGAGCGCGTCGGTCAGGTGCGAGCCGATGAAGCCGGCCCCGCCGGTCACGAGGACGCGCACGCGCCCACCTCCTTGTCGGAACCGGGGGCGGCCGCGCCACGGACGGCCGCGACCTCCTCGGCGTGGGTGTGGAGCCGGGTGAGGACCTCGGCGATGGTGGCGACCGCGGACGTGGGCATGTCGCGCCAGAGTGGCAGGCTGATGACCCGGTCGGCCACCCAGTCGGTGGCGGGCAGCTCGGCTGTGCCCACGTCGGCGTACGCCTTCTGGCGGTGCACCGGCGGGTAGAAGTAGGGGCGGGTGTCGGCGCCCTCGGCCTTGATCGCAGCGGCCACCGTGTCGCGGTCGAGTCCGAACGCCGCGTCGTCGACGATCACCGTGAAGTCCTTGTACGTCGACTCGTCGCCGGAGTCGACGTGCTGGGGGGTGATGCCGGGCACGTCGGCCAGCGCCGCCCGGTAGCGGGCCGCCAGGTCGCGCCGGATCGCGAGGTGGGCGTCGAGGTCGGCCAGCGACTCCAGGCCCACCGCGGCGTGCAGCTCCGACATGCGGGCGTTGAGGCCGGCGAACAACGTGTCGTAGTCGCCGGGGTTGCCGTAGTCGACGCCGAGGCGCACGCGGGCCGCCAGGTCGTCGTCGCGGATGGCGACCAGGCCGCCCTCGCCCGAGGTCATCGGCTTGGTCGGGCTGAGGCTGAAGACCTCGGCGTCGCCGAACGTGCCGAGCGGGCGGCCGGCACGCGTGGAGCCGAATCCGTGGGCCGCGTCGAACAGCACCGGGATGCCGGCCGAGGCGCCCAGCTCCTCGACGGCCTCCGGTGTGCACGGCGAGCCGAACACGTGCGTGCCGATCAGCACCGATGCGCCATCCAGACGGGTGGCGGCGTCGGCCACGTCGAGCTGGCAGGTCGTGACGTCGCACTCGGCGAACCGGGGCACGGCGCCCGCCCACCGCGCCGCGTGTGCGGTGGCCGAGAAGGTGAAGCTGGGCATCACCGCGGCGGTGCCCGGGCGGGTCAGCGCCTGCAGCACCAGCATCAGCCCGGAGGTGCACGAGGCGACGGCGACCACGTGCGGGACACCGAGCCTTTCGGCCGCGGCGGCCTCGAACTCGCGCACGAGCGGGCCGTTGGTGAGCACGCCCCGGTCGTAGGACGGGGCGAGGCGCGCCGTCACCCGGTCGAGCGACGGTGTGGCAGGACGGAAGAAGGGCAGCCCGTCGGCGAAGGCCGGCTGCCCGCCCAGCAGGGCAGGGCGTGTCATGGCTATCTCCTGGTCGACCGGACGGACCCGGCGGGCCCGCTCGGCGAAACCGTGGTGGTGGACAGGGTGGGAGCGCCGGACGTGCCGGCGGGAGTGGACTGCCGCCGCCCGAGCACCCGCTGCGCGAGGCCGGCCTTGGCGAGCGGCGCCGCCGAACGGCGCGAGGTCGGCCGGTGCCGCGAGCCGCTGCGGCGCAGCGCCCAGACCGAGAGCTCGGTCTTGTCGGCGAGGTCGAAGCGGTCCCACGCAGCGGCGACGGCCGCGGCGAGGGCGGTGGCGACACCGGTCGCCTCGGCCAGGCGCCGGACGGCGGTGCTGTCGAGGTCGGCGCACAGCGCGATCTGCGCGACGTCGCGCACCAGGGCGAGCGACGGCACCGGGTGGGCGGTCACCTCGACGGCGGCGACGAGAAGCTGCTGCTCGAGCGTGAGCACCGACACCTGACGCCCGGCCAGCGCGAGCGAGGCCGCTGGACCGAGCAGGTCGAGCGCGTCGACCTCGGCGGGTGCGGCGGGCTCGTCGTTGCGGGCCTGGCGGGGGTCGCGCTGCTCGCGGCCGTCGCCCGCGACCGGGCCGAGGCCGG
>DASUQS010000101.1:0-14591 GCA_036280455.1 Acidimicrobiales bacterium
GGGCGGCCGCTAGCCCGCCGGCTCAGGCCACCACCAGGGGGAGGCGCTCCCAGCCCCGGACCGTGGACGTCGGCGCCAGCGCGGCGCCCTCGAGGTCGACGTCCCACTCGGGGAAGCGGTTGAGCAGCTCGTCCAGCGCGACGCGGCCTTCCAGCCGGGCCAGGTTGGCGCCGAGGCAGAAGTGGAGCCCGTAGCCGAACGTGAGGTGCTGGATGTCGGGGCGGTGGATGTCGTAGACGTCCGGGTCGGCGTAGCGGCGCTCGTCGCGGTTGGCGGAGGCGACGAGCAGCAGCATGGCGCTGCCGGCGGGCACGGTGGTGCCGTGGTACTCGACGTCCTGCGCGACGTAGCGGGCGACGGCATGGCCGGTCGGCTCGTACCGCAGCGTCTCGTCGATCACCTTGGGGATGAGCGAGCGGTCCTCGACGACCTGGCGCCGCTGGTCGGGGTGCTCCGCCAGCAGCTTGGCGAGCCAGCCGATGAGCCGGCCGGTCGTCTCGTTGCCGGCTCCGGCGATCACCGCCGTGTAGGTGAGGACCTCCTGCCGGGTGAGCTTGCGGGTCTCGCCGGTCTCGTCCTCGAACTCGGCGTTGAGCAGCGTGGTCATCAGGTCGTCGGAGGGGTGCTCGGCGCGCCAGTCGATGTAGTCGGTGAACAGGTCGCCGCTCGCGACCTCGTCCTCCTTGACCTCCATCGGCTTGCCCGGCTCGGTGCGGAGGTTGGCGTCGGTCTTGTCCCGCACGGCCGTCTGGTCCTGCTCGGGGATGCCCAGCAGCATGCCGATCACCCGCATCGGCATCATCGTGGCGAGCTCGGTGATGATGTCGAACCTGTCGGAGCCGACGAGGGGGTCGAGGCACCGGACGCAGTACTGCCGCACCTGGTCCTCCAGCTCGGCCATGCGGCGCGGGGTGAACACGCGCGACATCAGGCCGCGGTGCATGGTGTGGACCGGCGGGTCCTCGAACATGATCACGCCCGGCGGCAGCTCGACGCCGGCTTTGATGACGTCGAGGATGTCGCTGCGGGTGCTGGAGAAGGTCTGCCAGTTGACCAGCGCCTGCTGCACGTCTTCGTGGCGGGAGAGCGCCCAGAAGTCGTAGGGCTCGTTGTGGTAGGCCGGCGCCTCGTCCCGCAGGCGGGCGTAGGTCGGGTACGGGTCGGCGTTGATCTCGACGTCGTACGGGTCGTAGTTCACGGCGGCGTCGTTCACGATCGACACGGGTCCCCCTCGGCGAGGAGCGTCAGCTCCAGAGTTTTAACGTCCGTTCTAACTTGGCGGGAGGGCATCGTCAATCCCCGACAGGCCGGACGCCGGGGGGCCGTGAGGCTCACGGCCGACGTGCGCGGGTAGCAGATCCGTCGTGCGGACCGAACCCGGGAGGACCATGGACGACGACAGGCGCGAGACACCGGACGAGCGCGCCAACCGTGAGCTGATCGAGATGCTGAACGAGCTGCGGGTGGCGCTGCCCGGAGTGCAGGTGCTGTTCGCGTTCCTGCTCACCATCCCGTTCTCCCAGCGGTTCGGGGCCCTCGACGCCGGCGATCGCCGGGTGTACTTCTGGGCCGTCCTGGCGACGGCCCTGGCGACGCTGTGCCTCATCGCGCCGAGCGTCCACCACCGGCTGCGATTCCGCTCCGGGGTCAAGGAGCACCTGCTGCGGGTGGCCAACGTGTTGATGGTCGTCGGGCTCGCCCTGCTGGCCTTCGCGATCAGCGCGGTCACCTACGTGGTCACCGACGTGATCTATCCCGGGACGCTGCCGCGGGTCGTCGCCGGCGCGCTGGCGGGAGCGTTCGTGCTCGTCTGGTTCCTCCTGCCGCTCCTCTACCGGCGCGAGCCGACGCCCGAGCGCCGGCAGGGGGCGAACGACGGCTGATCCGGTGCGGGCCCCGGCGAGGTGGTGCACAACGGGCCTTGGCCCGCCGGGGTTCGACCGTCAGGCGTGCGGGTAGCCGCGGCCGGAGACCGCCCCGGCGCGGGGTGACGAGAGGAGCCCAGATGAGCGACCAGGAACGGCCGGAGCAGTCGCAGGAACCGCCCGGCACCACCGCCGAGATGACCCCCGAGCCCAAGGACGAGATGGCCGACTACGAGGGGCGCGGCCTGCTGGAGGGGCGGCGAGCGCTCGTCACCGGCGGCGACTCGGGGATCGGGCGCGCCGTGGCCGTCGCCTTCGCCAAGGAGGGCGCGGATGTGGCCATCGCCTACCTCGACGAGCACGACGACGCGGCGCACACGGCCCGGCTGGTCGAGCAGGCGGGCCGGCGCTGCACCACCATCCCCGGCGACCTTTCCCACGAGGGGGCCTGCCGACAGGCGGTGGCGACCACCGTCGAGGAGCTGGGCGGTCTCGATGTCCTGGTCAACAACATCGCCACGCAGCGACCGGTCGACTCGCTGACCGACATCAGCAGCGAGGAGTGGGACGCGACGTTCCGCACGAACGTCCACAGCTACTTCTGGTGCACGCAGGCGGCGCTCGAGCACCTGCCGGACGGCGGCGCCGTCATCAACACCGGCTCGGTCAACGGGCTGCGGGGCAACAAGTCGCTGCTGGCCTACGCCGCCACCAAGGGCGCCGTTCACATCTTCACGAAGTCGATGGCCCAGGCGCTGCTCGAGCGCCGGATCCGGGTGAACTGCGTCGCTCCCGGCCCGGTGTGGACCCCGCTCATCCCGGCGACGATGCCGCCCGAGAAGACGGCGGAGTTCGGCACCCAGGACCCCATGGACCGTGCCGCCGAGCCCGACGAGATCGCCCCCTCGTTCGTGTTCCTGGCGTCGGAGCGGCTGTCCGGCTTCTACACCGGCCAGGTCCTGTCACCCATCGGCGGCGAGACCCACCCCGGCTAGCGCGGACCGTCAGGCGGTGGTTCCCGGCAGCCCGACGATCCCCGCGAGCAGCTCCATCGACCGGAGCCAGCTGTCGCGATCCGTCTGCCACGGCGCGGCGACGACGTGCTGGATGCCGGCCGCCTCGAACGCGTCGCGCTCGCGGGCGATCTCGTCGGCGTCCATGCCCTGCGGATCCCACCCGGTGCGCAGCGAGATCGTGAAGGACGCGGGATCGGGGTGGTCCCGGCGGAGGCGGGCGATCGGCCCGGCGACCGTCTCCGGCTTCAACCCGATCACCTGGAAGCCCGACGCCCGCTCGGCACGGCGGTAGGCAGGCTCGCTGCCGCCGCCGATCCAGATGTCGATCGGGTGTGCCGGCTTGGGCAGCACCCGCAGGTCCTCGAAGTCGTAGTGCGTGCCGTGGTAGGTGCTCGGATCGGTCTCCCAGCAGGCGGCGAGCACGTCGAGGATCTCGTCGGTGCGCTTGCCCCGGTTGTGGAAGTCCTGGCCGAGGGCGGCGAACTCGGCCTCGCTCCACCCCACCCCGATGGCGAGCGTGAGGCGGCCGCCGCTCAGGGCATCGAGGGAGGCCGTCGCGTTCGCCAGCCACAGCGGGTGGTATTGGCTTGCGACGAGAACGCTGGTGCCGAGCCCCACCCGCGACGTGGCGGCCGCGGCCCAACCCAGCGTCAGGAGCGGCTCGTACAGGTACGGCGACGGATAGCCCTGGTCGGCGGGCTGGATCACGTGGTCGCTGACCCACACGTCGTCGAAGCCGAGATCCTCGGCGGCCCGGGCCGCGTCGGCGATGGCGTCGGGGCCCGCGGCGCGGCCGAACTGGGGGAGGTGGATGCCGTAGCGCATGATCCGTGCAGTATGCGCAGATCCCGGTGTAGACGGGCGTCACAGGGGAAGACCGGGAGCGTGGCGAGGTTCGTCGACCGGGAATCGGCAGGGCGGGAGTTGGGTCACCGGCTGCGCGTCCTCGACCTGGAGGATCCGGTCGTCCGTGCGATCTCCCCCGGTGGTGTGGTCGTCGGTGGCGCCGTCGCCCGGGTGCTGCGAGCGGACATCGACGTCGCCGACGCCTGGCGTCTGACAGGTCCGACCGGGGGCACCACGGAGCGTGCCCGGCTCTCGTCGTTGTTCGCGCCCGACGGACCAGGCCATGCCTGCGACCTCCTGGTAGGGCGGACGGCGGTGCTGGTCAGTGACGGCTTGCTCGACGAGCCGGCCGCACTGTGGGCGGTCGAACGGGCCGCCGAGGACGGCGCACGCCGCGCCGTCGTCGCCGTCCCCGTGGGCACCGCCATCGTGATCGACCGGATGAGCCGGCAGGTCGACGACCTGGTCTTCCTGGAGGTGGCCGGCGTCACGACCGTGCTGTCGGCGTGGTACGAGGAGCTGCCAGACGTCACCGACGACGACGTGGCGCGCGTCGTGCTCCCCGCCTCCGCCGGCGGGCAGCACCTGCCCGCCGGCTCCGGGCGACCGCCCGGTGGTCCTCAGACCGCGACGGCTGTCAGGGTCGGGGGCGTCGCTGAACCGCTCGTCGCGGGTGCCGACCTTGCGGGCCACCGTGAGGTGGCCGCCCAGGTAGCCGCCGACCGAGGCGACGAGGGCGCCCGCCAGGCCGAGCAGCACCGCCCGACCGTGGTGCCTGCGGCGGGAGACCAGCGAGGCCGTGTAGAGCGCGAGCGCGCACGAGTTCGTCGCCGCGTGCACCCCGGCCACACGGCGCGACGAGGCGTCGAGGTGGCGGAACTCCGCCAGGCCGGTGGCGATCGTCGGCACGGCGGTGGCCACGCCGAAGGCCATCAGCCCGGCGGCGGCCCGGCGCGAGCCCTTGCCGCCGAGCACGTCGAGCAGCGAGGCACTGGTCCACGCCCCGATGGGGAGGTCGGTCATCAACGGGTGGACCGCATGGCCCAACCAGGCGCCCGTCAGCAGGTCGTCGGCCGCTTCGGAGCCGGCGACGGTGCCGGCCACGCCCTCGAGCCGTGCGACGAGAGGGTCGAGGCGAGCGTCGTGCTCGATCCGGTTGAGCGCCTCCGCCGCCTGGTCGGGGAACCTTCGATCCCGGCCCTCGCTGCGGACCTCGGCGTCCGTCACGTGCGGCGCTCCTCGGTGGGCAGCCGGTCGGGACGGTCCTCGTGGGAGCGCTCCTCGAACCGGCGCTCGGCCTCGTCGACGTCGCCGTCGGTCTCCTCGAGCAGCCGGTCGACCTCCTCGTCGTCCTTCGACGCCTGCTGGCCGATCCAGTCGTCGACGGTGCTGTTGGGGGGCTCGACGATCTCGCCGTGTTCCTGCGGTTCGGGTCCTGTCATGCCGTGGTGCTTCCCGCTCCGCCGTCGGCGACACAAGATGTGTGTCTCTGGTTCGGCGCCCTCAGCCCGGGGAAGCCTTCCGCTGGTGGCGGCCCGTCGGAGGTCAGCGGAGGAGGACGACAGTCGCATGCGAGACGCACAGCCGTCGTGGCCGCAGTCGTCGGTCCGGGGGGACCGTCAGGTCGTCGCCGGTCCATCGATCGGCGCCACACGTGAGCTTCCGGGAGACGGCGACCAGGGGGGTCGTGCGGTACCGGGGATACCTGCCGTGGCGAGGGCGACGCCGCTGCTGCCGATCAGCTACGTCCTCCCCCTGCGTGCCGACGGTCCTGACCCCGAGCTCGACGCCTACCTGCACCGCCTGAGCCGTGTGGTGGACGACCTGATCGTCGTGGACGGTTCCGCTCCGGCGGTCTACGACGGCCACGACCGCCGCTGGCCGGCGGCCGTGCGCCACCTCCGCCCCGAGGAGCTGACGCCGATGGGAAAGGTCGGCAACGTGCGGACCGGCCTCGCCGAGGCCCGTCACGAGCTCGTCGTGATCGCCGACGACGACGTCCGCTGGACGCCCGACCTTCTGCAGCGGGCGATCGCCGCCATGGGCGACGCCGGGGTCGCCCGTCCCCAGAACCGGTTCGTCCCCGCTCCGTGGCCGGCCCGGTGGGACACCGGTCGCATCCTGCTGCACCGCGCTCTCGGGGGCGACTGGCCCGGAACGCTGCTCGTGCGTGGCGCGGCGCTTCCCCGGGGCTACGCCGGCGACGCGCTCTTCGAGAACCTCGAGCTCGTCCGCACCGTGCGTGCCGACGGCTGGCGGGAGCAGGTGCTCCTCGACGTGGTGGTCGACCGGCGACCCCCCACCACGGCGAAGTTCGTCGAGCAGCGCGTGCGGGAGGCGTACGACGAGTGGGCCCGGCCCGGCTACCTGCTCGCCGAGCTCGCCCTGCTCCCCGCCGTGTGGCAGTGGCGCGGCCGCGGCCTCGCGGCCCTCGCCGCGGGCGCCGTGGGGCTGGCCGCCATCGGGCGTCGGCGGGCGGGCGGTGCCGCCCACTGGCCGGCGACGGCGCCGCTGTGGGCGCCGGCGTGGCTGGCGGAGCGGGCGTTCACGTCCTGGTGCGCGGTGGGCCTGCGGGTGGTTGGCGGCGCCCGGTTCGGCGGGAGCCGCTTGCCTCTCGCCGCTCACTCGCTGCGCCGGCTCCGTGCCGCGCGGCCCGAGAGGTCAGACCCGGAATGTCGACCTGCGCGGCGTCATGGCGCATCCGGACGCGCAACGGGGGGTCCCGAAGGACCCCCCATGGCTCCCCGGTCGACGCCCCCAGCGGATGTCGCCCGGTGATGGTCGGCAGCTGAGCTACCGGACCGGTCTCAGCGCAGGCCGAGCTGGCTCGAGCAGGACGGCCAGGCGCCCCACCCCTGCATGCTCTGCAGGTTCTCGGCCACGCGGATCTGCTCTTCGCGCGAGGCGTTCGCGGGGTTGCCGCTGCCGCCGGCGGCGTTCCAGCTCTCCTGGGAGAACTGCAGCCCGCCGTGGTAGCCGTTGCCGGTGCTGATCGACCAGTTGCCGCCGGACTCGCACTCGGCGAGCTGGTCCCACACGCCGCTGCCGCCCGAGCTGGACGGAGCTGCGGCAGCCTGGCCGCCGCTCGACCCCGAGGACTCGGAGGAGCCGGAGCTGGACTCCGAATCGGACGACGAGCTCTGGCTGCGGGTGGGCTCGGGAGCCTGCGCCGGCGCCGTGGCGTTCAGGTCGATGACCTGACCGACGAAGATGAGGTCGGGGTTCGAGATGCCGTTGCCTGCGGCGACCTCGGCCCAGTTGGTGGGAGCGAGGATCGACAGGGTCTCGCCCGGCTGGACGACGTGTTCGTTGGGTGCGGTGGCACCGGCGGCGGAGCCGAAGCCGATGAGGCCGACGGTCGCGACGGCGGTGGCGGCGGTGGCGCGCTTCATCGTGCTCTTGAGCAAGGTGTCTTCTTCCTTCTGTGTCGGGGAGACCCGGACCCAGGACGGATGGACGGAGGTTGCGGTGACGACCCCAGCTCCAGTCGCTGGCGGGCGCTGACGGGCACACGGAGGCGCCCGCCAGCCGGACGCGGGGCGCCCGGGGTATGGGATTGCGTTCACAAAGAGACCGCGGATTGCCACGTTTCGTCAGGAGTGGCTGGTACTCTGGTTCACGTGGTCGACACCGCACTGCAATAATCGACACACATTTGCAATGCGGCCTCGGTGGCCGACCTCCGGCCGCCGCGTGTCGAGCAGCAAAGGCGTTGGGGAGACCCCATGGGGAACAACTCGATCACCAACGGCGCGAACGGCATGCCCGACTGGCCACTCGTCGGCCGAACCGAAGAGCTCCGGATGCTGCGCGACCTCATCACGGCCCCGACGGCGCACCACGTGGTGCTCGCCGGCCCCGCCGGCGTCGGCAAGACCCGGCTCGCGCAGGAGGGCCTGGCGGTGGCCGGTCAGCTCGGGATGGCGGCAGCCGAGGTCGCTGCCACCCACTCGGCCGCACAGATCCCCTTCGGGGCCGTGGCATCGTTGCTGCACGCGGCCGCGTCCCGCGATGGCGCCTTCGACGACCGCTTCGAGGTGTTGCGCCGCTCTGTCGCTGCGCTGGCTGCGCGGCCCGACGACCAGCCCCTGCTGCTCGTCGTCGACGACGCACACCTGCTCGACGACGCCTCCGCCACGCTGGTGCACCAGATCGCGGCCACCGGCGTCGCCACGGTGCTCGCCACGGTGCGCGCCGGGGAACCGGCGCCGGACCCGGTCGTCGCGCTGTGGAAGGACGGGCTGGCGACCCGCATCGAGGTCGCCGGCCTCGATGCCGAGGCGATCGAGTCGCTGCTCGGCGTCGTGCTCGGCGGACCCGTCGACCCGGCCACCGCCGTGGAGCTCACCGAGCGCTGCCAGGGCAACGCCCTCGTTCTGCGCGAGCTGCTGAGCGGCGCCCTCGACGACGGCAGCCTCCGCGAGGAGGCGGGCCTCTGGCGGGTGGCGGCTCCGCTGTCGCCGTCCGACCGGCTCGTCGAGATCGTCGAGGCCCGGCTCGGGCGGCTGGAGGACGACGAGCGCGCGCTGGTGGAGCTCGTGGCCTACGGGGAGCCGGTCGGCCAAGCCGAGCTCGCCGCGCTGTCCGACCCGGCCGTGGCGGAACGGCTCGAGCGCCGCGGCCTGCTCGTCAGTCGCCTGGACGGGAGGCGGCTCCAGGTGCACCTGGCCCATCCCATCTACGGGGACGTCGTCCGGGCCCGCACCTCCGCCCTGCGTGTCCGGTCCGTCGCCGAGTCCCTCGCCAGCGTGGTCGAGTCGGGCGGCGCGCGCCGTCACGAAGACGTCTTGCGGGTGGCCGCCTGGCGTCTCGTCGCCGGCGGCGGCGACCGGGACGTCCTGCTCGACGGCGCGACCGTCGCCCGGTGGCGCTACGACTTCCCGTTGGCGGAGCGCTTGGCCCGAGCGGCCGACGAGGCCGGTGCCGGGTTCCCCGCCGCGCTGCTGGCCGCCCACGTCACGGGCCTGCAGGGCCGGCGTGACGAGGCGGAGGCCGAGCTCGCTCGCTTGGCGGAAGCCGCCGCCGACGACCACGAGCGGGGCCAGGTCGCCATCGCCCTCTTCGACAACGGCGTCGCCACGACGGGCCACCACGACGACCGCGCGTTCGCGGCCGCGGAGGCGGCGGCCACGCATCCCGACTGGCGCGACCGCCTCGCCGCACGGCGCCTGGCGACGATGCTCGACACCGAGGGACCGCGGGCGGCGGCCGACGCTGCGCTGGAGCTCGTGGAGCACGTCCGTGGCGACTCCCTGGTGTACGCGAGCGTGATCGGGGCGCACAGCCTCGCCCGGCTGGGGCGCATCGACGCCGCTCTCGAGATGTCGGAGCGCGGGGCGACCGCCAGGCAGGACGTCGACTCGCCGTTGGCGTCGTATCCCTGGTGGCACACCGTGACGCGGTGCATGGCGCTACAGAACGCAGGTCGCTTCGCCGAGGCCGACCGGCTCGTCGACGAGCACCACGGCCAGGCGCTGGCCGAGGGATCGGCGGAGGCCCAGGCCGCGTTCGCCGCGGTGGCGGCCGCGCACGTCGCTGACCGCGGTGGCGTCGACACCGCCGCCGGCCAAGCCCGGGAGGCGCTGGCCGTCCACCTGCGGCTCGGCTACCTGGTGCACGCGCGCCGCGACCACACGCTCGGCGCCCTCGCCGCCGGGCTGGCCGGCCGAGCCGAGGACGCCGCCGAGCACCTCGCCGCGCTCGACGACCTGGGCGTGCCGACGTTGCTGCGAGACGAGGTGGACGTGCTCCAGGCCCGCGGGTGGGCGGCGTCCGGGGCCGGCGACGTGCCCGAGGCCGCCCGGCAGTTCGGTCGCGCCGCCGACCTGGGCGAGCGGATCGGCGACCTCGTCGGGCAGGCCAGCGCGCTGCACGCCCTCGCTCGGCTGGGCCGAGCCGGCGAGGTGCGCGAGCGCCTGACCGCCGTCGCCGCCCAGATCGACGGCGACCTCGCCCCCGCCCGGGTCGCGCACGTCGCGGCGCTGGTCGAGGCCGACGCCCCGGGCCTCGACAAGGTCTCGCTGGAGTTCGAGGAGATGGGCGCCGACCTCCTGGCCGCTGAGGCCGCGGCCGACGCCGCCGTCGCCCGGCGACACGTCGGCGACGTGCGCGACGCGGCGGGGGCGGCACGTCGTGCCGGGCTCCTCGCGGGGCGCGCCGAGCAGCCCATGACGCCCGCCCTGCACCCGGTCGAGGCGCGGGCACGGCTCACCGCCGCCGAGCGCGAGACCGCTGCGCTCGCCGCCGCGGGCCGGTCGAACAAGGACATCGCCGCCCACCTCGTCCTGTCGACCCGCACCGTCGAGAACAGGCTGCAGCGCGTGTACGAGAAGCTGGGCATCGCCGGCCGGTCCGAGCTGGCGGCCGAGCTGGCGACCGACGGGGAGCAGTGACGGTCAGGTGCTCGCGTCGATGACGAGGCGGTCGCCGTCGACGCGCACCCGGGCGAGGTAGAGGTAGCGGCTCGCCGGGTAGCCGACGTTCGGTTCGGAAAAGGCGTGGAACGCGGCCCACAGGCCGCCGTCGTGGCCGCGGAACACCTCGACCCCACCCGGCCCCGCCAGGCGCGGTCCCGAGGACAGCAGCCTGCCGCCCTCGGGCTTGGTGCACGGACCGGACGGCCCGGCGCATCCGGCGACGGCGGTCGCGTAGCGACGCGAGTTCCAGTTCGCCGCCGCGTACACCAGGTGATACCTACCGTCGGTCCGCACGAGTGACGGGGCCTCCACGACACCCTGTTCGAACGCGCGGTCGGCGGAGATGAGCGCGTGTGGTTGGCCGGTGAGCGCGAGCCCGTCGGCCGTCAGCTCCTGCGACCAGATCGTCTGGGCGGGCCCGCCCATCCCCTCGGCCTTCCACAGCAGGTAGGCGCGGCCGTCGGCGTCGACGAACGGACTGGGGTCGATCGACCCGCCGAGCTCGCGCTGGCACATCAGCGGTCCCGCCGAGTCGTCGAGGAACGGACCGGTGGGTCGGGTCGACACGCCCCGCGAGATGCACTGCAGCTGGGAGGAGGCTTCCCGCACCGTGTAGTAGACGACGTAGCCACCCTCACGGGCGAGGACCGCCGGGGCCCACGTCGAGCCCGCCTCCGCCCAGCCGGGCAGCGCCGGCAGGGCGTTGCCGACCAGCTCCCAATCGGTGAGGTTCGACGAGCGGACGACCTGGATGTCGCCGGCACCCGAGTTGGTCGAGTAGCCGAAGTAGGCGCCGCCTGCCGGCAGGACGAACGGGTCGGGGAAGTCGTAGGGAAAGCGCGCGCCGGTCGCGTAGGCGAGGGTGCGGCCGCAGGCGCCGGCGGCACTGCCCAGCGCATCGGCGGACGCGCCGTCGTCGCCGTCGCGGTTGGCGCGGACCGCGCCCGACACCCCGGCGAAGCAGGCCATCATGTCGGCGGAGTGGGCCGCGACGAGCGCCTGAGCCGTCGCAGTCTCGGCCTGGGAGGCCTCCACCGCGGCGATCTCGGCCTCGGTGCTGGCGACGAGGCCGTCGAGCACGCTGCGTTCCGCGACTGCGGTGTCGATGTCGGCCTGCACCTGGCCGATGCCCGCCGCGGTCAGCTCGTTCCGCCGCTCGGCGACCGCGAGGGTCTCCTGCTGTGCGGCCAGCGTGGCCTGCGTCTCGGCCAGGCCCTCGCGGGCGTCCCCGAGCCGCACCTTGGCGGTCGCCCAACCGGCGCTCACCAGTGCCACCACGAGCGTCACCGCCACGGTGGCGACGGTCCGGCGGATCGGGGCGGAGGCGCGGCGGCGGGTCGGGCCCGTGCCGTCGGCCTCGGCCTCGGCCTCGGCCTCGTCGCCCGCGCCCGCGGTGTCGCCGGTCTCCCCGGTGCCGGTGCCGGTGCCGGTGCCCGTGCCGGTGCCCGTGCCGGTGGCGGTGGCGGTGCCCGTGCCGCTGTCCGGGGCGCTGCCGACCGCGACGTCGGTGCCGACGGTCTCCGTGCTGGCGGTGGCGGTGGGGTCGGTCGCGGTGGCGGTGGGGTCGGTGCCACCGAGGTCGGTCCCGAGGGTCACATCTCGACCCCCGCTTCGGCGCACGCGCCTTCGATGTCGCGGATCGTGGCGGCGGCTCCGGCGGTGTCGCGGGCCGCCGCCTGGTTGAGCGCCTCGGCGGCGCCGGCCAGGCAGGTCTGCAGCATCGTCACCCGGCCGGTGCTCGCCTCGAGCTCGGTCGTGGCCGAAGCGAGCTGCGCCTGGAGGGCGGAGAGCCACAGCCGGGTGGCGTCGGCGGTGCCCTGCGCCTCCGCCCGCTCGGCTTGGCGGGCGCTGAGCGCCGCGGCCTCGGCGGCCAGGGTCTCGTCCGCCGTGTCCATCGACTCGAGGGCGGCGGCGAGGTCGCCCTCGGTCCGGGCCAGCACGACGCGCGCCTCGGTGGTCTGGGCGCGGGTGCGGTCCGTCGCGTCGAGCGTCGCGGTCCAGTCGCGCACGGCCAGCGCGCCGAGTGCCAGACAGGCCGTGGCCGCCACGCCGAGCGCGACGCGGGTTCGTCGCCCGCGCACGCGTCGTTCGCCCGCTCGCCGCCCGGCACGGCTCGTGAGCTGCTGCACTCGTCCAGGCATCCGCCGATCGCCCCTGATGCTCCTGCAACCATGCCGGCCGGAGACGCCGGTCCCGCCTCGGATGCTAAGGACGCCGGATGTCCGACACGTGGACGTCGGGTGACAGTCCGACGACGGCGAGTGCGGTCGTCTCGGTCCTCGGGGCGCTCCTCGATCACGCGGGTGAGGATCCGCAGGATCTTCGCCTCGACGGCGGCGCGATCGAGTCCGAGCCCGGCGAGCGTGCCCTGGCCGTCCTCCACCTCGAGCAGCGCGAGCAGGGTGTGCTCGGTGCCGATGTAGTTGTGGCCGAGCCGCAGGGCGGTGCGGAACGTGAGCTCGAGCGCCTTCTTGGCCGCCATGTCGCCTGCCCGGCCACGGCGTCGGGCTCGTGCAGCAGCCCGAGCATGAGGTGGAGGGCGCCGATCTCCGAGTTCTGAGCGGCCCGGGCCTCCTCCTGGGCGGCGACCACCGCGTTGCGGGCCCGCGGGGTGAACCGGTCGAACCCTGGGCCGGATGGCGGGCCGGCGCCCTCATCGGGGCCCTTGGAGACGATCCGCTTGCGAGCGGCCTGCTTCGTGACGCCCATGCTGCGGCCGATGTCGGTCCCTTCGGGGAACGCGACGATCGCCGGGCCCCTTCGGCCCGGCGATTCTGTCGACTCTTCCTGCCGGTTGATCCGGCGTCTTGTTGTCAGCTGGTGGGCGAGCGGCGCAGGTGCACCAGCCCGGCGACGACCAGCCCGGCGAGGACGATCGCTCCGGCGAAGGCGACCCAAGCGGCGATCCCGGCGATCCGACCGATGGTCGACCAGGCGTAGCTCGACAGCAGCAGGCCTCGCAGCGTCTCACCCTTGAAGAGGCTGTCACGCTGGCCCCGCAGCTGATCGGCGGTGGCCTGCAGCTCTTCCACCTCGGCCTCGCTGGCACCGGATGCCCGGGCCTCCTCGACGGCCTCGGCGGCACCGCGGTCGTCGATCTCCGAGTAGGTCTGGCCGTCGGCGATCTCTTCCAGGTGGCCGCCGATGTAGCTGGCGTAGGCCTCTGCCTGGGGACCGGTGGTGACCTGCTCGTCGGCGTACTTCACCAGGTCGTCCCGACCCTCCTCGCGGAGGCTCGCCTCGTCGGGGAAGAAGACGTTCTGGGAGGACAGCTCGTCGTGGACGTAGTCGTTGGAGAAGTTCGCCCCCCAGGTCAGGAGGCCGCCGGCGACGGCGAAGACGATCGCCGCGATCAGGCCGAAGCCGACCAGCAGCTTGTCGATCGTGCGGCGGGGGAGACGGACGACATCCGGGCTGGATTCCTTCTTCTGCGGGTCGCCCCTCACCTCGTCGGGATGGCTGGTGCGAGCCTCGCTCAGTGTTCCTGGCATCACACGCTCCTTCTGTGCTTGCGAGCTCAACTTTCGAACAACGCTCACGGTACGGGGAGGACACGCACGGTCCGTAGGGCCGGAAGTCCCACGCCGCCCGGCGTTACGCCCTCCGTTCCTCGCCGCTTCGGCGTCCCTCACGGCCATGGTCCGGGAGGGGCGCGGCGTAGCGGTCCCCGCACCCGGAGGGGCGACGGCCAACTAGCGTCGCCCTCAGAGGCAACCCACGACAGCCGAAGGGCAAGGGGGACACTGGTGGAGCGACGACACGTGTTGCGGACCGCGGCGACCGGGGTGGCCGGCCTCGTCGGCACCCAGATGCTCGGCATGCAGGCCGCCGGGGCCGCCCCCGGCCACCGGGGCCGAGGGTCCGTGCTCGACAACCTCGGCCTGGTGTTCCTGTCGCACGTCAACGACCCGGCGACGACGACCGTGTTCCCCGGTGATCCCGAGTTCACGCTGGAGACGATGGCGACGGTCCCGGTCGACGGCTTCTACATGCAGTACGTACGCGAGGGCGAGCACACCGGCACCCACTGGGGCGCCCCCGCCCACTTCGCCGAGGACGGGCTGACCGCCGACCAGCTCGACCCTGGCGACCTGTTCCTCCCGGCCGCCAGGATCGACGTCCGCGACAAGGCGGCCGCAGATGCCGACTACGCCGTCACGGTGGACGACCTCCAGCGCTGGGAACGGCGCAACGGTCGCATCCCCGACGGTGCGGCGATCATCCTCTGGACCGGGTGGGAGGACCGTTGGGGCACGCCCGCCTACGCCAACCTCGACGCCGACGGCGTCATCCACCAGCCCGGGTTCAGCATCGAGGCCGCGCAGTGGTTGGTCGACACCGGCCGGCTCGGGCGACGCGGCGCGCTCGGCACCGACACGTTCGGTCCCGACCGTGGCATCGACGACAGCTACGCGGTCTCGATCCTGCTCTACGGCGAGCACCGCATC
>DASUQS010000102.1:0-9513 GCA_036280455.1 Acidimicrobiales bacterium
GTCGGCGGGCCCGTCGCACCGGGCCGAACGGGCGGACCGGGGGGTCGTGACCGAGTGGGACAGCGAGGTGCTGGGCGTCGACGTCCACCTGCGCACCCTCACCCGCGACGGCTGGGTGTGCACGACCTACGGCCCCGGGACCGTGCACGACGGCACCGAGGGAGAGCTGTACGACCTCGCCGACGACCCGCTGCAGCGGGTGAACCTGTGGGACGACCCGGCCCGGCGCGGCATCCGCGACGACCTGGTCGACGACCTCCGGGCGCAGGACCGGCCGGCGCGCAGCCCGCGGCTGCCGGTCGAGGCGCCCGTGTGATCGCGGGCGGCGGAGCGGCGGCGGGCGCCGCACCGCCGCCCCGACATCCGGCACGTCGCTGCGCGGCGCGGTGCGGGTCAGTCGCCGAGGTGCTCGGCGGCGACGCGCTTGGGGACGACCATGCGCCAGGCGTCGAGGACGAGCTCGCGCATCTCGTCGTCGTCGATCGCGGCCAGGCGGACCTCGACCCAGTTGTAGCGAAGGTCGGAGGTTCCCGGCATGAGGAACTTGTCCGGCTCGGAGGCGACGAGCGCCTCGCGCTCCTCCTTGGGAAAGGCGAAGCCCATCTGCGTCTCGTCGCGGGAGAACGCCAGGTAGACGATGCTGCCCACGCGGAACTTCACGCGGTCGCGCACCAGCGCCTCGTACGAGCGCGGCAAGCTGAGCGCGAGCTCCCGCACGGCCTCGATCGTCGTCACGGCGCAGCGACCTCCGCCGACACGAGGCGGCCGTCTACCGTCCGCAGCCACAGGCCATCGAGGTTGCCCATCCGCCGGTGCTCGAGCCCGCACACCGACTCGACGACCCGGAAGAGGCCGGCGTGGCCGACGACCAACCATCGGCTGTTGCCGTCGGCCAGTGCCGTGAGGGCAGACGCGACGCGGGTGCGGAAGTGGTCCCACGGCTCGCTCGGGTGCGGTAGCTCGCGCAGGTCCCCGCGTCGCCACCGGGCGAGGAGGCCGGGATGGGACATCTCGATCTCGGTCGAGGTGCGACCTGACCAGGCATCGCACCGCCGCTCGCGCAGGCTGGCGTCATGCCGTGGATGATCGAGCCCGAGGTGGTCGGCCACGATGGCGGCGGTGGCCGAGGCACGCCGCAGGTCGCTGCTCACGACACCCGTGATCGATCGGTCGCACAGGCGCTCCGCCAACTGGTGCGCGCCGGTGCGACCGTTCGCCGTGAGGGGCGGGTCGGCCTGAGCGGCCCACCGATGCTCGGCGTTCCAGGTCGACTCGCCGTGCCGAACCATCAGGATCATGGTCGCAACGGTGGCAGATGCGACGAGCCAGGGCCGGGTCGTTAACGGTGCTCGCCGAGGACGGGACCCGTCGGCATCCAGCCCTGCCCGGTGACCTCAGGTGCTCTCCCCGCCGGCGAGCACCTCGGGGTTGACGCACGTGGGCGGCACGGCGCCGGCGAGGACGGCCAGCACGTTGTCGACCGCCATGTCGGCCATGCGCGACCGGGTCGCCACGGTGGCCGAGCCGACATGGGGCAGCACCAGGCAGTTGGGCAGCGACAGCAGTTCGTCGTCGACGGGGATGGGTTCGTGGTCGACGACGTCCAGGCCGGCGGCGAGGATCTCGCCGGTCTGCAGGGCCCGGGCCAGCGCCCACTGGTCGACGATCGGCCCCCGTGCGGTGTTCACCAGGACCGACGTGGGCTTCATCGCCCGCAACTCCGCCGGCCCGATCATGCCGCGGGTCTCGTCCGTGAGCGCGCAGTGCAACGACACGACGTCCGACCGCCGGAGCAGCTCGTCGAGCGACACGAATGTGACGCCCTCGACCTCCTTGGGCGTGCGGTTCCAGGCGAGGACCTCCATGTCGAAGCCGGCTGCCCGACGCGCCACCGCCGCCCCGATGCGCCCGAAGCCGACGATCCCCAGCGTCGCCCCGGCCACGTCGACGCCGAGCAGCCAGTCGGGCTCCCAGGTCAACCACTGACCGGCCTTCACCGCAGCAGCGCTCTCCGGGAGGCGGCGGGTGGCGGACAGGATCAGCGCCCAGGCCAGGTCGGCGGTGCTGCCGGTGAGGACCCCGGGGGTGTTGCCCGCAGGGATGCCCCGGCGGGTCAGCTCGGCGACGTCGAGGTTGTCGTAGCCGACGGCCATGTTGGCGACGATCCGCAGATCGGGGCAGGCGTCGAGCAGCTCGGCATCGACCCGGTCGGTCAGCATCGTCACCAGGCCGGTCGCCCCGGCGGCCAGCTTGCGCAGCTCCTGCGGCGACGGCGGCAGGCGCGACGGCCAGACCTCGACGTCGGCCACCGCCCGCAGCCGGTCGAGCGCCCCGCCGGGCAGCGAACGGGTGACCGCCACCTGGGGCGTCACCTGGGGCACGACGGCCCGGCCCGGGTCCCTGCTCGTCCCCGCATGTGCTGGTCCACCGGCGCCCCTCCCTGTCGTCGGAGGCACAGGCTCCCACCTCGGGCGACCACCGGCCACGGGGGAACGGCCCGACGATCGGGTCCGAGCACCTCGTCGGCCCGTGGGCCGTCGTAGCGTGGGCGGTGCACGAGGAGCCCTTGCCCATGCCCGACACCCCCGCCCCCGATCTCGGCGAGCCCCGGCTCACCCACGTAGCCCTGCCCTGCTCGGATCTCGACGAGACGCTCGAGTTCTACACGTCGATGACCCCGCTGGTCGTCGTCGCCCGCAACGAGGACGCCAACGGCCGCGGCGCATGGCTGTCGAACCCCGGCCAGGCCGGGGACCCGTTCGTGCTGGTGTTCGCCGAGCTCCCGCCCGCGGCGGCCGACGATCTCGGCCAGCAGCCAGGCGGAGCCCACCCGACCCTGGCGCCGTTCGCCCACATCGGCATCGAGGTGCCCGAGCGCGCCGATGTCGACGCGATCGCCGAAAAGGGTCGGGCGCTCGGCCGCCTGCACTGGGAGCCCCGGCAGATGGCCGAGCACATCGGCTACATCTGCGCCCTCGAGGATCCGGACGGCAACGTCATCGAGTTCTCGCACGACCAGAAGGTCTTCTCGACGGTCCGCGCCCTGTGGGGCGACCGCGGGTGACCGGTGATGACGCGCCGGCGACCGGCGCCACACCCGACGCCTCGGTCACCGGCGCCACCGACGCCACACCGGACTCACCGATGATCGGCGCCACCGACGCCGACCCAACAACGCCCGGCGCCCACGACCCGGACGGCGACCCCGGCCCGGCAGCGACCGGCGCCGACGGCACCGCGGCCAGCGCGAGCACCGCGAAGATCGTGCTCGTCGGGCTGGCGGCGGGGTTCCTCTCGGGTCTGTTCGGGGTCGGCGGCGGGGTGCTGATGGTGCCTGCGCTGGTGATCGTGCTCCACATGGGCCAGCGGCTGGCGCACGGCACATCGCTCGCCGCCATCGTGCCGATCGCCGCTGCGGGCGTCGCCGGCTACGCGCTCGAGGGGGAGATCGACTGGGCGGCAGCGCTGTTCCTGATCATCGGCTCGGCGGGTCTCGGCGCTCGGATCGGCACCCACCTGCTCCACGTGCTGCCCCAGCGGGCGCTGGCCCTGGTGTTCGCGTGCGTGCTGCTCGTCACCGCGGTGCGGATGGTGTTCGACACCAGCGATGCGGCGGGCCGACCCGATCTGACGCTCGGCAGCGCGCTCGCCCTCGTGCTCGTCGGGGTCGTCGCCGGCATCACCGCCGGGCTGCTGGGCGTGGGTGGCGGCGTCATCATGGTGCCGGCGATGGTCCTCCTCGTCGGCATCCCCGGGGCGGTGGCCAAGGGCTCGTCGCTGGCGGTCATCATCCCGACTGCCCTGGTCGGCACGCAGCGCAACCTGAAGAAGCACAACGCCGACCTGCGTGCTGCGGCGATCGTGGGGTGCTCCGGCGTGGTGTCGTCGTTCCTGGCGTCCCAGATCTCGGTGGGCCTCGACGAGCAGTTCTCGAACCGGCTGTTCGCGGCGCTGATCGCCTTCGTCTCGCTCAAGATGCTGTGGGACAACCGCCGGCCCGTTCCGGCGCACTGACGCGCGCCGGCCCCGGTGGCCTTGCGCCGGCGGCTCAGCCCGGTAGGACGGTCAGCAGGTGCAGCGTCTCTGCGCCCGGCTCGCCGTCGACCAGGTAGGCCGTGACGTCGTTGTCCGCCTCGAACGCATCGGGCATGAGCAGCGCGTGGACGACCTGGCCGGCGGCCGGGTCGCTGCTGGACAGCTCCACCACCGGCGCCACCGCGGACACGACCCCGTTCACCGTGATCGCCACGATCTCGCCGGGGGCCAGCCGGGTCTCCGCCAGCACCTCGAGCAGGGGCGGCTCGTCGCCAGGATGCTCGATGCGGTCCAGCTGCTCGACCGGCAGGCTGCCGACGCGGTCGTACTCCACGGCCAGGTCGTCGACGGACCGCCCGACGAGCCCGCCGTACCGCGTCCGCTGCCAGACGGCGTGCTCGCCCTCGCCCGGCACCGGGTCGGTCCTCAGCAGGCGGGCCAGGCCCTCCACGCCGTCGAGGGCGATGTGCGTCTCGCCCTCGCGCGGCTGGATCTCGTGCTTGTCGTCGCCGAGCGCCGCCTTCGCGCCGTCGGGGCGGGCGCGATCGGCCTCGGCGGCGGCGACCCCGTCGACCTCCCACGGCAGATCGATGCCCAGCGTGGCGGCGAGGGTGGGGAGCACGTCGACGTTCAGCACGTTGCTGTCGTCGATGACCCCCTCCCGCTGGCCGGGTGCCTTGACGATGAACGGAGTCCAGGCGACCTGCTCGTACTGCTCGGCGGCCAGGCCCCGCAACGGGCGGCTGGGAGCGAACGCCTCACCGTGGTCGCCCGTCACGACGATCGTCGTCTCGTCGAAGGCGCGGTCCTCCCGCAGTCGGTCGAGCAGGTGCCCGAGGGCGCGATCGACGGCCTGGGTCTGCAGGATCGCCCGCTGCCGGGCCACGTCGGTGCCGACCTCGCCCCAGAACGCGTGCAGGAACAGGCCGTACGGTTCCTCCGCCACGCTGGCATAGGGCGTCATGTCGTCGAGGAGCACCCACGGGTCGTGCGGCATGATCAGGTGGTAGAACCACAGGCCCGGGTCGCCGCCGGGCGTGAAGTCCTGGGCGTCGATCCAGTCGACGAACTCCTCGGCCCGGTCCGGTTCGAGGGCCCCCGGCAGGATCTGGGCGCCGCCCTCCGCCTCGGTCTCGAGCGCACCCGTCCACCAGTCGACGGCGTCGCCGAGCAGTTCGGGCACCGCGTCGGCGTCGTCGGGTGGGCACACCTCGGTGGGACAGAGGCGGGTGATCTGTTCGGTGGCCGTGACGTCGTGGGTGCCGGCGAAGAGCGTGAACAGGTTCCGCGGGTTGTTCTCGACGTCGGGCATCCCCCCCGTCCACATGTTGCCGGTGAGCAGCGTGGGCACCGCCTGCCACGTCCAGGCGCTGGTCGTGGAGTGGTTGCGGTACCAGGTGGACTCGTCGGCGAGGCCCGCCAGGTTGGGGTACAGCTCGGCGTCGATGCGGCCCGTGCCGTCGAGCAGGTTCGCGGTGGGCAGGGCGTCGAGGACGATCATCACGACCGGCGGCGGGTCGCCGTCGCCGCCCTGCACGGCCTGTTTCTCGGCTGCTCCCGCCGGAGCGCCGCCGTCACCGAGGACCAGGGACGACGACGGGGACAGCACCAGGAACTGCCCGAGGAAGATGAGCGACGCGGCCCCGAGGTAGCGCAGGTAGGTGGCGGTGGAGGGTGCCCGCCATCGCACCGCGGTGACACCGGCTGCCACCATCCCGGCGAGGACGAGGATCAGCAGTCCTCCAGCCCCGATGTCGGTGCCGATGCGCCAAGCTGTCACGCCGCTCAGCAGTCCGATCAGACCGAGGTGGACGGCGGCGCGCGGCCGGCGTCCCGCCAGGCGTGACGCGGCGCCGACCGCGCCGAGCGCGGCGAACGGGACCGTGGCCACCAGCAGGGCGAACACCAGCACGTCACCGGCGGTGGCCCCCCGCACGAGGAACGTCTCGGGCGATCGCCCGAAGCTGTCGAGGACGGGGCGGGTGAACGCGAGGCCGGTCAGGCCGGCCAGCTCGAGGGCGCACAGCAGCTCCGCGCGCAACGCTTGCCAACGAGGCGGGCGCGCTGTCGGCGCCGGCGCGGGGTCGGGATCGGCCACGGCGGGCGACTCTAGTTGCACCCCACATGCAAAACTTGATCGCAGGTCAGGAACCGTTGGATGACCATCTGGTGCGATCGATCACGGCCCACGCAACGTTCTCCGTGACCTGCGCTCAGGTTGGCGGTACCGCGCCGGTGCCGGAGTCGCGCACCTGCGCAACGTCCTGGCCGAGCTGGGCCACCAGATCGTCGACGCCGCCGAACCGCACCTGGCCGCGGACCCACTCGTCGAACTCGACCTCGGCGTGGTCGCCGTACAGGTCGCCGTCGAAGTCCAGCAGGTGGGCCTCGACGAGCAGCAGCCCGCTCTCCTCGTAGAAGGTCGGGCGGCGACCGACCGAGATCGCCGCACGACGGCGGACCCCGTCCTCCCCGATGTACCACCCGCCGTACACGCCGTCCGCCGGGAGCTGGACATCGCCGGGGGCGGCCACGTTCGCCGTGGGGAAGCCGATGGTGCGTCCCCGCTGGTCGCCGTGCTCGACCACGCCGCGCACCGCATGGCTGCACCCGAGCAGGCGGGCCGCCTCGCGGACATCGCCGGCGGCGACCGCCGCGCGGACGATGGTCGACGACACCCGGCCGACACCGGGGAGCGTGACGGCGCCGACGCCCTCCACCTTGAAGCCGTCCGCGCCGCCCTGGGTCTCGAGCAGCGGCAGATCGCCCCTGGCCCGGTGGCCGAAGTGGAAGTCCTCGCCGACCACGACCGCCTGGGGGGCGAAGGCGTCGACGAGACCGGCCATGAAGTCGGCCGGCTCCTCGAGCGACCGCTCCTCGTCGAAGCGCACGACGTAGACGAGGTCCACGCCCAACCGCTCGATGCGCTCGGCGCGCTGGCGGAGGTCGGTGAGCAGCCGGACGCCGGCATCGGGCCGTACGACCGACGCGGGATGGCGATCGAACGTCACGACGACCGACGCGCCGCCCAGCGCCGCCGCGGTGGCGACCATGCGTTCGATGACGATCTGGTGGCCGACGTGCACGCCGTCGAACATGCCGGGGCTGACCACCGCACCCCGGGCGGACGGCGGGATGGGGGCGCCCTCGTGGATGATCTGCACGCCGCGGAGGCTAACCGGCGGTCGGGCCTGGATGCCCAGCCCACGCCCTGGTCGGGCGGCGTGCCCTACCCGGATGGCGTCAGCTGCAGGACACGCAGGTGACGGCCTCGGGGAGCGCCTCGAGACGCTCCGCCGGGATCGCCTCGCCGCAGCGCGTGCAGCGCCCGTAGGAGCCGGCGCGGTGGCGCTCCACGGCGCGCTCGGCGGCGGCGACGGTGTCCCGCGCGCCTTCGAGCAGGATGCGCGTCGAGTCGCGGTCCTCCTGGATGACTGCGGGGTCGGCCAGGAGGGCGTTGTACTCGTCCTCGATGCGGCGCAGGTGGGCCGTGGCGCTCGCGAGCTCGGCATCGAGGCGGGCGGCGATCGCCTCGACCGAGGTGTCGGGCGCGGTCTCGGTTGTGTTCGTGGAATCCTCGGGCATGCCGACCTCGCTCGTCGATGGTGGAGGTGCCACCACGGGCGGCCTCGCAGGCGGAGAACGGCGGCCGGGCGCAGCGAGGCGGACCCGAGGGTACGACGCCACAGCCGTGCGCGGCCGCTCGGGTGCTCACCATACCGGAGGATGGCGGCGCAGCCCGCAGGGGGTCAGTGCTCCTCGTACTTCGTCATGTAGCGCACACCGCCGAACATCGAACCGAAGCCGAGACCGCCCCAGAGGGCCGCCATGCCACCGATGGCGAGCGCTGCGGACATGCCCTCGCCCGCCAGGAGGAGTGCGCCACCGACGAGGACCAGGGCGAGCACAACGCCGACTGCGCTTCCGTAGGCCACCGCGCGGAGGATCCCCGGCGATTCCGTGGTTGCGTGGACATCTGAAGTCACCGTCATACTTCTAGTGTGTACTAGATAAAGTTGCACAGGACCAGGACGGCGATGACTCGACTAGTCTCCCGTCGACGCCTGGCGGAGGAGGCGAGACGATGACCATGCTCCAGCAGCAGGCGCGGGCACTCGGTGATCCGACGCGGTATCGCATCTTCCGCTGCGTGGCCGATGCCGGCGCCCCGGTCGGCGTGGCGGCCCTCACCGACCTCGTCGGGCTCAACCACAACGCCGTGCGCCAGCACCTCGCCAAGCTGGTCGACGCCCAGCTCCTCGTCGAGGGCACCGCACCGCCGACGGGTCGCGGTCGGCCCCGCCTGCAGTACACGCTCGATCCGTCGGCCGAGAGCCAGTGGGGGGTCGCCGGGCCCTACGAGCGCCTCTCGCTGTGGCTCAGCGAGATCCTGCGCACGGGCAGCACCCCGGTCGAGGTGGGCCGGCGCGTCGGCCGGCGGCGGCGGCTCGGCCAGGCATCCCGGTCCGACGAGGCGGAGGCCGTCCCTCCCCCCGCTGATGCCGCGGCGGGCGACGGCGACGGCGTCGACGTGTTCGAGTCCCTGGTCGACCAGATGGCCCGGCACGGGTTCGACCCCGTGGTCGAGCGGTCGCCGGGCGGCGAGCACGCCGACATCGTGCTGCACAACTGCCCCTTCTCGTCCGTCGCGCTGGCCGACCCCGACTCGGTGTGCGGCATCCACCTCGGCATCGCCTACGGCATCGCCGAGTCGCTCGACGGCCTCGTGGTCGACGGCCTCGAGCCGCACGACCCGCGCCGGGCGGGGTGCCGGCTCCGCTGCCACGTCGACCCCGCCGCGAGCACGTGAGGCCGGTCACCGGAGCTAATTAGGGCGCAGGCTGCTAGAAATAAACCTATGGCCGTCGACCTCCGCCCGCAGCCCCTCGACAGCCCGCCCCAGCCGGACAGCGTGGCACCCCTCGACGGCCTGCCCGACCTCGACAGCCGGGCGCAGATCCACCACCTCGTGGTGGGCTTCTACCGCGAGATCGTGTTCGACGACCTCCTCGAGCCGGTCTTCGGCGAGGTCGCGGAGGTCGACTGGGCCGAGCACATCCCCCGGTTGATCGACTACTGGTGCCGGGTCCTGCTCGGCGAGCCCGGGTACCAGGGTGCGATCCTCGCCGCCCACGCCCACCTCCACGCGCTGGAGCCCCTGCGGACGGAGCACTGCGACCGCTGGTACCTGCTGTGGGTCCGCAGCGTCGACGACCGCTGGTCGGGCCCCATCGCCGAGAGGGCGAAGCAGCACGCCGCCCGCATCATGACCATGCTGGCCCGGCGCGTGATCGGCGCCGAGTGGGCGCCGCCGGGCCCCGCCGGCGACCAGCCCGTCCCCGGCTGAGTCCGGCGTCGAGGCGGAACTCCGCGCCCGCCCCGCGCACGGACCGGCCGGCCACGTTCGCTACGGTCACGGCTCGTGGAAGCTGGCTGGTACTCCGACCCGAACGGTGGCTCCGACCTGCGCTGGTGGGA
>DASUQS010000103.1:0-17293 GCA_036280455.1 Acidimicrobiales bacterium
GGCTACGGGCTCCACTTCTGCCTCGGCGCCAACCTGGCCCGGCTGGAGGGGCGCGTCGCGCTGGACGAGCTCCTCAACCGCTTCCCCGAGTGGGACGTCGACGAGTCGGCCATGCGCCTGGCGTCCACGTCGACGGTGCGCGGCTGGGAGAGCCTGCCCCTCGTGCTGCCCTGAGGGCCGCGGCGGACGCCCACGTCCTTTCGGGATGCCGCACTCCTATCATCGGGCCGCGCATGGCTGATGCCGACGTCCCCCGCCCTCGCTTCCACCTGGCCGTGCCCGTCGACGACCTCGACGCGGCGCGCCGGTTCTACGGCGAGGTGCTGGGGCTCGCGCCGGGCCGCAGCACCGCCACCTGGGTCGACTGGGACATGCACGGCCACCAGCTCGTCACGCATCTGGCCGCCGGGCGCGCGCCGGTCGCGCACAACCCGGTCGACGGCGACGCCGTGCCGGTGCCGCACTTCGGCCTGATCGTCACGGTCGACGCCTTCCACGCGCTCGCGGACCGGCTGCGGGCGGCCGGCACGGAGTTCGTCATCGAGCCCCACGTCCGCTTCGCGGGCGAGGTCGGCGAGCAGTGGACGATGTTCCTCCTCGACCCGGCGGGCAACGCGCTCGAGTTCAAGGCCTTCGCCGACGATGCCCAGGTCTTCGCCACCTGATCGACAGGCAGGCTCGACCATCCCCCGGCCGCCCCGGCTGTCCCGGGCCGTCCCCGCCGCCCCGGAGCCGATACGTTGCCGGAGATGACGGCGACGGACGCGCCCCCGGTCAACCTCCTCGACCCCGCCTGGTGGGTCGACCTCGACCGCGGCCACGCCTTCTTCACCTGGGCCCGCCGCGAGGCGCCCGTCTACCGCGACGCCAACGGCTACTGGATCGTCACCCGTCACGCCGACATCGTCGACGTCGAGCGGCGCAGCGACGTCTTCTCGTCCCGAGGCTCCTATCGGGCCAACCTCGCCATGGACGAGTCGAACACGATCGCGCTCGACGACCCCGAGCACCTGGCCCAGCGCCGGCTCGTCAGCCGGCGGTTCACGCCCCGGGCCGTCCAGGACCACACCGCGTACCTCACCTCGCGCATCGACGAGCTGGTCGGGGCCGTGGCCGACCAGGGCCGGCTCGAGGTGGTGCACGACCTCGCGGGACAGCTCCCGTCGCGGCTGACCGCGCACCTGCTCGGGTTCCCGGAGGAGCGGTGGCCCGACATCATGTCGTGGTCCGAGCGGCTGATGCGCACCGACGCCGTCACCTTCGACAACGACGCCGTGATGGGGATGATGAACGCCATCATGGAGTTCAACCCCGTGCTCCAGGACATCGCCGCCGAGCGGCGCAGCTGCCCGGCGGACGACCTCATCTCCGTGTGGGCCGGCGCGGGCATGGACCAGCTCACGCTGATGCACGAGACGGGCCTCTACATCGCCGGTGGGGCCGAGACCACGCGCACCGTCATCGGACGGGGCCTGGCGGTGCTCGCCGACCACCCGGACCAGTGGGAGGCGGCCGCCGCCGACCCGTCGCTCGTGCCCGGGCTGGTCGAGGAGGTGATCCGCTGGGTCACGCCGCTCAACAACATGTTCCGCCGCGTGGGACGCGACGACCGCATCGGCGACCAGCCGGTCCAGCAGGGCGATCGCGTGATGCTCGCCTACCCGTCGGCCAACCGCGACGAGGCCGTGTTCGACGAGCCGTTCCGCTTCGACATCCGCCGCAGCCCGAACCCTCACCTCGCCTTCGGGCAGGGCACCCACTTCTGCATCGGTGCCAACCTCGCCCGCCTCGAGCTGCGCCTGCTGTTCGCGACGCTGACCGAGCGATGGACCAACCTCCGGCCGCTCGGCCCGCTGGATCTGGAGGAGAACATCTTCGCCACGGCGGTGCGGCGCTTCGACCTCGGCTTCGACCTGCGCTGACCCGTGGGTCCGCCGCCGTAGGTCGGCGAGGCAATGACGTGCGCCAGCGGACTCTCGAGGCGATGACGTGCGGCCCCCGCAAGCGATTGCCTCGAGAGCCTTCGGTCGCACGTCATTGCCTCGGGTCAGGGCGGGGACGGGTCGCGCGGGAGGCCGAGGCCCCGCTCGGCGATCGTGTTGCGCTGGATCTCGTCTGTGCCGCCGCCGATGCGCAGGCCGGGGACGAACAGGAACCGTTCGAGCCACGGGTCGGCGACCGCTCCCCCACCCACCGTGCCCGCCGGGCCCAGCAACCGGAGGGCCGCGTCGCACGTGAGCCGTCCGTGCTCCGAGTAGAGGAGCTTGGTGACCGATCCGGCGGCCGGCACGGCGGCGCCGGCCGCGGCGCGCGCCTGCACCAGGTCCAGCAGCCGTTCGCGCACGATCGCCGCGACCACGGCCTGGCGGACGCCGGGGTCCGCGGACAGGTCGAGCTCGGCGGCGAGGACGCGGAGCTGCGCCGCGGCCCGGGCGCTGGTGCCACCGCCGATCGCGGCCCGCTCGCTGGCCAGCATCGTGCGGAGCACCGCCCAGCCGCCGCCGATCGTGCCGATCAGCCCGGACTCGGGCACGAACGCCCCGTCGAGGAACACCTCGTTGAAGTGGTACCCGCCCGACATCTGGCGCAGGGGCCGCACCTGCACGCCCGGCTGGTCCATCGCCAGGGCGAAGCAGGACAGCCCGGCGCGCCCCGGCACGGCCCGGTCGGTGCGGGCCACGAGGAGGGCGAAGGCGCTGCTCCCCGCGCCCGAGGTCCACACCTTCTGGCCGGAGACCGACCACCCTCCCGGCACCGGCGTGGCCAGGGTCGTCACGCTCGCCAGGTCCGACCCGGCGTCGGGCTCGGACAGCAGCTGGCACCAGCTCTCCGCGCCCCGCACGACCCGGGGCAGGTGCGTGCGCCGCTGCTCGTGGGTGCCGTGGGCGAACAGGACCGGCGGCAGCATCTCGAGGGCGACGGCCAGCATCTTCGTCGACACGCCGTAGCGGGCCTGCTCCTCGGCCACGACGTCGTCCTGCCAGGCCGGGGCGCCCACTCCCCCGTACTCGGCGGGCCAGGATCGTCCCGCCAGGCCGGCGTCGAACAGCGTGCGCTGCCATCCGGCCGTCCGGCCGATCGCGTCGTGCTCCCGCCGGCGGTAGTCCTCGATCGTGGGAGCGGAGACGACGTGGATGGACGAGAAGTCGTGCGGTCCGCCCTTGGCGGGCGCATGGGCGTCGAACCAGGCACGCACCGCGGCGCGGAAGCCGTCCCGGTCGTCGTCGGTCGGCCAGGGCATCAGGTGACCTCCGGCATGCCGAGCGCGTTGGCCCAGAGCAGCGTGAGCTGGTCGACCGCCTCGTCGAAGTCGTAGTCGCGATAGCCCTGCACGAGCCACAGCTCGGCGAACCGGCCGACCATGGCGCCGAGCGCGTCGGCGGCGAGCGGTGGGTTGATCCGCGGGCCGACGACCCCGTCGTCCTGCAGGCGCCGGATGGCGGCCTCCGCCCGTTCGACGAAGTGCTTCATCGTCGCCATGCGGGCCGCGTTCACGTGGTCGTCGTAGCGGGACACCTGCTCGATCACGCCCATCAGCGCGGCCTCGTCGCGGTAGCGGGCCAGGTACCGGTGGTTCGCCCGCCGGATGCGCTCCCAGGGCGAGCGCCCGCCCGCGCCGGCGTCGGGCCCGTCGTCGGGTGCCGTGAGCCGCTCCTCCTGGGCGCGGGCGACCTCGCGGAAGACCTGCTCCTTGGAATCGAAGTAGTGGTAGAAGGACCCGGGCGCGAGGCCGGCGGCGTCCGCGATGTCGGCGATCCGCGCCTCGAGGAACCCGTCCCGCTCGAACACGAGCTTCGCCGCGTCGACGAGCCTGGCCCGCGTCCGCACCCCCTTGCGCGAGCGCGGCCCGGTGCGCGCCTCGTCGGCGGCATCCGACCCGTCGGCCACCACGTGCCCCGCCGGTGACACCGGCTCAGCCGAGGGAGACACGCAGCACGTCGAGCGCGTTGTCGCGGCCGATGCGGCGGACGTGCTCGTCGGGCAGGCCGGACAGCGACTCGGTCACGAAGTCGACCGGGTGACGGGTGCCTTCCGCGTGGGGCCAGTCGGAGCCGAGCAGCAAGCGGTCGACGCGCACGTCGTCGACGAGCGCAGGCACGTCGTCCTCCCAGAAGGGGGTGATCCAGACGTGCTCGCCGAAGGCGTCGCGGGGGTGCGCCGCGAAGTAGCCGGGATTGCGGTTGGCCGCGTCGTCGAGCCGGTGCAGGAGGTCGGGCACCCACGAGGCACCGTTCTCCACGCTCGCCAGGCGCAGCGCGGGGAACCGCTCGAACACCTTGTGGCAGAGCGCGGCGGCGAAGAAGTCGCCGACCGCCCGGCCCTTGGTGACGATCCCCCGCAACGGCGAGCGGAACAGCGAGCTCTCGCCGCCGCCGGGCTCCCACATCTGGACGAGGGCGTCGTAGCCGTCGATGCCGGCATGGGTGGCGACCGCGACCCCGGCCTCGGCGGCGAGGCCCCAGACCCCGTCGTAGGCGGGGTCGAACGGCGACCGGTGGCCGCCCGGCACGGGCACGGGGGCGCTGCGGACGTTGACCGCGACCGCGCCGGCCTCGATGACCCGCGCCAGCTCGGCGGCGGCCGCGGCCGGGTCGAGCAGGGAGATGTAGGGCACGGCGAACAGGCGGCCCTGGTAGCGGTAGCCCCAGTCGTCCTCGACCCAGCGGTTGAACGCCTCGAACGCCTTGTGGCAGGCCTCGGGGTCGTGCTTGAGCGCGTCCTCGATGCCGACGCCCAGGGTCGGAAAGAGCAACGTCGCAGCGAGCCCCTGCTCGTCCATCACGGCGAGCCGGGCATCGCGGTCGCGGTACTCGGGACGGATCGGTTCGAGCTCGCCGAACGCGTCCCTGATGGTCTGGCGCTCGGGGTTGCCCCGGTACCAGTCGTACAGCGCCCCCGGCTGGGCGACCGGATCGAAGGTCGGGTTGGCGATGTAGGAGTTGACCGTGCCGCCGACGAGGAGGCGCCGGCGGCCGTCGACCTCGGCCCAGCGCACGCCGCGGCCACGGAGGCCGGGGTCCTGGTAGCGGGTGAAGGCGTCTTCGGCCTCGTAGTAGTGGTTGTCGAAGTCGAAGATCCAGGCCTGGGCTGCCACGGCGCCACACACTATCGAAATCGACTCCGAAATCAATTATGGTGAGCCGTCCGTCACGTGACCGAGGATGTCCGACGGCGGCCGACGGCTGGGGGCCGCCCGGAGCACCGCCCGGCCACCGATCGAGGGAGGGACCCATGACCGCAGACACCGACGACCCGGCCCCCCGGGGCCGCGCCGGCATCGTCCTGTTCGACCCGCCGGAGGCTGCGCCCCACCTCCACGACACCGGGATGATGTCGATGCCCACGCTCGACCCGCCCGCCCCCGACCAGATGATGGAGTGGGCGCTCTCCGGCGGGCACGTGGTGAAGGTCCTGTTCCGGCAGGGCGGCGACGACGGCATGAGCCTCGTCTGGTCGTGGTTCGGCCCCGACTACGTGCTCCCCCGCCACTCCCACGACGCCGACTGCCTCTACTACGTCGTGGCGGGCGAGGCCCGCCTCGGCAACCGCACCGTGCCCGCCGGGGGCGGCTTCTTCGTGCCCTCCGGGGCGCCCTACGCCTACGCGGCCGGGCCCGAGGGCGTGCAGGTCCTCGAGTTCCGCAACGTCAGCTCGTTCGACATGCAGATCACCGAGAGCCTCCCCCGCTGGGATCGCATCGTCGAGACCGTGCGGGCCAACTCGGACACCTGGAAGGAGTCGGCCCACCATGGCTGACGGTCCCACCCCCTCACCGTCCGCCACCGGCCGCCTCGGTGGTCGCGTCGCCCTCGTGACCGGGGGCGCCTCCGGCATCGGCCTCGCCAGCACCCGGCGGTTCGTCGCCGAGGGCGCCCGCGTCGTCGTCGGCGACATCGACGACACCGCGCTCGCCGCCGTCGCCGACGGGCTGGGCGAAGCGGTCGCGACCGTGCGCTGCGACGTGACCGTCGAGGACGACATCGCCCGCCTCGCCGACACCGCGCTCGAGCGGTTCGGCGGCCTCGACATCGCCCTGGCCAACGCGGGCACCGCCTCCCTCGGGCCGGTCACCGAGATGGACCTCGCCGAGTGGTCCCGCGTGCTCGACGTCAACCTCACCGGGCCGATGCTCACGATCAAGCACGCCGGACGGCGGATGGGGCGGGGCGGCTCGATCGTCGTGACGGCCAGCCTCAACGCCGTGCAGGCGGGCAACGGCATGGGCGCCTACTGCACGTCCAAGGCCGGCGTGGCCATGCTCGCCCAGGTGGCCGCCATCGAGCTCGGGCCCGCCGGCATCCGGGTCAACGCCATCGGCCCCGGCCTCGTCGCCACCACGCTGACCCAGGGGGCGTTCGCCATCCCCGGCGTCGTGGAGGAGTACGAGGAGAACACCCTCCTCGGCCGCCACGCGCAGCCGGACGAGGTCGCCAACCTCGTCGCGTTCCTCGCCTCCGACGAGGCCGGGTTCATCACCGGCGCCCTCCACCTGGTCGACGGCGGCGCCCAGACGATGCGCTACCCCGACATCCCCGCCCGCATCGCGGACCTGGCCGGCCCTCCGGCGGAGGCCGCCGCGGGATGACCACGGTCGCCGAGCTGCTGCTCGCCCGGGCCGACGAGGACCGGCCGGGGCTCCTCCACGAGGACGGCACCTGGACCTTCCGCCAGATCGTCGACGAGGGGCGGCGCCGCGCCGCGCTGTACGCCGAGCTCCACGAGCAGGGCACCCCGCCGCACATCGGGGTGCTGCTCGACAACGCGCCCGACTACGTCTTCTGGCTGGTGGCGGCCGCGCTGTCGGGCAGCGTGATCGTCGGCATCAACTCGACCTACCGCGGCGCGCCGCTCGCGCAGCTCATCGACCACAGCGACTGCGACGTCCTCGTCACGTCGCGGGAGCTGGCGACGCTGCTCGACGGCACGCCGACCGCCCTCGCCCCGGACCGGGTCCTGCTGGTCGACGATGCTGCGCACGCCGAGCGCCTCGCCGCCGTCACGCCCGCCGGGCCGTCGACCCGCGAGATCGTCGAGGACGACCTCCTCCTGCTCGTGTTCACCTCCGGCTCGACGGGGCTGCCCAAGGCCGTGCGCTGCACCCAGGGTCGGTTGGCGCGCACCGGCGCCCACGTCACCGCCCTCGCCTCCCTCGGCGACGGCGACGTCGTCTACGCCCCGCTGCCGTTCTTCCACGCCGCCTCGCTGTTCACCGGGTGGGCGTCGACGCTGCACGCCGGCATCCCGATCGCCACCCGCCGCAAGTTCTCCGCGTCGCGGACGACCGAGGACATCCGCCGCTGGGGCGCGACAGTCGCCACCTACACCGGCAAGGTCCTCAACTACATCCTCGCCGTGCCCGAACGCTCCGACGACGCCGAGGTGCCGTTGCGCCTGGCGGTCGGCAACGAGGCCTCCGAGCACGACATCAAGGCCTTCGCCCGGCGCTTCGGGTGCGACGTCCGCGACAGCTACGGCTCGACCGAGGGCGTGGTCATCATCCGCCGCGACCCCTCGATGCCCGCCGGCGCGCTGGGCCAGGCCGCCCCCACCGTCAAGGTCCTCGATCCCGAGACCCTGAGCGAGTGCCCCCCGGCGACCTTCGACGCCGACGGCCGGGTGCTGAACATGGAGCAGGCCGTCGGCGAGATCGTGGAGACCGAGCCGACCTCCGGCTTCGAGGGCTACTACCGCAACGACGAGGCGACCCGGGAGCGGTTCCGCGACGGGTGGTACTGGTCCGGCGACCTCGCCTACCGCGACGCGGAGGGCTGGTTCTACTTCGCCGGGCGGTCGAACGAGTGGCTGCGGGTCGACGGCGAGAACTTCGCCGCCGCCCCGGTGGAGGCCATCCTCGGTCGGCACCCCGACGTGCGCTCGGTGGCCGTCTACGCGGTGCCCGACGACCCGGTGGGCGACCGGGTCATGGCCGCCCTCGAGCTGCGCGGCGACGCCACCTTCGACCCGCGGGCGTTCGACGAGTTCCTCCGCGCGCAGGCCGACATGGGGCCGAAGTGGATGCCGGCGTTCGTGCGGGTCGACGACGAGCTGCCCAAGCTGGCGAGCATGAAGCTCGACAAGACCCGGCTGCGGCGCGAGGCCTGGCGGGTCGAGCAGGTGGTGTGGCGGCCGGGCAAGGGCGAGGACCTCCGCCCCCTCGACGACGGCGACCGCGCCCGGCTCGACCCGCTCCTCGGCTGACGGCCCGGTGGCCCTGCGCGGGGTCGCTCGGCACGGCCCCCGACGACTGTTCGGCTACGTCAGGGCGATGTCCGGTCGAGCCACCAGCGCACGGCGGCGTCCGAGACCTGCGGCGGCACGGTGTGGCCCCCGTCGAACTCGTCGAACCGGACGTCGTAGCCGGCCTCCGACAGGGCGGGCACGAAGGACCGGCTGCAGGCGTCGATCGGCAGGACCGCGTCCGCGGTGCCGTGGGACACGAACACCCGCGGCCGGCCGACCGCGCCGGGCACCACCAGGAAGCCGGGCGAGAACGCCAGGACGGTCGAGAAGACGTCACCGTTGGCCAGGCCGAGCGAGAGCGCGTAGGACGCGCCGTCCGACACACCCCCGATCGCCACCAGCGACGTGTCGACGTCCAGGTCGAGATCGTCGACCACCGCGTCGAGCACCCGGTCGAGGAACCCGACGTCCGGACCGAAGCGGCCCTGCGCGATCAGATCCCACGTGGAGGGGTGCCGCGAGTCGGGCGCCACGAGCACGACGCCGTAGCGGTCCGCGGCCGCGAGCACCGCCCGCAGGTGGGCGCGGCCGCTGCCGGTGGCGCCGTGCAGGAAGACGAGCACGGGCGCGCCCGGCGCGGCCGTGTCGGGGACGTAGAGGACGCCGTCGCGCCCCTCCCCCACCCCCACGCCGAGCGGCTCGTCACGCTCGCCGTCCACCGCCGCGCCGGGCGAGGACACGGGGCGAGGCCGGAAGCGGAGGCGGGCCGGCTGACCGTCGTCGACCATCCCGCACCTTGCCACAGGACGCGCTGGCGGTCGGTCGGCGATGGTGCCGGGCCCCCGCCAGACCGGTGGAGGCGGCCGACGCCGAACGTCCGACCGACCGGCCGTTCGACTCAGCTCAGTTCGGTTCCTCGAGCCAGGCGTCGACCCGGCGGGTCGCCTCGGCCGGGTCGACGTCCTCGACCCGGGTCATCAGCGCCCACCGATGGCCCCAGGGGTCGACGATCACGGCGTACCGGTCGCCGGTCACGAACGTCTCGGGCTCGCCGTCGGCGCGGGCGCCCAACTCGACCGCCTTGGCGTAGGCCGCGTCGACGTCCGGAAGGTAGACGACGGTCGAGTTACTGACGGTGCCGTCGCCGCCGGAGCGGGCCACGAGGCCGTGGTCCGGTGCCGGGTCGCTGAGCTGCAAGCGGCCGTCTGCGAGCTCGAGCTCGCAGTGCGCGACGGTGCCGTCCGGACCGTCGTTGCGGGAGACGACGCGCGCCCCGAACACGGCCTCGTAGAAGGCGATCGCACGCTCGGCGCCGTCGACGCAGACGTAGGGGGTCAGAGACGTGTAGCCCGCGGGGACCGGGCTGACCGCCGGCGCAGGGCCAGCGTCGGCGGGCGTACGTGTGTCGGTGTCCATGCCGGCGATCGTGCCTACGCTGGCCACTTGGCGTCTTGGAGAAAAGCGACACCCCCGCGGTCCCTTCCGCCGGACCTGCCGCGCCCGCCGACCTCGTCGACCGCCGGCGTGCTGTGGCCCGAGGCCAGCCGGCGCCACTTCACCCTCACGCGACCGTCGGCCCACCCCGACCTGTCGCCGTGGGTGGAGCGCTACTGGACGGTGCGCTGGGAGCTTCCTCCGGGCCTCACGTACCCCTCCACCATCCTCACCCACCCGAGCGTGCACCTGTCGGTGGAGTTCGGTGCCGGTCCACGGCACGGCTTCGCGATGCCCGCGGCGCTGGTGCATGGGGTCGTGTCGCGCACGTTCACGGTCGAGCTGACGGGCAGCGGGCGGGTGTTCGGCGTGAAGTTCCGCCCCGGCGGGTTCGGGGCGTTCACCGGCCGGGAGGTCGCCTCGCTGACCGATCGCGTGGTGCCCCTCGCCGACGTCGTCGGCGACGAGCCTGCCGCCGACCTCCTCCACGACGTCTGCGCCGCCGACGACGACGAGGCGACGCGCCTGATGGACGCGTTCCTGCTGGCGCGGCAGGCGGCGCCGGACGAGCGGTACGACGAGCTGCTGCGGATCGTCGCCGGCATGCTCGCCGACCGTGAGCTCGTCACGGTCGAGGCGGTCACCGAGCGCTTCGCCGTGAGCGCCCGCACCCTCCAGCGGCTCTTCCGCCGCTACGTCGGCGTCGGGCCGAAGTGGGTGCTGCAGCGGTTCCGCCTCCACGACGCCCAACTTCTGCTGGAGTCCGGCGAGGCGCCCGATCTCGCCACCCTTGCGGCCGACCTCGGCTGGGCCGACCAGGCGCACTTCAGCCGGGACTTCCAGGCGACCGTGGGAACGCCCCCGGGCCGCTACGCATCCGAGGCCGGCGCCCGCTGAGACGGCGTGCGAAGATCGGCCGTCGACCTGTCGGGCTCGGGCGTCGACGAGGGCCGGGCGATCCGCTGGACGACGAGGGCGTAGGCCCCGACGAGCACCAGGAGGGCGAGCAGGCCGAACCAGGAGAGGTCCGCCCACCACAGGACCGCCAGGCCGACGACGCCGCCGGCGACCAGCAGGGCGTCGCGATGCTCGGTGATCCAGACGACCGTGGCCTCTTCGCGGGCGCGCTCGGTCGTGGTGTCCACCGCCCGTCCCCAGAGCGTCGCCGCCCGGCGCCGCGACGCCACCACCCACGGGTAGCCGCCGCTGACCACCGCCACGGCCGCCACGGCGAGCGCACCGGCGATGACCCACGAGCCGAAGGACGTCAGCGGGTGCAGGAACGCGTCGAGCGTCAGGCCCGCTGCCTCGCGGCCCTGCGGCCGCGGAGGGAGAGCCGCCACCTCGTCGTGGAGGCGGAACCCGACCCGGCGAACCAGCACCATGCCGATGACGAGCCCGGCGCACAGCTGCAACAGGGTGCGGCGGCGGCGGCGCGAGAGCCACAGCGCGAGCGCGGCGAGCACCACGCCGAGCGGCAGAAGTACGACCACGAACCGGTCGAACAGGCTGATGGCCTCCTGGGCGGCGGTCAGCGTCCCGTCGTCGTAGACCGTGAACTGGCCGAAGTCCTCGCCGAGCTCGACCCCCAGTGCATCCTCGATGCGACGGATCGCCGCGTCGGGCACGTCGTCGACGGTGATGTCGGGCAGATCGACCTGTCGACCGAGGATCTCGGGCGACGCCTCGGTGATCCGGGCCAACACGGCGTCCACCACGGGAAGGAGGTTGAGCGTGATCTGCCCGTCGTCGGTGGCCACGGCGTCGCTCTCGTCGCGCAGCACGCGCAACGCCGCCTCGTGCGCGCTCGTGATCGCGCCGACCCACAGCCGCTCGAACTCGTCGGTGCCGAGGAAGGTCTCCACGTGCTCGGCGACGAAGCCCTCGACCGCGTTCGCCAGCGGTGCCGCCAGGATCTGACCGCGCTCCGGCAGCGCTTCCCGGAACAGCGCCTCCGGATCGACCAGAGTGACCACCTGCTCGGTGAGCCGCGTCGACAGCGCCGAGCGCACCGCCGGCTCCTCGATCAGCGGGCCCGCCCGATCGACGAAGCGGCCGGTGTCGAGGAAGTTGCGACGGGCCCACAGGCCCACGACAGACGCCGTCAGCACGATGCACGCGAGTGCGACCAACAACGCCGCCGTCGACTGCCGCCACCACCGGGCCGGCTTCGACCCGTCCTTCAGCTTCTCGACCTCGGCGCGCAAGGCGTCCCGCTCGGCCCGCAGGGCCGCCAGTGCGGTGTCGTTGTCCGCGCCGGTGTCCGGCTGCGTCATGGCATGGGGCTCACGGTCCGCACGATGTCGCTGCTGCATGCCATGGTCCCGTTCCTCCGTGCGCAGCCGGGTCGCACCCCATGTCCGGTCTCCCTACGGTTGGTGCGCACGGGGTGACCGGTCACCACCCGCGCCGGGGTTACCCGCCGACCCGTTCCTGCGGCCCGCGAATATTCGTTGACACGAATATTCGCCGTGAAGAATGATGCCGGTCGTGGAGACTCTCCTCGCCGCCCTGGCCGACCCGGCCCGCTGGTGCCTCGTGGCCCTGCTGGCCGAGCGGCCGCGATCGGTCGGTGTCCTGGCTCAGCTCGCAGGCGCTCGTCAGCCGCAGACCACCAAGCACCTGCAGACACTCGAACGCGCCGGCATCGTGACCTCCCGGCGCACCGGCCAGCGCCGCATCTACACGCTGCGGCCTGCTCCTCTGCGCGAGCTGGCGGCAGCATTGACCGACCTCGCCGACCTCGTGGAGGTGGCCGGCGGCTCGCACGAGACCTTCGACCGCTACGGGATGAGCGTCGAGGCGGAGCGCCTCGCCGCCGAGCGACCCGGGTGGGCCGACGACCGCTCGTTCAGGTTCCGGCGATCGCTGGCGGCCAGCCCCGATCTGGTCTGGCGGCACCTGACCGATGCCTCCCTCCTCGCCAGGTGGTTGACTCCCGACGACCTCCGCGTCTCCGACCTCGTGTTCGACGCACGACCCGGCGGGCGGATCGTCCAGGAGTACCGGGACGCCGACGACGCCGACGGCACAGACCTCGTCGTCGGTCGCGCCGAGGGGGTGGTCGACGACGTCCGCCCAGGTGAGCACCTGAGCTACCGGCTCGCCCCCCGGCTCCCCGACGGCGGCGTCGCCTTCACCTCCCACGTCGACATGGCCCTGCGGCCCACCGACGCCGGCACCGAGCTCGACGTCCGCTACCGCGTCACCGACAGCACGGTCGAGGCCGCGGACTTCATCGCCGGGATCGAGATCGGATTCGGCCAGAGCCTCGACCGACTGGAGGCGAGCCTCGACCCGAGCCGGCGCGACACCGCCGACACGAGCGGCACGAGCGCCATCGCCGACATGAGCGACACCACCCAGACGAACGACACCAGGAGCACACGATGAGCGAAGAGACGGGCGGCCGCCGGGTCGTCGTCAACATGAGCCTCTCCCTCGACGGCCACTACGCCGCGCCGCACGACCCGCTCGACATGAGCTGGGTGATGCCGTACGCGACGACCGACGTCGCCCGCGACCACCTGGCCGCACTCCACGAACCGGCGACGACGGCCCTGCTCGGGCGGGTCAACGCCGAAGGGTTCCTCGGCTTCTGGCCAAGCGTCATCGGCATGGAGGGGGCCGACCCGCGAGACGAGGGGTTCGCCACGTGGCTCGTCGACACCGACAAGGTGGTCCTCTCCTCCACCCTCACCGAGCCGCCGTGGGAGCGCACGACGATCCTCGACGAGCCCGCGCCCGAGGTGGTCCGGAACCTGAAGGCGACGGACGGTGGCGACATCGTGGTGCTGTCCAGCGCCAGCGTGATCAAGGCGCTGCTGGCGGCCGACATGGTCGACCGGCTGGCGCTCATGGTCTTCCCCGTCTTCCTCGGCGGCGGGCCGCGCCTCTTCGACGAGGGCCTGCCCGAGGCGACGTGGTCACTCACACGTGACACGGCGGGCGAGCACGGCACCTTGGGGCTCGTGTACGACCGCATCCGCGAGGGCCGGTGATCCTCGCCGGCGACCGGCCGCCTCCCCCCGCGTGCGTGCCTCGGTCGGGCTCAGCCGGGCTTCGGCATGGCCGCCCGGTCGGCCTCTGCGGCGAGGGCCGAGATGGTCGACCATCGCGCTGACTCCGGGATCGTGAGCTTCAGCTCGACGCCGTCGGCCTGGTCGATCAGCGCCCGCGCGGCCACCAGGTCGTCGCCGCTCAACAGGCGGCCGTCGGTATCCGTCATCGGAGGTCCGGCGTCGACGCCGGACCTCAGTCCCGCATCTCGCCGCCGTGCGCGGTGAGGGCGTAGATCACGAACACCGCGATGGCGATGATCGTGAGCGCCCACACCGGATAGGCCGGAAGCCAGAGGAAGTTGGCGATGATGCTGAGGCCGGCGACGACCACGGCAACGGAGCGGGCGAGGATGTTGCCGCTCAGCACGCCGAACCCCGCCAGGAGCAGCGCGACGCCCAGCAGGAGATGCACCCATCCCCATGCCGTCAGGTCGATGTAGAGGTCGGCTCGGTTGCCCCACACGACCCAGTCGTCGTTCACGATGGCGATGAGCCCCTGCGCGGCGTTCATGACGCCGGCGATGATCATCAGCACCGACGCGAAGATGATCCACCCGACCCAGCCGGTGGCCTCACGCTCGGTCCGGGCCGTCCTGCCGACCGCCTCACTGGACTCCCCGTAGGTTGGGCTTGCCATGGTCCCTCCTCGTGGGCGGGCGAGGTCGCTCGTCCATCCGCTGCCTGCCTCACGTTGTGTATCGAAGGGGTGACCAGTCGCCACCCATCGTGGGTGAGTCGCTCGGAGTAGGGGAAATGTCGTCACTCCCTTCCGGACTGCACTCTTGCGGGCACGGACGGTGGCAGACTCCGCCGCATGGGCATCATCGTGAACGTCGACAACTTCGCTCGCGCCGAGACCGACCGCATGTTCGCCGGTCTGCAACGGGACGCCGGCGCCGTGAACGTGCTCTCCCACAACCGCGCACCGGCCTCGGTCGACCACCAGACGGTGATCCGGATGAACCGCGACACCCTCTACAGCTTCGCGGTGGTCGACATCACCGCCGGGGCGACCGTCACGGTCCCCGACCACGGCGACCGCTACGTGTCGGTGATGATCGTCAACGAGGACCACTACATCAACGAGATCCTCCACGAGCCCGGCGATCACCGCCTCGACCTCGACCGCCACGGCACGCCCCACGTCGCCGTGGCCGCCCGGGTGCTGGTCGACCCGAACGATCCCGACGACGTGGCGGAGGCGACGCGGCTGCAGGACGGCCTCGTCCTCTCCGCGGACGCCGCGCAGCCGTTCGCCATGCCCGACTACGACGCGGCGAGCCTCGACACGACCCGCACGGCGCTGCTCACGCTGGCGGCCGGGTTGACCGCGTTCGACCGCACCTTCGGGGCACGTGACGACGTCGATCCCGTCCGCCACCTGATCGGCACCGCCGCCGGCTGGGGCGGCCTGCCGACCGGCGAGGCCACCTACGTCGGCGTCAACCCGGGTCTGCCGGTCGGCCGCTACGAGCTGCGGGTCGGCGAGGTGCCGGTCGACGCCTTCTGGTCGATCTCGGTCTACAACGCGGAGGGGTACTTCGAACCGAACCCGTCCGGCGTCTACAGCGTCAACAGCGTGACCGGAACCCGTGACGCCGACGGCTCGATCACCGTCCGGTTCGGCGGCAACGGCGACGCCCCCAACTCGATCCCGATCACCGAGGGCTGGAACTACCTCGTGCGCCTCTACCGGCCCCGCCCCGAGATCCTCGACGGCACCTGGACGTTCCCCACCCTCGAGGCCTGAGCGCCCCATCGCGATCCCCCAACGGATCTGGCCGCGGGAGCGACCAGATCCGTTGCGGAAACCTTTCGGGGGCCGGGGAAGGTCCCCGTGTGGGTCAGTCCCAGGCGTCGATCTTCACGTCGTCCGGGGAGGGCCTCCCGCTACCGGTCTCGACGAGCGCCTTGAGGCTCAGCATGTACGTGGCCCACTTGGTGCTGCAGTGGTGCATGAACTCCACCGGCTCGGCCCATCCCTCGTGGGTGAACAGGACCTTCGTGTGGTCCTTGTCCTGGCGGAGCCTCCAGTCGATGACGGTCCCGATCCACTCCGGAGGGCCGTCGACGACCCGCCAGCGGACGCGTTCGCCCGGAGTGAGCTCGATGACCTCCATGTCGAAGCCGCCCGGCGGGAACCGGAAGGCGATCTTCCCGCCGAGTGCGGGATCGCCGGTGGTGTCGTTCGTCCACCAGCCGGACAACCCGTCGATGGTGGTGAGGGCGGCATAGACACCGTCGGTGGACGGTGACTCGACGCCGATGAGGTGTCGGATCTCGGGCATGTCGTGTTCCTCTTTCCTTGTGTGGGGGATCACTTCTGGCGTTCGATGCGCTCGGCGATGCGGGCGATGCGGCGGAGCCGGCCATCCCACTCGGACCCGACGGAGGCCAGCTGCTCCGCAGCACGGGCGAGCTGGGCGTCGTCGACCCGGTAGTGCCGCTCCCGGCCGGCGGGCGCGCCGTGGACGAGCCCGGCCCGATCCAGCACCGCCAGGTGCTTGGCCACCGCCTGGCGGGTGACCGGCAGCCGGTCGCTCAGCGAGGTCGCGGTGCCGTGGCCGTCGGCCAGCAGCAGGTCGAGCATCCTGCGCCGGGTCGGGTCACCGACCGCCGACCACAGCTCGTCGTCGACGGGGGACGTCACGGTGGCGGTCACGCCACCACCTCGACCGTGGGGGCGTAGGTGACCAGCCGCGGCAGGAAGTGGTCCCAGCCCGCAACGTGGTCGCGGTACTGCTCCTCGAGCGTCGCGACCTCCCAGCCCATCTCGCGGAAGCCGGTCTCGGTCATGCGCAGCCGGGTCCCGCCGCCGTCCGGCGTGAGCTCGAAGGTGACGAGCAGCGAGTTGCCCTCGCGTGCCTCCTCGCCCTCCGAGTGGATCCAGCGGAACGAGAACAGCCGCGGCGGCACGGCGTCGACCACCGTGACCTGCGGGATCTGCGCATCCGCGGAGGCCCGGTCGCCGAAGACGAGCTCCCCCGTCGCTCCCGGGGTGGGCTCGATGACGGCCTCGTCGGGCCACCACTCCTTCAGGTGCTCGGGGCTCGTGATGACGTCGAACACCGTCGCCGGTGAGGCGTCGATGTGGATCTCGCGGTCGATCGTCCCGTACTCCATCGGATCTCCTCATACGCAACTGTTGGTTGCACATGAGTGTGCCCGACGGGCGGGCCGAGCGCAACCTTTTGTTGCGTATTGCGATGAAGGCGGCTGCGAGGAGGCGCGACCGCCGACTCAGGCGTCGCCGTCGTGGAAGGTCACTCTGGCGACGGTCGAGAGCGAGACGTAGTAGAAGTCCCGCCGCTCCCCCGGCGCGCCGAACACGACCGATTGCGCGGGACTGTCGACCGCCGCGCGGGTGCGCACCTCCCCCGTTGCCACCTCGACGGTGACGAGTGAGTCGCCGGTGGCGCGGTGGTGGTCGTTCGCCACCAGCTCGCCGCTGTCCGGGTAGAGGACGAGGTGCTGGGCGGTCGCCAGGTTGATACGCCAGCGCACGGCGAGGTCGTCCACCGCGAAGGCGGCGGCGACGCCGTTGGCCGAGTCGTAGGCCACCACCAGGCCGCGGTCGGCGTCGACGAGTGGCGGGTTGGTGACCGCCCCGCGCGGCC
>DASUQS010000104.1:0-15933 GCA_036280455.1 Acidimicrobiales bacterium
AGGATGACGAGGAACCCGGCCGCCCGGTTGAGGCCGGTGATCTGGTCCTGGTGCAGCCAGCGTGCGACGTCGCCGCGGTACCGGGTGGCGAGCGCCTCGCCGAGCCCGACCACGAGGCCGCCGACGAACGTCATCGGGAACGACCGGAAGCTGCCGAGCAGCGCCGCCGCCAGGCCGGCGACCGTGACCACCATCGTGAGCGTCAGGCCCGACAGCCCGGTGAGCGGCGCGACCAGCACGGCGGCCAGGCCGGCGAGCGCGCCGCCGAGCCCCCACGTGATCGTGGCGAGGCGGTCCGGCGACCAACCGAGCGTCTGCACCGCCCGCTCGTTCTCGGCGCTGGCGCTGATGGCGAGCCCGGTGCGCGTGTACCGGGTCCAGGCCCAGAGCCCCACGGTGACGGCGACCGAGATGACCACCAGGTAGATGCGCTCCTCCTGGACCCGGACGTCGCCCCACTCCCACACGTCGTGCGGCAGGTACTGGTCGACGGGCAGGTTGGCCCCGCTGTAGCGCTTGGTCACGATCGCCTGGAGCAGGCCGAGGAGCCCGACCGTGGCGATGACCCGCACGATGGCGGCGGCGTCGCGCAGCGCCCGCAGCACGACGCGCTGGAACAGCAGCGACACGATCACGGCCGCGGCGATGCCGGCCAGGCAGGCGGGCAGCGTCTTGAAGTTGTGCTCCGCCTTCAGCTCGGCGAAGGCCACGTACGCGGCCAGCGTGCCCAGCGCGCCCTGGGCGAAGTTCACGATGCCCGAGCCGCGGTAGATGAGGACCGCGCCCTGGGCGAAGAGCGCGTAGGTGGCGCCGGCCCCGAGCCCGATGATCACGAACTGCAGGAACGACTGCACGGGTCAGCTCCCGCCGTTGCGGGACCGCAGCACCTCGCCGAACGGCAGGTTGCGGTCGGGCGCCGGGTCGCGGGGCAGGCCGAGGGTGCGTTCGGCGACGATGTTGCGCTGGATCTCGTCAGCGCCGCCGTAGATCGACGACGCCGGCGAGAAGACGAACGCCTCGGTGTAGGCCCCGTCCTCGACCCCGTCGGCCCCGGCGAGGAGCCCGTGAGCGCCGACGATGTCGACGCCGAGCTTGGCTGCCAGCTTCACGATCCGGGTCTGGCTCAGCTTGCCGATGCTGGCCACCGAGCCGCCGCCGCCTCGCTGGGCCTCCGCCTTGCCCCGTTGGGCGTTCCAGCGTCCGGTCTCGGTGAAGGTGTGCAGGCGGGCCAGGTCCTGCCGGATGGCCGGGTCGGTGGTGCGCCCCTGCTTCCGGGCCAGGTCGGCGACGTCGCGGAAGCCGACGGTCAGCTTCGAGTTGGGGGCCTCGTCGCGAGCGGCGTCGCCCGCCCGGCGGCCGAGCATGCCGCCCTTCGGTCCGGGCTCCGGGAAGCCGGCGTGGCTGCCGCCCGCCCCGATGCCGGTGCGCTCGAAGTGCAGCGTGGTCTGGGTGACCATCCAGCCGTTGCCCTCGCCGCCCACCAGGTCGGCGTCGGCGCACACGGCCTCGTCGATGAACACCTCGTTGAACACGGCGTGCCCGGTCATCTCGCGCAGCGGGCGGATGGTGACACCCGGCTGGTCGAGCGCGAACGCGAACCACGAGATGCCCTTGTGCTTGGGCACGTCGAAGTTCGTGCGGGCGAGCAGCATCCCGTAGTCGGAGACCTGCGCCCCGCTCGACCACACCTTCTGGCCGGTGATGATCCAGCGGTCGCCGTCGCGCTCGGCGCGGGTGGTGAGCCCGGCGAGGTCGGACCCGGCCCCCGGCTCGCTGAAGAGCTGGCACCAGCCCAGCCGCCCGTCGAGGATCGGCGGCACGTGCCGGGCGATCTGGTCCGGGTTGCCCTGGGTGAGGATCGTCGGCGCCGCCATCAGCAGGCCGAGCCCGCCGGGCGGGCGCAGCGCGCCGTAGTCGGCGAACGCGGCGCGGACGGTGCCCTGCGAGCGGCGGTCGAGGCCGCGGCCGCCCTGATCGGGGGCGAAGTGGGGGGCGGTCCAGCCGGCCTCGGCCACGCGCGCCCACCAGTCCTCGACAATGAGGTCCGGGTCCCAGTTGTCGTCGAGCCAGGCGCGGACCTCGGCCCGCAGATCGGCGGTGCTCACGCGGACGCCCCGAGGAGCTCGGCGCAGTTGTCGTGCATGATGCGCCGGACGCCCTCGGCGTCGAAGCCGCCGAGCTCGGTGGCGAAGTCGAGCGGCTGGGCCACGCCCTCGCCGTGCGGCCAGTCCGACCCGAACAGGATGCGGTCGACGCCGATCAGCTCGGCCAGCGCGCCGAGGTCCTCCTCCAGGTAGGGCGTCACCCAGACGTGCCGCCGCAGCGTGTCGAGCGGCTCGTCGGGGAAGACCCACGGCGTCTGGTTGGCCTGTTTGCGCAGGCGCTTGGCCAACAGGTGCAGCCAGTCGGAGCCGTTCTCGATGCTGGCGATCCGCAGGTCGGGATGGCGCGTGAACACCCCGTGCACGATCAGCGAGGCGACCGTGTCGTGGATGGCCCGATCGGCACTGATGAGCTGGGCGAGCACGTCGCTGTTGCCGAAGCCGAACTCGTCCTTCGCGCCCCACGCGCCGCCGAAGCGCCGCTGGTAGCCGCTGTCGCCCAGGTGGAAGGCGACGGGGACGCCGGCCTCGGCCAACCGGGCCCACATTGGGTCGTGCAGCGGGTCGCCGAGCGAGCGGGTGGTGCCGTGGGGGGCCGGGACGGGAGCCGGACGGATGTGCACGATCCGCGCTCCCCGCTCGAGCAGCGAGTCGACCTCGGCGACGGCGGCGTCCGGGTCGGCGAGCGAGAGCATGGGTGCGGCGATGATGCGGCCCTCGTGGTCGAAGCCCCAGTCGTCCTCGAGCCAGCGGTTGAACGCCGAGAGGCTGGCCATGGTGGCGTCGACGTCGTCGCGCAGGGCTTCCTCGACCCCGCAGCCGAGGGTGGGGAACAGCAGGGCGGTGGCCAGCCCCTGCTCGTCCATGACCTCGATGCGCTTGTCGCGGTCGCGGTACTCGGCTCGCAACGGCTCGACCTGCATGAGCGAGCGGGGGTCGACCCCCTCGGGGATCTGGCCCCGGAACAGCGGGTCGAGGCAGCCTGGCACGATGATCGGGTCGAAGGTCGGGTTGGGCACGAACCGGTTGACGCGCCCGCCGATCAGGAGCTGGGTCCGCTTGCCGTCCTGCACCGGGCGGACGCCGCGGTGGCGGAACGCCTTGTCGAGGTGGCGGGTGAATGCGTCGAGCGCCTCGTAGTAGTGGTTGTCGGCGTCGATCGGCCGGACATCACCCAGGTCTACGTCCATCTGGTTCCCCTCCCGGATGCGTGGTGCGTTCCGAGCCGCATCCCGCTCTATACATCTAGAGGTTTACGCTGCGGGGACGGAAGCCGCAAGCGGAACCGAGCCGCGGGGACCGAAGTGGTTGCTGAGCAACCACATCCGTCCACGACGCTCTCCGTGTCGCGCCCGCCCGGGTCGCGGCGACCCAGGTTCAGGCGCCGGCGGGGGTGGGGGCGCCGCGGTCGCGCAGGAGTTGTTGGAGGCCCCGCTTGTCGACCTTGCCGGTGGCCAGCATCGGGACCGTCGCCGGGTCGGTCGTGACCAGCCAGACCGTCGGCAGCTTGAACGCGCTCAGCCGCTCGCGGACGGCGGCCGAGATCGCCTCCACCGGGGCGTCGCTCACGACCAGGGCGGCGATCTCGGGACGGCCGTCCGCGTCGGGCACGTCGGTGACGTACGCCTGCCGCACCGCGTCGACCGCCCGCAGCGCCGCCTCGACCTCGGACGGGTAGACGGTCGCGCCCTTGACCTTGACCATGTCGTCGAGGCGCCCCGCGTACCAGAGGTAACCGTCGTCATCGAGGCGTCCCAGGTCGCCGGTGCGGTACCAGCCGTCGGCGGTGAAGACGTCCGAGCGGTGCCGGCCGCAGATCCCCCGCAGCAGGTTCGGTCCGCGCAGCCAGATCTCGCCCTGCTCGCCGGTCGGCAACTCGGCGCCGGACTCGGCATCGGCGATCCGCACCTCGACGCCGGGGAACGGGCGGCCGCAGCTGCCGTGCTTGTCGGATGGCATGTCGGTGTCGAGCCGGTCGCCGCAGTACGGCCCGAACGACTCGGTCATCCCGAACAGGTTGGCCCGGGCGCCCGGGGCGGGCCGTCGGTGGGCGGGCAGCACGGCGCCGAGGCTGGCGTCGGTCAGGGACGACAGGTCCGCGCCCGCGAACGCCGGGTGGGCGGCCAGGCGCGCCGCCTGGTCGGGCCAGCCCCGGAACAGGGTCACCTGCTCGCGCTGCAGCAGGTCGAGGGTGCGCGACGGCTCGGGCTCCGCCTCGGTGAGCAGCGTCGCGCCGGCCACGAGTGCGGTGAGCAGCCCGCCGGAGAAGCCGCCCGTCCAGAAGAACGGCATCGGGATGTAGAGGCGCTCGCCGGGCCGCACGCACCGCGCGTCCAGGCCGGCGGCGGTCGCCCGGAGCGCGCCGCCGTGGGTGTGGACGATGCCCTTGGGCGCGCTGCGGCTGCCGGAGGTGAACAGCACGCACAGGTCGTCGGCCGGGCGGACCCGGTCCTCCATCGCTCGCACCAGCTCGGGCGACGCCGCCGGTTCGGGCAGCGCGTCGGAGCGCCACACCGCGCGCAGCGCCGGCGCGGCCGGGTGACGCCCGCCGGCACCGACGGCCGAGGCCAGGCCGGGCGCCGCGGCCTCCAGGTCGTCGAGGTACCGGCGGTTGCGGAACTCGGGCACGGTGATCAGGTGCGTGATCGCCGCGGTCACCATCTGCGCCAGCAGCTCGGGCGGCCGCAGGAGCGTGCTCAGCGGCACGAGCACCGCGCCGATGCGCAGCGCGGCCAGCGCGGTGGTGGCCCACCCGATGCCGTTGGGGGCCAGCAGGCCGACGCGGTCGCCCTTCACGACGCCGGCCGCCACCAGGCGGCCGGCCAGCGCGGCGCTGGCGTCGTCGAGGTCGGCGAACGTGAGGGCGTCGTCCGCCGTCACCAGTGCACGCCGGTCGGCGTCGTCCTTCCGGCGCTCGGCGAGCAGCGCGGGGATCGTGTCGCTGGTGGGCCCGCTCGGCCTCTCAGTCGTCACCGAGCAGCTCCTTCAGGGCGCGGAGGTCGAGTTTGCCGCTCGACATGATGGGCACGTCGTCGGGCGCCACCACCCGGATGCGCCGGGGCACCTTGTAGGCGGAGAGCCGGCGGCGGAGGCGCTCCCGCAGCTCGTCGGTGTCGACCGCCGCGGCACTGTCGTCGCCGCTGTCGCTGTCGCCGCCGCGGTCCCGGTCGCGGTCGTCGTCGCCGTCACTGTCGCCGCCGCGGTCCCGGTCGCGGTCGCTGGCGGGCGCCCGCACCAGCGCGGCCACGATCTGGCCCCGAGCCGCGTCGTCGACGCCGACGACGTGGGCGACCAGCCCGGACACCTCGAGGATGGCGGCCTCGACCTCGCGCGGCGACACGTTGGCCCCGGCGGTCTTGATCATGTCGCTGCCGCGGCCCCGGAAGTAGAACAGGCCGTCGGCGTCGACGGTCGCCAGGTCGCCGGTGCGGTACCAGCCGTCCGCGTCGAACGTGTCGTGGCGCTCGCGCCCGTCGTAGCCGTCCATCAGGAACGGTCCCCGCAGGCACAGCTCGCCGACCTCGCCCGGCGCGCACTCGCCGCCGTCCTCGGCCCGGCGGATCCTGGTCTCGAACCCCGGCACCGGCCGGCCGAACGATCCCCGCTGGTGCTCGGGCAGCACCAGGTCCTCCTCGTCCGGTGGTCCGGCCAGGCACACGCTGCCGGTCTCGGTCATGCCCAGCATCGTGTGGCGCAGCTCGACGTCGGCCGGCCGCAGTGCGGCGGGCATGATCGGCCACAGGTTGCCGCGGCGGATCGATGACAGGTCGCGGTCCGGGAACGTCGGGTCGTCGGCCACGTGGGCGACCGAGGCCGCGAACCCGTTGACCATGGTCGGGCGCTCGCGTTCGAGCACGTCGAGCACGCCGCCGGCGCTGGGCGCGTTCGAGCACACGAGCGTCGCCCCGGCGACGACCGTGCCGAGCAGGGCGTAGGCGAACCCGCCGATCCAGAAGAACGGCGAGTTGGAGAACAGGATCTCGTGCGACTCGTAGCGGCGCAGCTGGTTGAGGTTGTCGAGGTGGCGGATGAGGGCGCCGTGCGTGTGGATCACGCCCTTGGGCTCGCTCGTCGAGCCCGACGTGTGGACGATCACCATCCGGTCGGCGGGCGTCACCGCCGCCTCGGCGGCGGCCAGGGCATCGTCGTCGATCGCGGACGCGCCCCCGCGCAGCCCGGCGAGGGTCCAGGCCGGGTCGATGCCCGCGGCCGCCGCATCGGCGGGATCGAGCGCGAAGGCGATGCGGCGCAGCGACGGCACCGTGGGGGCGAGCAGCGGCGGGGGAGCGCCGAGGTCCAATTCGCGGATGCCCGACCGCACCGTCGTCGGGTAGTCGTGCGACCGGTAGCCGGCCGCGGCCAGCAGGATCGCGACGTCCGCACCCCGCAGCAGGCCCGCCAGCTCGGCGCTGGTCGAGAACGTGCTCAGCGGAACGCTGACCGCCCCGATGCGCGCCGCCGCCAGCCACCCCACCACGAACTCGGGGGTGTTCGGGAACAGGAGCGCCACCCGCGTCCCGGGACCAGCCCCCGCGGCGAGCAGCGCCCGGGCCAGCTCGGCCGAGCGCCGGTCGGACTCGGCGTAGGTCAGCGACGCGTCGTCGACGGCCAGCAGCACCTGGTCCGGACGAGCCGCCACCTGGGCCGCCAGCAGCGCAGGGACGGTGAGGGGGAGGTCGTCGCCGGCCTCGATCACGGGGGAGGTCATCGCACGCTCCTGCGGGGGGACACCTCGGGCAGCGCGGCGGGGTCGCCCGCCACGGCGTCGACCTCCGCCTCGCAGAGCAGGCGCTCGCCGTCGAGCAGCCGCCCGGTCGACCGGATGCGCCCGTCCGCCGCGCTGCGCTCGATCGTGAACGCGAGGGAGGTCAGCAGCGGCGCCGGCCGCCGGTAGCGCAGCGCCATCGACGTGGTCTTGCCGGCCACGCCGACATCGCAGTTGTGGTGCTGCACCGCGCAGTCGAAGAACACGCCGAGGAACCCGCCGTGCACGATGCCGGGCGGCCCCTCGTAGGGGAGCGGGAACTCGACGGATCCCGCCGCCCGGTTGACGTCGACGGTGATGTCGTAGTGGGGGAAGCAGGGGTTGTAGGCGCCGATGTCGCGGGCGTGGTCGACGTAGGCCCGTCCCTCGCCGCTCGCGGCGGCGCCCACCCGCGGCGTCGGATCGTCGGGCACCCGCGCCGCGAGCGCGTCGTCCACCCGGCGCAGCTCGGCGACGAGGTGCTCGACCTCGGGCTCGTCGCCCTCCAGCGCCAGCAGCCGGCCGGTCACCCGCCGCAGCAGGTCGGCGGCGGTGGCGGTCTGGGCGAGCGGCTCGTTGCCGAAGGTCCAGGGCTCCGCCAATGTCAACGGCCCTTCGGCATGCCGAGGATGCGCTCGGCGATCAGGTTCCGCTGGATCTGCGACGTGCCCGCCGCGATCGTGAACTGGAACGACCAGAGGTACTCCCGCACCGCCACCGCGGCGGTCGACTCGGGGCTATCGGTGCCGATCACGCGGCGGCCGAGCAGCGTCATCCCGAGCTCGGCCAGCTCCTGGCCGAGCTCGCTGTAGCCGAGCTTCACCGCCGAGCCGAGGGGCGACGGCACGCCGGTGGCCTCGGCCTCGGTCACGCACCGCTGGGTCATCCGCCACAGGGCGTCGATGCGGGCGTCGAGCCGGCCGAGCGTGCGCAGCAGGCCGGGATCGTCGCGGTCGACGAGCTCCCCCAGCCGGCCGAGCTGGGACCGCAGCGTGATGATGTGCTGGGCGAAGGCGGTGCCGCGCTCGAACCGCAGCGTCACGTTGGTGACCCGCCAGCCGTCGTTCTCCTCGCCGACCCGGTTGGCGACGGGCACGCGGGCCTCGTCGAGGAACACCTCGCAGAAGTGGGTCTCGCCGTCGATCGTCTTCATGGGCCGGACCTCGACGCCGGGCGTGTCCATGTCGAGGATCAGCCAGGTGATGCCGCGATGCTTGGACGCGGACGGGTCGGTGCGGACGAGCAGCTCGCAGTGGTCGGCGATGTGCGCCCGCGTGCTCCAGATCTTCTGGCCGGTGACGACGTAGTGGTCGCCGTCGCGCACCGCCCGGGTGCGCAGCGACGCCAGGTCGGACCCGGCCTCGGGCTCGGAGAACCCCTGGCACCACACGCGCTCGCCGCGCAGGATGCGGGGCAGGTGCTCGCGGCGCTGCTCCTCGCTGCCCTCGGCGATCAGCGTCGGCCCGGCGTGCGCGTTGCCGACGAAGTTGATGCCGACGTAGGGCGCCCCCGCGGCGGCGTACTCCTCCAGGAAGACGAGCTGCTGCGACGACGGCAGGCCCCGGCCGCCGTACTCCACGGGCCAGTTGAGCCCCGCGTAGCCGGCATCGTGGAGCGTGCGCTGCCAACCGGTGTCGTACGCCCGGCGGGCATCCCAGTCTCCGGGCGGGGGAGGGGGGCCGTAGGCGGGGACGGCCTCGTCGAGCCACGTCCGCACCTCCGTGCGGAACGCCTCGTCGGCCTCGGAGTAGCGCAGGTCCACCGGTCAGGCCCCCGGGTCCGCGACCAGCAGGGCGGTCACGGCGGACAGGTCGACCTTGGCCGAGTCGGTGCGGGGGAGCGCGTCGACGATGCGGATCTCGGTCGGCAGCTCGTAGCGGGCCAGCGAGCCGGCCGCGTGGGCGAGCAGGCCGTCGGGGGTGACCGGATCGGCCCCGTCCCGCAGCTCGACGGCGGCCACCGGGACGGCACCGAGGCGGCGGTCGGCCCGGCCGATCACCGCCGCGCCGCGCACGGACGGGTGCCGTTCGAGCACGGCCCGGATGTCGTCGGGGCGGACCTTGAACCCGCCGCGGATGATCGCCTGGTCCGCCCGGCCGACGATGAACAGGAAGCCGTCGGCGTCGACGCGGGCGAGGTCGGTCGTGCGCACCCAGCCGCTGCCGTCGCCGAACTGGCGGGCCTTGACCTCGAGGATGCCCTCCTCGTCCGGCCCGAGCGGCGCGCCGGAGTCGGAGTCCACGATCCGCAGCTCGCAGCCGGCGTGGGCCCGTCCGACGCTGCCCCGCTTCGTCGACCAGAACTCCTGGTGGTCGGCGATGTTCCACCCGGCGACGCCGCCGCCGAACTCGGTGGCGCCGTAGGAGATCAGCACCGGCACGCCGTAGCGGGCGGTGAAGGCGTCGGCGTCCGCCGGGTCGAGGGGCGCGGTGCCCGACACGACCGAGCGCAGGCTGGCGATGTCGGCGGGGTCGACGTCGGCCTCCAGCACCATCCGCAGCGCGGTGGGCACGAGGCTGGCGGTCTTCGGACGGTGGCGGCGCACCGCGTCGACCCAGCCCTCGACCGTGAAGCGTTCGAGCAGCGCGAACGGGCGGCCGTCGGTGACGCACTGGAGCACCCGGAACAGGCCACCGACGTGGGCGAGCGGCGCGTTGACGACGGCCACCCCGGTGCGCAGCGCCAGGCCGGTGGCGCGGTTGGACTCGTAGTGCTTGGCGCCGACCAGCACCCGCTCGAACGTCTGGTAGGTGAGGTCGATCCGCTTGGGCGGCCCGGTCGTCCCGCTCGTGAGCATGCGGACGGCGACGCCCGGTCGGCCCCCAGCGCTCCCGTCGGCGGCGGGCTCGCCCGCCCCGGGGACGACGGTGACCGGCTCGCCGAGGTCGGTGACGGCGATCGTCGTCGCACGCGCGCCCTCGGGCACCAGATCCGCGAGGTCGGCCGGGTCGCCGGCGAGCACCGGCAGGTCGAGCGCGGCGACGTCCTCGCGGGTGCGGTCGCGGCCCCGGCCCGGGTTGATCGTGACGACGCAGCCGCCGGCCCGCAGCACGCCGAGCAGCAGCCCGAGCGAGGCGGGCGTGTTGCGCAGCAGGATGCCGACCTCGGTGCCCGGCCGGTCGATCACGGCTGCCACCCGGGCGACGGTGTCGGCGAGCTGGCCCCAGGTGCGCCACCGCCCGCCGGACTCGACGACGTCCGCCGCCGGGTCGATGGCGAGCACGTCCGCGATGCGGCCGGGCAGGCCGGTCGTGGTCAGCGCGATCATCGCAGCCTCGGTTCGGTGCGGGCCGGTGGGTTCTCGGCCACCTCGGCCATGCCGATCGGGTTGCCGAGCCGCGTGTAGATGAGGCCCTGCTCCATGGCGACGCGGTAGGGGCGGTCGAGCGATTCCCAGATCGCGCGGACCGTGCCCTGGGTGGCGGAGCTGGGCTTGGCAGCGATGCCGGCCGCCAGCTCGTGCGCCCGCGACCAGAGGGCGTCGCGCTCGACGACCTCGGTCACGAGCCCGATCTGCAAGGCGGTCGCCGCGGTCACGCGCTCGTCGTTGCCGGTGAGCGCCATCCGCAGCGTGTGGGCGAGGCCGACCTTGCGCATCAGACCCACCGGTTCGAGGGCGGACACCAGCCCCGCCGAGACGTGGGAGTCGAAGAACGTGGCCTCGGGCGAGCAGATGACGATGTCGGCCTCGTTCACGAAGTAGAACGCACCGGCGGTGCACATGCCCTGGACCGCGCAGACGACGGGCTTCCACACCTTCTGCCACTTGGGGCTCAGCAGCTCTCCGGGGTCCTCGTGGTTCCAGATGTCGTCGGGCTGGCCGTAGGGCTTCTTGACGTCGAGGCCCGTGCTGAACGCCCGGTCGCCCTCGGCCCGCAGCACCACCGCGTTGACCTGCGGGTCGTCCTTGACGAGGCCCCAGGCGGTGCGCATCTCGTTGCACATCCGGCGGTCGAAGGCGTTGAGCACCTCGGGCCGGTTCAGCGTGATCGTGGCGACGCGGTCGGGCGAGGTCTCGTAGCGGATCGTCTCGAAGCTGCCTCGACTGCCATCGCTCATGCTGCCCGCTCCTGCTGCTGCGCGGCGGGCCGCTCGGGCCACGCTCGCTGCCGCTCGCTCATGTTGCCGTCCACCTCGGTGCGCGCTTCTCGACGAAGGCCAGCGGGCCCTCCCTGGCGTCGTCGGTGCGGAGCACCCGCTCGCGGAAGGCCTCCGCCATGATCTCGGCCTCGTGCAGCGGCAGGTCGATGCCCTTGCGGATCGCCAGGCGGGTGCCCCGCACGGCCAGCGGCGCGTTCCGGTTGATCAGCGCCACGACCTCCCGGGCCCGTTCCATGAGCCGGTCGTGCTCGACGACCTCGGAGATCATCCCCAGGTCGTAGGCCCGCTGGGCGCTCATCCGCTCGTGGCGGCCGGTGAGGGCGATGCGCATGGCGATGCCCATCGGCAGCACCCGGGCGAGGCGCACGACCTCGCGCCCCGAGACGAGGCCGATGCTCACGTGCGGGTCGAAGAACTCGGCGCGGTCCGACGCGATGGTGATGTCGCCGGTCGTCACCCAGTCGAGCCCGGCCCCGCAGCACAGCCCGTTGACCGCGGTGACGACGGGCTTGGTGCCCGTACGGAACGGGGGCGTGCCCTCCTGGGGCGCCTCCCACTGGGGCAGCGTCGACAGGTAGGGCTCGTCGTAGATCACCCGCCCGTCCTCGGGGATCTCGGTCACGTCGGCACCCGTGCAGAACGCCCGCCCGTTGCCGGTGACGAGGATGGTCCACACCGACTCGTCGGCCTCGGCCGCGGCGTAGGCGGCCCGCAGCTCCTGCACCATGAGCGGGCTGAGCGCATTGAGCGCCTCTGGCCGGTCGAGCGTGATCGTGGCGGTGCGGTCGGCGACGTCGTAGAGGATCGTGTCGAACTCCATCGGACGTCCTATCTCCCCTCGTACCGGGGATCGCGGCGTTCGGTGAAGGCCCGCAGGCCCTCGCGGAAGTCGGCGGTGCGCGAGGACAGCTCCAGCGTCAGCGCCTCGTCGGCCATGGCGTCGACGATGCCGCCGTCGAGCGCGGTGTGGAGGCAGCGCTTGGTGAGGCCGATGGCGACCGTTGCGCTCGCATGCAGCTCCGCGACCAGGTCGTCGACCGCCGAGTCGAGGTCGTCGTCGGGGACGGCCCGGTGGATCATCCCCCACGCGGCCGCGTCCTCGCCCCTGACCGGCCGGCCGAGGAGCAGCAGCTCCTTGGCCCGGGCGACGCCGACCAGCCGCGGCACCAGCCAGGTGGCGCCGCTGTCGGGCGTGAAGCCCCGCTTGGTGAAGGGCAGCCAGAACCGGCTGTCGTCGGCGGCGATCGTGAAGTCGGCGGCCAGCGCGAGCTGGCACCCGAGCCCGGCGGCCCACCCGCGCACCGCGCACACGACGGGGAGCTGGATCTCGAGCAGCAGGGCGATGAGGCGGTGGGCCTGGAGGGGCGTCCGACGCTGGATGCTGCCCGCGCGGGGCTTCTCGCCCCCCGCGGCGTTGGTGGCCACCCAGTCGGCGCCGGAGCAGAAGTCCGATCCCGTGCCGGCGAGGACGACGGCGCGCAGCGAGTCGTCGGTGGACGCGGCTTCGAGCGCCTCGACGATCCGGCGGACGGCCGTGGGGTCGAGCGAGCCCTTGCGGGACGGCCGGTCGATCGTGATGCGCAGCACGCCGTCGTCGGCGGCGACGAGGACGCCCTCGACCTCGTCCCGGGAACCGGTCATGCGGCCGCCTCCGCCACCTGCGAGCCGAGACGCAGGGCGTGCTCGTCGCCGGTCCCGAAGCCCTGTTCGAGCACCCACGCCCGCTTGAGGAGGTAGTTGGGCAGCATGTCCCAGGTGAACCCCATGCCGCCGAGCACCTGCACAGCGGCGCCGGCGTTGGCGATCGCGGCATCGGCGGCCAGCAGCTTGGCGGACGCCGCGGCGCGGCCCGGGTCGTCGCCGCCCGGGTCCTGCGCGACCGCCGCCGCGGCGTAGGTGGCGCTCTGCGCGAGGCCGGCTCGCAGGTACATGTCGGCGAGCATGTGCTTGATCGCCTGGAACGAGCCGATGGGGGCGCCGAACTGCTCGCGTGCGAGGGCGTACGCGCGGGCGATGTCCAGCGCCCGGGCCGCCACGCCGGCGAGCAGCGCCGCGCTGAGCACGGTGCCGAGGAGCCGGAGCTCCGCGGCGGCCTCCGCACCGCCGACCTCGCGGCCGGCGTCGCCGCCCGCGGGCAGGTCCACGAAGCGGCCGACCGGCGTGAGGGGGTCGAGGGGATCGAGCGCGACGGGCGGGGGCAGCTCGGCGGTGTCGGAGGCGACCACGGCGTCGTCACCGACGACGAGCAGCACGTCGAGGTCGGCGGCGTGCTCGACCGCCACCGCGCCCTCGTGCACGTGACGTGCCTCGACGCCGCCGACCAGGCGTGTGCCGGAGGCGGCCCCGTCCACGAGCGGTGCGGCGAGCACGGTCCAGAGCACCGGGCCGGGCACGAGGTGCGAGCCGAGCTGCTCGAACAGCAGCGCTCCCTCCACGGCTCCCAACCCGCTTCCGCCCGCGCGTTCCGGCAGCAGCAGCCCGAACGTGCCCAGGTCGGACATGGCGGACCAGGCGTCCCGGTCCGTCGCGATGCCCTCGCGCCCACCCACCGCGTCGAGGGGGAAGCGGTCGGCGCAGAACCGTGCGACGGTCTGCTGGAGCTCGACCTGCGCAGGGTCCAAACCGAACTCCATCACCCCTCCCCGGGCTCCCCGCCGCACTGGAAACATCTAAAGGTTAAGCGTACGGTCTGCGTGACGATGACGCCAAGATGCTGCCCCAGGAGGCCACGTCGGTGAGCGAGCGAGCAAGCGAGACGCGGGTCCTGCTGGAGCGGGACGACGAGACGGGCATCGCCCGCATCACGCTCGACAACCCGGAGCGCAAGAACGCCTACGACCCGGCCATGCGCACCCAGCTCGGCGAGTACCTGGACGAGCTCGCTTACGACGACGACACCAAGGTCGTCGTGCTGCGGGGCGCGGGCGGCGTGTTCAGCACCGGCGCCGACATGAACAACGCCTACGCCTGGTACGGCGACGGGGCCCGCACGCCGGAGACCCGGCGCCGCCCGAGCCAGCGCCGCCGGCTGCTGGTCGACCGCAAGACGTTCGACTTCTACCACGCGTTCCTCGGCTACCCGAAGGTCACGGTGGCGGAGGTGTCCGGGTTCGCGCTCGGCGGCGGGTTCGAGCTGGCGCTGATGGCCGACATCGCCGTGGTGGCGAGCGACGCGCAGATCGGCATGCCCGCCACCCGCTTCCTCGGGCCGGCCCTCGGGTCCTTGCACATGTTCTTCCACCGCCTCGGCCCGGTCCTCGCCCGCCGGATGCTGCTGACCGGCGACACCCTCGCGGCGTCGGAGGTCGCGCACCTGGGTGTGTTCACCGAGGTGGTCGAGCCCGAGGTGGTGGAGGCCCGCGCCGCCTGGTGGGCGGAGAAGGCGTCGCGGATGCCGGCCGACGGCATCGTCATGGCGAAGGAGGCGTTCCGGCTCGTCGAGCAGCTCCAGGCCTATCCCGGCGAGGAGGTGCTGAACTACATGTTCCACGCCTACGGCACGAACCTGCAGTTCGCCGAGGGCGAGTTCAACTTCGTGAAGGCCCGCGCCGAGCACGGCACCCGCCGCGCCTTCGAGATGCGCGACACCCACTTCGAGGTCCCCGAGCCGTAGTCGGCCACCCCACACGAGGATTTCCACAACGGATCTGGTCGCTCCAGCGACCAGATCTGTAGTGAAAATCCTTCAGGGGTGGGTGCCGCCGTCGACGTTCGCGGTGGCGCCGCCCCCTTGTATGCTGATCTGCATGCAGAGCACGAGCGTCCGGATCGACGTCGCCACGCACGACGAGCTGAAGCGACTCGCTGCGGAGCTCGACACCACCGTCGGCAACGCCGTGTCGCTGGCGGTGCGTGCCCTGCGTCAGGACCGCATCGGTGCCGAGCTGCGCACGCCGCTGCGCGACGACGAGTCCGCCTGGCTCGATGCCGACCTCGGGTGATGTCGTCGACCTCGAGCTCGGTGTCCCGCAGGGTCGTGAGGCCGGCTTCCACCATCCTGCCGTCGTCGTCACCGCTCAGCGGGTGCTCGACGCCTCGCCGTCGGTCATCCAGGTCGTTCCCCTGACGACCAGGATCCGGCGTTTCGGCTCGGAGGTGCTCATCGAGCCGGATCCCGAGAACGGTCTGGGGCAGCCGTCGGCGGCGCAGTGCCAGCACCTGCGTACCGTGTCGGTGACGCGGGTGCGCTCGACACGGGGCAACGTCGGCGCAGCAGCCCTGGCTCAGGTGCGGCAGACGATCGCGCTCATCCTCGACCTGCCGTGACCGTGCTGGGCCTGACGTGATTTCCCCAACAGATCTGGTCGCTGGAGCGACCAGATCTGTTGGGGAAATCCTTCAGAAGTCGGTGCCGCCGTCGACGTTGATCGTGGCGCCGGTGAGGTAGCCGGCCCGTTCCGAGAGCAGGAAGGCGATCAGGTCGCCCACCTCGTCGGGCCGGCCGGCACGGCCGAGCGCCACCTTCATGCCCCACTCCTCGGTCATCACCCGTTCGAGCGCCTCGTCCACCGGCCAGCCGCGGTCCTCGGCGACCTGCGTGCGCATGGCCGCCAGGATCTCCGTCTCGGTGGCGCCCGGGCAGACGCAGTTGGCCCGCACGCCGTCGGGGCCGAACGACTTGGCCAGGGCCTTCGTCATCGTGGCCACCCCCGCCTTCAGCGCGCCGTAGGGCACCTGGTGCGGCTTCGGGGCCCGGATCGAGTACGCCGCGGTGGTGACGATGGCGCCCCCGCCGCCCTCGACCAGGACGGGAACCGCGGCCCGGCAGGCTCGGACGGTCGCCAGCAGGACGTCGTCGAACGTCGCCGCCCAGTCCTCGTCGGTGCCGCCGAGCAGGTCGCGCTGGCCGTGCATGCCGAGGCCGGTCGTCACCGCCGTGCCCCGCAGCCCGCCCAGCTGTGCAACGGCCTCGGCCACCACGTCCTCGGCCGCGCCGGCGACGGTGAGGTCACCGGTGAGGGCGACCACCTGCGTGCCGGTCTCCTC
>DASUQS010000105.1:0-13564 GCA_036280455.1 Acidimicrobiales bacterium
CTGCGTTCATGCGGAAGTAGGTCGACAGCTCCATCGGGCAGCGCACGCCCGCCGGCACGAAGCAGAACGAGCCGTCGGAGAACACCGCCGAGTTGAGCGAGGCGAAGAAGTTGTCGCGGGGCCCGACGACGGAGCCGAGGTAGCGGCGCACCAGGTCCGGGTGGTCGCGCACGGCGTCGGAGAAGGAGCAGAAGATCACGCCCGCCTCGGCCAGCTTGGCCTTGAACGTGGTGGCCACCGAGACGGAGTCGACGATGGCGTCGACCGCGATGCCCGACAGGCGCTCCTGCTCGGCGAGCGAGATGCCGAGCTTGTCGAACATCTCCCGCACCTCGGGGTCGACCTCGTCGAGGCTCTTCGGCGCCGGGCCCTTCGCCTTGGGGGCGGCCCAGTAGTGCATGTCCTGGTAGTCGATCGGCGGGTGGTGGACGTTGGGCCAGGTCGGCTCTTCGAGGGTGAGGAAGTGGCGGAACGCCGCCAGCCGCCAGTCGAGCAGCCAGTCGGGCTCGCCCTTCTTGGCGGAGATGAGGCGGACGACGTCCTCGGTCAGCCCCTTGGGGGCGATGTCGGTGTCGAGATCGGTGTGGAACCCGTAGGCGTAGGGCCGGTCGACGAGACCGTCGATGACGTCGCTCATGGCTCTCCTCTGCACGGTGGCGCAATTAGTTCTACCAGATGCTAGAACTAATGCCATGCGAGAGACGCCACGGCCCGCCCCCACCCGGGACCTGGACGACCCGGAAGAGATCGCCGAGATGGTGCGCCGGTTCTACGCCGACGTCGCCCAGGACGACCTGCTCGGGCCCATGTTCAACGACGTCGCCCAGGTCGACTGGTCGGAGCACCTGCCGAAGCTGACCGCCTTCTGGTGCCGGGCACTGCTGGGCCAGGCCGGCTACGTCGGCAACCCGTACCGGGCCCACCGGCTCGTCGACGCCCAGGAGCCCTTCACCCCCGCCCACTTCCGGCGGTGGCTCACCCTGTTCCACGAGACCGTGACGCTGGGGTGGACCGGGCCGCTCGCCGACCGGGCCACCGCCCTGGCCGACAACGTGGCCCGCGTCCACAGCCAGCAGATCATCGGCGAAGCGGTCGAGCTCACGCCGTCCCGCCACATCACCCTGGGCTGAGCGCCGGCGCACGGGCGCCGACGCCGGGCCCCAGCTAGCTCGGGATCTCCTCCCACCACTGGCACCACCACTCGGCGCCGACGAGGATGCGCAGCTTCTGGTGCCAGCAGTACGAGATCTCGGCCGTGTTCTCCAGGTAGTAGAGGCAGTTCTCGCACTTCTCGTTGCCCGACGGATGCCCCTTGAGCACGGCGTTGTCCGCCAGGTGCCGCAGCTCGATCGACAGCTTCTCGTCGATCTCCTTGGGCTCGGGATCGGGGATGACGTAGTCGGACATCAGGTGCTGATTCCTCTCGTCGGGGGATGGATCGACTGCCGCCAGGTTGGCATACCCGGTGGCCCCGGGCCCGTGCCGTCAGTCTCCATCGGTGGCGAGGAAGCCGCCCAGGCGCTGCACGGCGTCGATGAACTCGTCGATCATCTCCTCGACGACGCGCCGCGTCGGGCGCACCGCGTCGAGGCTGCCGACGACCTGGCCCACGAAGTAGGTGACCAGGTCGTTGCCGCCGGAGCCGGGGTTGTCGGCCACCCGACCGATGCGGGCCATCGCCGGCCCGATGAGCAACGGCTGCATCGGCATCGGGAGCGGGCCGGGGCCCTCGTCGCTCTCCCACTCGTCGGTCCACGCGGTGCGCAGCATGCGGGCGGGCTTGCCGGTCATCGAGCGCGATCGCACGGTGTCGCCCGCGCCCGCCGCGAGGAACTTCTCCTTGATGAACGGCGGCGTCTCGGCCTCCGCCGTCGTGAGCCACACGGATCCGCACCAGGCGCCGTCCGCCCCGAGGGCCATGCCGGCGGCCAGCTGGCGGCCGCTGGCGATGCCGCCCGCGGCGAGCACGGGCCGGGGGCCGACGGCGTCGACGACCTCCGGCACGAGCACCATCGTGGCGATCTGGCCGGTATGGCCGCCGGCCTCGGTGCCCTGGGCGACGATGATGTCGGCCCCGGCCTCCGCGTGGCGCTGCGCGTGGTGCACGTTGCCGGCGAGCGCGGCCACCGGGATGCCGGCCGCGTGGGAGCGCTCGATGAAGTGGGCGGGCGGCGGGCCGAGGGCCGAGGCCAGCAGCCGCGGCGACCGCTCGAAGCAGACGTCGAGCAGCGGCGCCATGCTCTTCGGATCGACGCGCATGCCGCCGATGCCCCGGCCGCCGGCCACGTCGTCGGGCAGGGGCGGCACGTCGTAGCGGGCGAGCAGCTCGTCGACCCAGCGCTTGTGCTCGTCGGGCACCAGCCCGGCGAGGCTGTCCCGGTCGAGCCCGCCCTCGTCGGCTCCCACGAACTTCTCGGGCACGAGCAGGTCGACGCCGTAGGGCTTGCCCTTGACCTCGTCCTCGATCCAGCGCAGGTCGATGTCGAGCTGCTCCGGGCTGTGGGCGACGGCGCCGAGAACGCCGCAACCGCCCGCGTTGGTCACCGCGGCGACGACGTCGCGGCAGTGGGAGAAGGCGAAGATCGGCAGGTCGATGCCGACCAGGTCGGTGGCCTTGGTGTGCACGTGTACCTCTCAGCCGGCGGTGCGGTCGATCGCCAGGGGCAGGTGGCGCGGGCCGCGGACCTGGCCGGGCGACCACGTGATGGCGTCCGGGTCGGCCAGCGAGAACTCGGGGAAGCGGGCGAGCCACGTCTCCAGCGCCACCCGCAGCTCCATGCGGGCCAGGTGGGACCCGAGGCACCGGTGCACGCCGAGGCCGAACGCCGAGTGGCGGTTGACCTCACGGTCGATGATCACCTGGTCGGGATCGTCGAACAGCTCCGGGTCGCGGTTGGCGGCCGGGAACGAGAGCAGGATCCAGTCGTCGGCCTTCATCGGGCAGCCGTTCCAGTCCATGTCCTCCTTCACCAGGCGGGCCATGGTCACCGGGGCGTAGGCGCGCAGCAGCTCCTCCATCGCGGTGGGCAGCAGGTCGGGCTCGGCCACCACCCGCTCGCGGTCGGCCGGCGTGCGGGCCAGGTGCCACAGCGACGAGCCGATCGCGCTCCACGTCGTGTCGATGCCCGCCAGCAGCAGGAGGGCCATCGTGCCGCCGATGTGGTCCGGGCTCAGCTTCTGGCCGTCCATCTCGGCGTCGATGAGGTAGGTCGTCAGGTCGTCGCGCGGGTTGTCGAGATGGTCGTGGATCTGCGCGGTGAGGTACTCGAACAGCGCCACCATCTTCGGGAACCGCACCTCGAGCGGGTCGTTGACCCCCTCGAGCACGTCGTGGACGAACCTGCGGAACAGGTCGGCGTCCTCGCGGGGGAAGCCGAGCATGTCGGCGATGACCCGCACGGGGATGTGCTGGGCGAAGTCGACCGCGGCGTCGACGACGTCGCGGCCGTCGAGCGCGTCGAGCAGTTCGTTGCAGTAGTCGCGGGTTCCGGGCTCCAGCCGGGCGATGGCCTGGGGCGCGAACGCGGGGAGCAGCACGCGGCGGGCGCCGTGGTGGAACGGCGGGTCCGACGAGATCGGCGGCGAGACGCCCGCGGGCGCGACGTCGAGGGGCGGCCGGGTGTTGCCCATGACGACCGAGCGCGACGAGAAGCGCTCGGTGTCGTACGCGACGGCCGCGACGTCGGCGTGGCGGGTCGGCAGCCACGCGCCGCCGTAGCGGTCGGTGTGGGCGACCGGGCAGCGCTCGCGCAGGTCGTCGATGATCGGGTAGGGGTCGCCCACCCACTCGGCGCCGTGGTGGTCGAAGTCGGTGGCGTAGTCGGACACCGGCCCCTCGACGATCTGGTTGGCGGTGCCCCGGGGCCCGGCGGGCATCCGGTCCTCGATCGTGCCGGCGAACCGGTCGTCCGTGGTCACGCGTCCTCCTCGATGGTGATCGCCCGCTCGGGGCAGTTCAGGACGGCCTTGCGGGCCTCGTCCTCCTGGCCGGGGGCGACGACGCCGCCGTTCAGCTCGACGCCGTTGCCGATCTCGTCCGGCTCGAAGAGCTCCGGCGCCAGGCTGTAGCAGCGGCCGTGCCCCTGGCAGATGTCCTGGTCGACGTGGACCCTCATGGCGTTCCTTCCGGGATCGGGGTGCGGAGCGCCTCGCCGAGGCGCTCGATCAGGGCCGCCCACTCGTCGCCGTCGACCGGGGGGAGGCCGGCGGCGCGCAGCAGGATCGAGCCCATCAGCAACATCAGGCAGTAGCGGCTCACGGCCTCGGGCGACAGGTCCGCGGCGAAGGTGCCGGCGGCCTGGCCGTCGCGGATGACGTCGATGAGCCAGTCGTCGCGCTCGCGGAGGTGGCCGCCCATCATCGAGGCCACCTCCCCGTCGCGCCGGGCGGCGACGAGCGCCTCGATCACGAGCGCGCCCTGTTCGGGGGGCCGCTCGGGCAGGCCCTGGCCGAGCGCGACGAGCAGGTCGACGACCGACCGCTCGGGATCGTCGAGGAACAGGGCCGCCAGCTCCTGGGAGCCGTGGTCGCGCAGGGCCTCCGCCAGCAGCTCGGCCTTGGACCCGAAGTGGCTGTAGAGCGCGCCGTTGCTGACCCCGGCCTCCCGGGCGATGTCGGCGACCCGCGTGCCCTCGAAGCCTCGGGCCTCGAACGAGGCGGCGCCGGCGCGCAGCAGCCGTTCCCGCGTCTCCTGGGCCGTGACCCCCGTGATGCGTCCCACGCGGCCTATTAAACGACTATTCATTTCCTCCGGTCAACCGCAGGTGGCACGAGGTCCATCGCGGTTCGCCGACCACCGAACGGGGTATCTCCCCCAGTCAGGACCCCACCCGAGGAGACACCCATGGCCGACGCCGCCCCCACCACCTACGACATCGTCGCCGAGGCACGGAAGAACGACGCGTTCCGCCGCGAGGTGATCACCGGGGAGCACACGCAGGTCGTCCTCATGACCATCCCGCCGGGCGGCGAGATCGGCGACGAGGTCCACGACGACCTCGACCAGACGCTGGTCTTCGTGGACGGCGAGGGCGAGGCCGATCTCGCCGGCAACACGAGCGCGGTGAGCGCAGGCGATCTCACCTTCGTCCCCGCGGGCACCCGCCACAACTTCCGCAACACCGGGTCCGAGCCGCTGCGCCTCTACACGGTCTACGGCCCGCCCGACCACAAGCCGGGCACCGTCCACCAGACCAAGGCCGACGCGGACGCCGACCCGGACGAGCAGCACTAGCGCGCGGCGTGTGAGCGTCGGCGCGGGTTGTCAGGTGGCGGCGGGCACCGCCTCGTCGGCGGCCGCCCGAGCCGCCGCCACCCGGGCGGCGTGCGTGGGACCGTCGGGCACGTGGGCGGGCCGGAGGGCGTCGAGCTCCCGGCGCAGCACCGGCACGACCTCGCCGCCGAGCAGTTCGAGCTGCTCGAGGACCGTCGGCAGCGGCAGACCGGCGTGGTCCATCAGGAACAGCTGGCGCTGGTAGTCGCCGAACGACTCGCGGAAGGTCAGCGTCTTGTCGATGACCTCCTGCGGGCTCCCGACGGACAGCGGCGTCTCCTCGGTGAACGCCTCCAGTGACGGACCGTGCCCGTAGACCGGGGCGTTGTCGAAGTACGGACGGAACTCGCGCACGGCGTCCTGCGAGCTCCTGCGGATGAAGGCCTGGCCACCGACGCCGACGATCGCCTGATCGGCGGAGCCGTGGCCGTGGTGCTCGTAGCGCTGGCGGTACAGCTCGATCAGGCGGACGAAGTGGTCGCGGGGCCAGAAGATGTTGTTGGCGAAGAAGCCGTCGCCGTGGAAGGCGGCCTGCTCGGCGATCTGCGGGCTGCGGATCGAGCCGTGCCACACGAACGGCGCCACCCCGTCGAGCGGGCGGGGCGTCGAGGTGAAGCCCTGCAGCGGCGTGCGGAAGCGGCCCTCCCAGTCCACGACGTCCTCGTCCCACAGCCTGCGCAGGAGGGCGTAGTTCTCGAAGGCGAGGTCGATGCCGTCGCGGATGTCCTTGCCGAACCAGGGGTAGACCGGCGCGGTGTTGCCGCGGCCCATCATCAGGTCGACCCGGCCGTCGGCCAGGTGCTGGAGCATGGCGTAGTCCTCGGCGATCTTCACCGGGTCGTTGGTGGTGATCAGCGTGGTCGACGTCGAGAGGATGAGCTTCTCCGTCCTCGCCGCGATGTAGCCGAGCATCGTCGTCGGCGACGACGGGACGAACGGCGGGTTGTGGTGCTCGCCGGTGGCGAACACGTCGAGGCCGACCTCCTCGGCCTTCTGCGCGATGGCGACCATGGCCGTGATGCGCTCGTGCTCGGTGGGCGTGCGGCCCGTCGTGGGGTCGGCGGTCACGTCGCCGACGGTGAAGATGCCGAACTGCATGGGTGCGTCCCTTCGAGTAGGTAGTTGACGTATCAACCTGTTCCTTCGAACGCACCCGACCCCGGACCTATTCCGCAGGACATGAACTGCTCCGTCGCCCAGTGCCTCGAGGTCGTGGGCGAGTGGTGGAGCCGCCAGCCTGTTCCGGGGCCCGGCGCCACCGACCCGGAGTTCATCCCCGGCTGATCGACTCTTCCGGCCGCGCTGGTACGGTGGCGTCAGCTACACGCCACGTGGCGGCCCTTCCCGCCCGGCCTCGCTGCTTCGCAGCCTTCGAGCGTCGACCAGGAAGCACACCGTCACGATGACCCTCAACACCAGCCGCCGCACGTCGATCTTCCAGAAGCTCGTCCCGATCCTCGGAGAAGCAGAAGCGGACGCCTTGATGGCCGAGTTCCCCGCCACCGAGTACGACCAGCTCGTCACGCGCGACCACCTCCGCGCCGAGCTCGCGCTCACGCGCACCGAGATGCAGGAGCTCCGCCACGAACTCCGCGCCGACATGCAGGCCCTCGAGGCGAGCCTCCGCGGCGACATGCAGGCCCTCGAGGCGAGCCTCCGCGACGAGATCAACGGGCTCCGCGGCGACATGCAGGCGATCGACACCAGCATCCGAACCGACATGCAGGCGCTCGAGGCGGGTCTCCGCGGCGACATGCAGGCCCTCGAGGCGGGTCTCCGCGCCGAGATGCACGCTGGCGACGCCAGCGTGCGGAGCGAGATCCACGACCTGCGAGTCGAGATGCACGCGTGCTTCGCCCGCGCCTACATCCTGGTCGCCGGGGCGATCGGGGGGTCGCTCGTCGGCGGGATGGGGCTTGCCGCGGCGATCGGGTGAGCGCGCCGCCCCGTCGGTCGCATCCCGGCAGCGCGCTCAGCGGTGGTCGGGCGGCAGGTGGCCGAAGCGGTGCAGGGTCTGTGAGATCGCCTGCTCGCGCACCAGCGTGAGCAGCTCGCGGCGACCGGTCGCCAGGGCCGGGCCGGCGAGAACTGTCACCTCGTCGGCCGCCAGCTCGCCCGGAAGCATGGTGCGCTCGTCGCCCACCACTCGGACCCGGCCCCGCACGTCGCCAGAGCGCACGCGGGCCACGAACGCGGCGACGGACTCGGTGGCCTCGACGTACCGGGTGAAGCACGCCGCCCGGAGCCGAGGCGCCACCGACGGGTCGACGCTCAGCCGCACCGTCGTACCCGTGAGCTCGGCAGCGAGCAGGATCCGTCCGACCTCCGCCGCCGTGGCACCCGCGCCGGCCCGCACGAGGACCGACGGCAGGGGGCGGTAGCGCAGGGTGTTTCGCTCGACCGACAGGCCGGTGCGGTCGATCTCCTGCCCCAGCTCGTCGGCCCAGGCGGCTGCGTCGGACCCCGCGGCTGCGGCCAGCCAGGCCCGGTCGCCGTCGCTCACGCCATCACCGGTCTCACCGCGATCGCCGTCGCCTCTGCCGACCCCGATGCCCCCGCCGTGGTCCCCGCCGACACCGGTCTCGTCGGAGCCCGCGAGACCTGCCGGGTCGGTCAGTTCGGCCAGTAGCCGGGCCACCCTCGGCGGGGGCTCGGCCCGGCGGTCCGGCAGCCCCGCGAGCTCCCAGGTGCCGAGCTGGGCGACGTAGTTCGGCCCGCCGGCCTTGGCGCCGGGGCCCACGACCGAGTCCTTCCACCCGCCGAACGGCTGGCGCTGCACGATCGCTCCCGTGATGTGCCGGTTCACGTAGGCGTTGCCGACGTCGACCGTGTCGAGCCAGCGGGCGATCTCGTCCTCGTCCAGCGAGTGCAGCCCGCCCGTCAGGCCGAAGGCGGTGCCGTTCTGCAGCGCCACGGCCTCCTCCAGGGTGTCGGCCCGCATGATCCCGAGCACCGGGCCGAAGCACTCGGTGAGGTGGAAGAACGATCCGGGCGCGACCCCGTCCTTGAGACCCGGCGACCACAGGCGCCCGCTGTCGTCGAGCGGCGCCGGTTCGACCAGCCACGACTCGCCCGGCTCCAGCGTCGTGAGGGCCCGGAGGAGCTTGCCGTCCGGCGGCTCGATGACCGGGCCCATCGTCGTGCCGAGGTCGGACGGCGACCCGACCCGCACCGAGCGCACGGCGTCGACGAGCTGGCGACGCAGGCGGGCCGACGTCCCGGCCGAGCCGACGAGGATGGCGAGCGACGCCGCGGAGCACTTCTGGCCGGCGTGGCCGAACGCGCTGCGGACGAGGTCGGCCACCGCCAGGTCGTAGTCCGCCGCCGGGGTGATGACGAGGGCGTTCTTGCCCGACGTCTCGGCGTAGACCCGGGGCCCGCCCGCGTGCCCGGCCCGCCATGTCGAGAACATGCGGGCGGTCTCGATCGCCCCGGTGAGCAGGACGGTGTCGACCCCGTCGTGCGATACGAGCGCCCGGCCGACACCGCCCTCGTCGGTGCGCACCACCTGGAGCACCTCGGCCGGGGCTCCGGCGTCCGCGAGCGCCGCGTGCAGGGCCGCCGCCGCCACCTCGGTGCAGCCCGGCACCGCGTGCGCCGGCTTGATGACCACGGCCGAGCCGGCGGCCAGGGCGGCGAGCACGGAGCCCATGGGGATGGCGACCGGGAAGTTCCAGGGGGGTGTCACCAGGGTGACCGCCGAGGGCGTGAAGCGGGCGCCGTCGGTGCCGAGGTGCCCGGCCGCCGGGTCGAGCTCGACCGCCCGGTCGGCGTAGTAGCGGGCGAAGTCGACGGCCTCGGACACCTCCGGATCGGCCTCGGCCACCGTCTTGCCGCCCTCGGCCGCCATCACCGTCACCAGGTCGCCCCGGCGTGCCTCCAGCTCGTCGGCCGCCCGGCGGAGCACCGCCGCACGTTCGACCGCGGGGCGCGCCGCCCACCCTGCCTGCGCCTGCCGGGCCGCGGCCACCACGCGGTCGACCTCGCCCGGGGAGCGCAGGACCGGCGACGTGAGGGCGGGCGGACGGGCCGTCACCCGCTCGGCGGCCCAGGCGCGCACCTCCGGCAGCGCCGGGTCGCTGTCGGTGGTGTTGGCGAAGGTCGGCGATGCGGGGGAACGATCGGTGCGACGGCGCCGGCTGGAGGGCGTCAAGGCGAGCGCGGCCACCGACGCCCGGAACCGCGCCTCCTGGTCGCCGAGTCCGCTGCGCTCGTCGGGCGCCGAGCGGCTGCCGTCGTCGGGGCCGCCGCCCTCGTCGGGGCCGCCGCCATTCCCGCGGGCGCTGCCGTCCGCGCCGCCATCGTCGTCCGGTGGGCCGGCCCCACCCGCGTCGCCGGTGAACAGCGCGTGGAGGAAGTTCTGCGGCTGGGCGTTCTCCTCCAGCCGGCGCACCAGGTAGGACACGGCGACGTCGAAGTCCTCGGGGGCGACCACGGGGGTGTACAGCAGCACCGATCCGACGACGTCCTTCACGGCCCGGGCCTGGGCAGGTGCCATGCCCTGCAGCATCTCCACGTCGACCATCGCCGTGAGGCCCCGCCGCTCGGCCAGCAGGTGCGCCAGCGCCACGTCGTACAGGTTGTGCGACGCCACGCCGAGGCGCAGCGTCCCCGCCAGCTCGGGTCGCAGCGCCCGCTCGACGAGGCGCAGGTAGTTGGCATCGACCTCCGCCTTGGTGCCGTAGGGCGCCGGGGCCCAGCCGTGCAGCTCGGCCTCGACCCGCTCCATCGACAGGTTGGCCCCCTTGACGACCCGCACCTTGATGCCGGCCCCGCCGGCCGCCACCCGGGGACGGGCGAAGGCGATCAGCCGATCGAGTGCGGCCACCGAGTCCGGGAGGTAGGCCTGCAGGACGATGCCGGCCTCGAGGTCGTGGAAGGCGGGCTCCGACAGCAGGGCCGTGAACACCTCGATCGTCAGGTCGAGGTCGCGGTACTCCTCCATGTCGAGGTTGACGAAGGCGGGCGGGGTGCGGTCGGCCGCCGCCTGGTAGAGCGGGCGGAGCCGGTCGAGCACCCGGGCGACCGTGCCGGCCGTGTCCCAGGTCGAGATCTGCGAGACGAGCGACGACACCTTGATCGACACGTAGTCGACGTCGTCGCGGCCCAGCAGGGCGAGCGTGCGGTCGGCCCGCCGGGCGGCCTCCGCCTCGCCGAGCACCGCCTCGCCGAGCAGGTTGATGTTGAGGCGGAACCCGTCGTCGCGCGCCCGAGCGAGGTGGCGGGCCAGCGCCGGGTCGCGGGCGTCGACGACCAGGTGCCCGACGAGCTGGCGCAGTCGGCGCCGGGCGAGCGGAACCACGACCCGGGGCGCCAGCCGAGCGACCTTCGACCCGGCGGCGAGCAGCAGCCGATCGGCTGTGGACAGGAACGCGGCCGCTGCGGCGGTCGACATGCCGGCCAGCTCGCGGGCGGCGACGGCCGGGTCCTCCGGTCGGGCGACGCGGTCGACGAAGCGCACGGCGAGGTCGAGGCCCTCGCTGTCGCCCACCAGCGCGGCGAGCTGTTCGCTGGCGGCGCGCTCCCGGGCGGTCTCCGTGCGGGCCGTGGCCGCGATCCACCGTCCGGCGAGGTCGACCGCGCGGTCGACGAGGCCGGTCACGTCGTCGGGGGTGCCCTGCGGGGTCCGGATGCTCTCGGTCGTCACGGCGGGTTCCTGCCGGTCGGGGACGAGCTCGCCCACACGTTACGACCTTCCCCGTGAGACCGAAGCCTGGCGACGAATGACCGTGGCGGGCGTCGGGCTCGATATGTGAAGCTGTTCACGAGTACGCAGCGGAGGTTCGGAGGCCGAGATGAGCGGTCGGAAACCGCCCGGGGTCACCTGGGAGACGTGGATCGACCGGCAGATCCGCGAGGGCATGGAACGTGGCGAGTTCGAGCGCCTGCCCGGTCACGGCAAGCCGATCGCCGACATCGACCAGCCCCACGACGAGTTGCGCTGGGTCCGCGGGAAGCTGCGCCGGGAGGGCTACTCGCACCTGCCGCCGACCCTGGCGGTCCGCAAGGAGCTCGACGACACGGTCGACCGCATCGCCGTGGCCGGCAGCGAGGACGAGGTGCGGCAGCTGGTCGCCGGCATCAACGCCCGCATCCGCCGTGTGAACGCCGTGCCCACGTCCGGCCCGCCGTCGACCGTCGCCCCGCTCGACGTCGAGGACGTCGTCACCCGGTGGCGCACCCGCCGGGGGTGACCCGGGCGCCAGCGGCCATGGCGGCCCGGGTCAGTGGCCGCTGAGCGTCGCTCTGCCGTGGCCGTCGGTGCAGCACGCACCACGGCTGGTGACCGTCGACGACGGCAGATCAGCCGGTGGTGTCGCTGCTGGGCGGGGCGGTGTCGACCGGGTCGTCGACGTCGCCTCCGTCCGGGACGGTGTCGTCCGAGCCGTTCCCGCTGCCCGCCCCATCACCACTGCCATCCCCGTTGCCGTTGCCCGTCCCGGCATCGTCGCCGGGAGGTGTGGGCGCTGTGGTCGTCGTGGTGGTGGTGGTGGGTGCGGCGGCCGGCGGCGGGCCCTGGTCGGCGCCGGCCGAGCGGCCCGCATCGACCGCCGCCGGTCGAGTAGCCGGGGCCGGCGTCTCGATCGCCGGGGCGTCCCCCGGATCGGCGGTGGGCGCGGAGCCGGCAGTGGTCGACCCATCGGGAGCACTCTCCCGGGAGGATGCGGGGACCGCCGCGCCGCCGGTGGACGGAGCGGGGTCCGCCACCAGTGCCACAGCCGTCGTCGGAGGCGATCCCGACTCCGTGGGCTGCGACGGCGGATCGCCTCCCATGATCGTCCAGCCGAGCGTCACCAGCACGGCCGCAGCCGCTGCGAACACCTGTGCACCCGCACGCCGCCGGCTCGGGTGCCTGCGCCGCACGTTCCGGCGGCCCGGACCCGGGCCGACCGCGGCCGTGGCCGCCATCACCGGCGCCGAATCACGGCGGGCGAGCGCCTGGGACACCGCGCCCGCCGGCGGACGTCGCGCGGGCTCGCGCATCGTCATCGCCACCAGCACGTCGCGCAGCCACGCGGGCACCCCAGGTACCTCAGGGGCGCGGTGCAGGCGCGCGATCGCCGACTCGACGTAGGTGCCGGGGTAGCAGCGACGGCCGGTGAGGCACTCGATGAGGACGAGGCCGAGGGCGTAGACGTCGGCGGGAGGCCCGGCCGGCCGGCCCTCCACCTGCTCCGGCGCCAGGTAGGGGGCGCTGCCGATGACCTGGCCCGTGACGGTCAGAGATGGGGCTCCCGGCATGCGTGCGATGCCGAAGTCGGCGAGCAGGGCTCGGCCGTGGTGCAGCAGGATGTTGGACGGCTTGACGTCGCGATGGACCAGGCCGGAGCGGTGCACGTGGGCGAGCGCCGCCGCGATCTGCCGGCCCACCGACACGGTCCTGTCGACGCCGGCCGGGCCGCGGGCCAGCGCCTGACTGAGGGGCGGGCCCTCGGCCAGGTCGAGGACGAGGTACCCGAACCCTCGGTGGGCTCCGACGCGGTGGAGCCGGACCAGGCCCGGGTGGTCGATGCGGGCGAGCGCTTCGGCCTCCCGCCGAAACCGGTCCTCGAGCCCGGGCTCCGTCCCGCGCACCACCTTCAGTGCATAGGCGCGCCCGTCCACGACATCTGTCGCGCGGTGGACCTCGGCCATCCCGCCTCGTCCCAGCAGGTCACCGATGAGGTAGCGCCCGTCGATCAGTTCGCCGGGAGTGAGCATCGGACCTCAGCTACCCCGGATCGGGCCCGTCAATCAGCGAGCGGGAGACGGAGCGGCCTGTCCCCAACCTTGGGGGCGGCGAGTTGCCGGGCGGCCGGCGGCGGACGACGAGCTCACCGCGGTGGGCGGCTCTACCCCGCGTCGAGGACGACGGCGATGCCCTGACCGACCCCGATGCAGGCGGTCGCCAGGCCCCAGCGACCGCCCGTGCGGCGCAGGTGGTGGGCGAGGGTGGCGATCAGCCGGGCGCCCGAGCAGCCGAGGGGATGGCCGATGGCGACGGCGCCGCCGTTCGGGTTGACGATCTCCGGGTCGAGCTCGGGCCACTCGGCCAGGCACGCGAGCGCCTGGGCGGCGAAGGCCTCGTTGAGCTCGACCGCGGCCAGGTCGCCCCAACCGATGCCGGCGCGGGCGAGCGCCGTGCGCGACGCCTCGACGGGACCAATGCCGAACCACTGGGGCTCCACGGCCGCGACTGCCCGGGAGGCGAAGCGGGCCAGCGGGGCGATCCCCGTCTCGGCGGCGGCCTGCTCGGTGCCGACCAGCAGGGCCGCCGCCCCGTCGTTCAGCGACGACGCGTTGCCGGCCGTG
>DASUQS010000106.1:0-11290 GCA_036280455.1 Acidimicrobiales bacterium
GGGATCGCTCGATCCCGCCACCCGCGACCGTCTCGTCGAGGCGGTTGCGGTCGAGGACATGTGGCGGGAGCAGTTCGAGCAGGGCGCCACCGACGGCCAACTCGACGCCTACACCTCGGCTCTCCAGTCCCCGTCCGTGGCCGCCGCCGATCGGCTGAGGACCGAGGCGCTGGCACTCGGTCCCGCTGGCCACGGCGAGGGCGGCGACCTGTGGTTCTCGTCGACCACCCGCAAGGTCGACCTGCTCAACGGCGTGGCCGATCGGGTCGCCGCCGATCTCACGTCCGACGCGGACGCGGCGCGCCGTGCCGCTGAGAGCCGGAGGAACCTGCTCGTCGGCCTCGGCCTCGTGGGCATCGCCCTCATCGTCGGGCTGCTCGTGCTCCTCGAGCGCATCGTCGTCCGCCCCGTCCGCCGGTTGACTCACGCGGCGCACCAGGTCGCCGAGGAGGTGCTGCCGCGCGCGGTCGCACTGGCCCACAGCGACGGCGCGGGGGCCGCCGATCAGGTCGCCGTCCCCATCGAGGCGGACACCGCAGACGAGCTGGGCGAGCTGACCGGCGCGTTCAACGCCGTGCAGCGGGCCGCCGTCCAGCTCGCCGCCGAACAGGCGGTGCTGCGCCGCAACGTCAACGACGTGTTCGTCAACATGGGCCGACGCACGCAGAACCTGGTCACCCGGCAGCTGGAGCACATCGACCAGGTGGAGGCGCGCACCGAGGACCCGGAGGGCCTCGCCGACCTGTTCCTCCTCGACCACCTCTCGACCCGGTTGCGACGCAACGCCGAGAACATGCTCGTGCTCGCCGGGGCCGAGTCGCCCCGCCCATGGGCGCGGCCGGTGTCGATCCTGAACGTCGTCCGGGCGGCGCTCGCCGAATCGACCGACTACTCGCGGGTGGACGTCGACCACCTCCAGCCCGTCGGGGTGGTCGGCGCCGCGGTCAGCGACATCTCGCACCTGCTCGCCGAGCTGGTGGACAACGCCCTCGCGTTCTCGCCTCCCACGGCGCGGGTGTCCGTGACGGGGCGCTGGACACCCGACGGGGGCTACGCCGTCGCCATCATCGACGCCGGCCTCGGCATGCCGCCGGATCGCCTCGCCGCCGCCAACGCCCGCATCAGCGATCCGCCGACCGACGACTTCGCGGTGTCCCGGTTCCTCGGGCTGTACGTGGTGGGCCGTCTCGCCGAACGCCACGGCGTGAGCGTGACCCTCGCCCACTCCCCGCTCGGCGGAATCACCGCCAACGTCGTCATGCCGGCGGGCCTCGTGGTCCGGCCCGACGCTGGGGCGTCTGGCCGCGGCACGGGTGGACGGGCGGCGGCGTCGCCGGCGTCCGGGCCGCCACCCGATCCGACCCCGATCCCGCCGCCGCCTGCCGGGCCCACGCCCTCGCCGGCCTACGCGTCGCCCACCGTGTCCGTCGGTCGCGGCCGTGGCTGACCCGCACCCGGGCGACGACGCCTGGGAGCTGGATGCCGGCATCGTCCGCCCCTACCTGTTCACCGGCGGACGGACCCGGCCCAACCGGTCGACGACGCTGCCGGTGGAGACGATGCTCTCGTCCACACCGCTCGCCCGGGCCACGTCGTCCACCCTCCCCGCCGAGCAGCGGCACATCGTCGAGCGTTGCGTGGAACCGCGGTCGCTCGCCGAGGTCGCATCCAGTCTCGGCGCACCGCTCGGCGTCGTCCGCGTGCTCGTCGCCGACCTCTACACCACCGGCCTGATCGACGTGCACGAGGCACACGAGCCGCGCGACCCGCGCGACGACATCCTCCTCCTCCGCCGCCTGATCACGCGCATCGAGGCGATCGCCTGATCCAGCGGTGACGGCAGAGGGATGACGCGGGTCCGGCCTGACACCCCGGCATGAGGCTCAGGTCATCACGTGGCCCGGGCCGCCTGAACGCAGGCCTCGCCCTCGGCCAGGTGGACACGGCGCTCAGGCGCCGGCACCCACCTTCTCGCTGACCACGCGCGACGAGCCTCCCGGCTGCATCGTCACGCCGTACAGGCAGTCGGCGGCCTCCATCGTGCGCTTCTGGTGGCTCACGATGATGAGCTGCGCTTCCTGCCGGAACTCGGTGACCAGGTCGAGGAAGCGGTGCAGGTTCACGTCGTCGAGGGCGGCCTCGACCTCGTCCATCACGTAGAACGGTGACGGCCGGCTGCGGAACACCGCGAACAGGTAGGCCAGCGCGGTCAGCGACCGCTCCCCGCCGGAGAGCAGCGACAGCTTCTTCACGTTCTTGCCCGACGGCTTGGCCTCGATCTCGATGCCCGTGTTGAGCAGGTCGTCGGGATCGGTCAGGCGCAGGCGCCCGACGCCGCCCGGGAAGAGCGTGGCGAAGAGCTGCTCGAAGTTCTCGCTCACGTCCGCGAAGGCGGCGGCGAAGACCCGCACGATCTCCTGGTCGATCGCCCGGATGACCTTGTTGAGCTCGCGCCGGCTGCCCTTCACGTCGTCGAGCTGCTCGGTCAGGAACGTGTGGCGCTCCGACAGGGCCTCGAACTCCTCGAGGGCGAGCGGGTTGACCGGCCCCATGACCCGCAGCTCGCGCTCGAGGTCGCGCACCCGCACGGTCGGGGTCATGCCCTCGGCCAGCTCGGGCTGGGGCGCCGCCACCGCGGCCTCGGGCTCGACGTCGAGCTGGGTGCGGCAGTGCTCGATCGCCTGTTCGAGGCGCAGCCGCACCTCGGCCTCGTCGAGCTCGATCCGCTGGAGGCGCTCCCGCTTCTCGGCCAGCGACTTCTCCGCCGCAGCCCGCTCGCGCCGTTGGGTGTCGAGCTGTGCGGACAGGGCGCGCTGGGCGTCGGTCTCCCGCTGGCGGCGGGCCTGCATGTCGGCCAGGTGCTCCTCGATGAGCACCAGGCGGTCGCGCACGAAGAGCGACAGGCGGTCGAGCGCCCGCTCGGCCGTGTCGAGCTCGCCGCGGCGCACCTCGGCCTGGCGGCGCGCCTCGACCTGCCCCGCGAGGCGCTGTTCGACCTCGGCCAGGCGGCGCTGGAGGAACGTGTTGCGGTCGGCGAGCGCGGTGCGGCGCTTGTCGAGATCCGTGCGCCGGGACGCCACCTGGTTGGCCTGCTGGTCGAGGCGCTGGCGCGCCTGCGCCATGGCCCGGGCCCGCTCACGCAGGGCGGCCTCCTCGGCCTCGAGCTGCGGCAGCTCGGCGGCGAGCTCGGCGGCCCGGTCGCGGTCGCGGGCCAGGCGCTCGGCCGTGTCGCCCTGCTGCTCGGCCAGGAGGTCGAGCTCCGCGACCGTGTCGTCTCGGTCGCGCGCGGCCCGCTCGCGCGCGGTCGTCGCGGCCGTGCGGGTGCGCTGGTGCTGGTCGAGCGCCTTGACGGCCGCGGACTCGGCCTGCCGGGCCTGGTCGAGCGCCGCCTTGGCGTCGCGGAACGCGGCGAGCGCGGCGTCGGCGGCGGCCGCGGCGGCGGCCGCCCGCTCACGGGCCTCGTCGAGCGCGGCGCCCGTGGCGCCGGTGGTCGTGGTCGAGACGCGCCACCCGCCGGCGCCGAACCGGCCGCCGCTGCGCGTGACGACGACCGCGTCGGGGTGGGCGAGCACCGTGTCGACGGCCGCGGTCCAGCCCCCCTCGACGGCGACCGCCGCGCCCAGCAGGCCCTGGAGCAGGGCCGCCACCTCGGGCCGCCGGGCCCGCACGTGGGTGAGCACCGGCTCGCCGACCGGCGGCGGCGTGCGGGGCGTGGGGGCGACACCCATGGCGAGCACCGCGCCCGGCACGTCGCCGTCGGCGAGCACCTGCAGCGCGCGCCGGCCGGACGCCACCGAGTCCACGACGACGGCCGCCAGGGCCTCGCCACACGCGGCCTCGGCCGCGGCCTCCCAGCCGGGATCGATGTCGACCAGGTCGAGCAGGGTGCCGACCACGCCCTCGACAGCGGACAGGCGCTCGGCGCCGGCCCGCGATCGGGCCTCGTCGAGCGCCATCGCCAGGGCATCGGTGCGGGCCGTCCACGTGTGGCGCTCGGCCTGGGCTTCGTCGCGGCGCTGCTCGGCGGCCTGGGCGGCCGCATCGGCCTCGGCCCGCTCCTGACGGGCGGCGTCGACGGCCGCCGCCAGCTGGGCCTCGTCGGCCTGCCCGTCGAGCTGCCGGGTGGCCTCGGCGGCCTCGCTGTCGAGCCGTTCGAGCTTGCGCCGCAGGTTGGCGACGCGGTTTCCGGCGCGCTCAGCGTCGGCGTCGGCGCGGTCGAGCACCTTGCGCAGGGTGCCCAGCTCGCCCCGCACCTCCGACGCCCGGCCCGACGGCGACGGCACGCCCTCGCCCCACTCGGCCTCGAAGGCCTGCCGGGCCTCGACCAGGTCGGCCTCTGCCTGCGCCAACTCGTCGGCCGCGGGAGCGAGGGCCTCGGACTCGTCGGCCAGCCCGGCGATGTCGGCCTGCAGGCGGGCGGCGTCGGCCTCGAGGCTGGCGACGACGCCCTGGTCGACCGACGCGGCCCGCTCGCGGTCGACACCGCGCCGGCGCTCGGTCAGCAGGGCGAGCTGCCCGCGGGCCTTCTCCCGCAGGCCCTGCACCTGCACGAGGGCGTCGCCGACCTCGCTGCCGCCCAACGTGGCCAGCTCGGCCTCCGCCGCCATCACGGTGACGTCGAGGTCGGCCAGCGTGCGCTTGAGCAGCGTCTCCTCGTTGCGCAGCTCGGCGCGGGCCGCGGTCGTGTCGCCGAGGCGCCGCTTGAGGGTCGACAGCTCGCGGCCGGCCACGAAGACGTGCAGGGCCCGCAGCTCGGCGATGAGGTCGCCGTGGCGGCGGGCGGCATCGGCCTGCTTCTCCAGCGGCCGCAGCTGGCGGCGCACCTCGCGCAGCAGGTCGTTCAGGCGGGTGAGGTTGCCCTCGGTGGCGGTGAGGCGGCGCTCGGAGCGCTCCTTGCGCTTGCGGTGCTTGAGGACGCCGGCGGCCTCCTCGATGATCAGCCGCCGGTCCTCCGGGCGGGCGTTCAGCACCGCGTCGATCTGCCCCTGGCCGACGATCACGTGCTGCTGGCGGCCGACGCCGGTGTCGCTGAACAGGTCCTGCACGTCGAGCAGCCGGCACGGCACGTTGTTGATGGCGTACTCGCTCTCGCCCGACCGCCACAGGGTGCGGGTGACCGTGACCTCGCTGAACTCGATGGGCAGCAGGCCGGCGCCGTTGTCGATGGTCAGGCTCACCTCCGCCCGCCCGAGCGCCTGGCGCTTGGTCGTGCCGGCGAAGATGACGTCTTCCATCTTCTGGCTGCGCACCGCGGAGGGCGCCTGGGCGCCGAGCACCCAGCCGATGGCGTCGACCACGTTGGACTTGCCCGAGCCGTTCGGGCCCACCACGACGGTGACGCCCGGCTGCATCTCGAGGACGGTCGACTCCGCGAAGGACTTGAACCCCTTGAGGGTCAGCGCCTTGAGGAACATCGGACTCCGAAACTAGAGGACGGCCCCGGGCGGCATGGGGATGCCACCCAGCGTGAGCGCGCCGCGGCGCTCCCCGGCCGTGGCCCGACTCAGACCTGGCAGCTCGGGCACCAGTAGGTGATGCGCCCGCCGCCGCGCTGCTTGGTCACCGTCTGGCGGCAGCGCCGGCACGGCTGACCGTCGCGGCCCCACACCTGGAGCTCCTCCTGGAAGCTGCCTTCCTTGCCCTGGAGGTCGGTGAAGGGGTGCTCGGGCATCGAGGTGCCGTGGTGCTTGGTCGCCTCGTGGAGGATCTCGACGAGGGACCGGTACAGCCGGCGGATCTCCATGGTCGACACCGTCGACACCGCCCGGTCGGGGCGCAGCCCGGCGTCGTGCAGGATCTCGTCGGCGTACAGCCCGCCGAGGCCGACCACGAACGACTGGTCGAGCAGAAGCGGCTTGAGCTTCTCGGTGCGGTGGTTGACCAGCGACTGGGCGAAGGCCGTCCACGAGACCGGCGATGCCACCGGGTCGAGCCCGAGGTTGCCGAGCTCGGGTGCCTCGACGAGCAGCAGGTCGGGCGTGACGACGAAGGCCTCGGCCACGCCCTCCGGATCGCCCATGCGCAACTGGCCGCCCTGGGTGAAGGTGATGACGATCTGGGTGTCCTTCGCCATCTCGTCCTTCGGGCTGGTGCGCAGCAGGTAGCCCGAGGTGCCGATGTCGAACACCAGCAGCTCGCCGGTGTCGAGCGTGAACACCAGCAGGGAGCCACGGCGGTCGACGCCCTTGATCTTGGCCCCGTCGAGGCGGGACTGGAACGCCTTGCGCGACCCGTTGCGGTGCACCGCCTTGGCGACGGGGACCTCGGCGGCCTTGACCCTCCGCCCGACGGTCTCGCGCTCGAGACCCCGTCGGATGGTCTCGATCTCGGGCAACTCAGGCATCTTCGCTCTCCAACTGGGCCACCAGGGTGGCGTAGGCGTCGCGTGCCGCGACCTGTTCGGCCTGCTTCTTCGACCGGCCGTCGCCGGTGCCCCGCGCCTCGCCGCCGACGGCCACGGTGACGTGGAAGCGGCGGGCGTGGTCGGGGCCCTCGGCCAGCGTCTCGTAGCGGGGCGACTCGTCGAAGTGACGGGCCGCCAGCTCCTGCAGCCGGCTCTTGTAGTCCTGCCCGCCGGGGCCACCGGCGTGTGCCTCGGCCACCCGGCTGCCGAGCAGCCGCAGCACCAGGTCGTGGGCCTCCTGCATGCCGGCCGACACGTAGACGGCGCCGAGGACGGCCTCGAGCGCGTCGGCGAGGATCGACGGCTTCTCGCGCCCGCCGGACTGCTCCTCGCCCTTGCCGAGCAGCAGGTAGTCGCCGAGGGTCAGCTCGTCGGCCACCTCCGCCAGGGTGACGGCGTTGACGACCGCCTTGCGGACGTCGGTCAGCTCGCCCTCGCTGAGCGTCGGATATGCGTGGTAGGCGTGATCGGTGATGATCACCCCGAGCACGGCATCGCCGAGGAACTCGAGCCGCTCGTTCGAGTCGTGGCCCGGGTTCTCCGCGCACCAGGAACGGTGCACGAGCGCGGGCGCCAGCACGCCGGGGGATTCGACGTTGACGCCGAGGCGCTCAGCCAGCTCGTCGAGGCGATCGACAGGGAGAGAGATGGCTGTGCCTCAGAGCCGGGCGAGGACGTAGTCGACGGCGTCGCGCACCGTCTTGATGTCCTCGAGGTCCTCGTCTTCGATGCGGAAGCCGACGCTGCGCTCGCCGATCTCCTCCTCGAGGGCTTCAGCGAGCTCGATGAGAGCGAGGGAATCGGCGTCGAGGTCGTCGGTGAAGGAGTCGCCCTCGTTGATGGACGACGGTTCGACCTCGAGGATGTCGGCCAACCGATCGCGGATCAGGTCGAAGACCTGCTGGCGATCCATCGGACTGCGCTCGACATGGGTCTCGGCGGGCACTCAGATACTCCTGGTCAGGGTTGTCAACAACACGGGCGGACGGCGCACCGCGGTCTCGATGTGCGGATTGCTGGCGCGCACCTGGGCGTCGTCGTCGTCGGCTCGGGTCTCGGCCGTGCCTCGGAGCTCGGCCTCTGACGGCGGGCAGTGTAGCGAGGCCGCAGTTTGTGCGCTTGTGAACAAGCGGAGTCGCTCAGCGCGGAGCGACGGCCGCACGCAGGCGCTCCACCAGGTCGGCGCCGATCATCTCGCTCGCCACGCGAGCGGCGTTCACGATCGCTGTCGGCGACGACGATCCGTGGCTGATGATGCACACCCCGTCGACGCCGAGCAGCATGGCGCCGCCGGTGTTGTCGGGGTCGAGCGTGGCGTAGATGGGGAGCAGCGACTCGAACGCCTGGTCGGCCACGTCGGTGGTGCCGAGCGCGTCGAGCACGCTGCGCACCAGGGCCTTCATGCCGCCTTCGAGCGTCTTGAGCGCCACGTTGCCCGTGAAGCCATCGGTGACGACGACGTCGATCTCGTCGGTCATGATGTCGCGGCCCTCGACGTTGCCGACGAAGCGGGCCCCCGAGCCGGCCAGCGCGTCGGGCGCGGCCAGCAGCTCGTGCGTCTCCTTGACCAGGGGGTTGCCCTTGGTCGACTCCTCGCCGATGGAGAGCAGGCCCACCCGCGGCTCGGCGATGCCGTAGCGCTCGCGGGCGAACACCGCGCCCATCTGCGCGAACTGCACGAGCCACGCGGCCTGGCACTCGGCGTTGGCGCCGGCGTCGAGCAGCACCGTGGGCGTCGAGCCGGGCACCGGGATCGGCGTGGCGATCGCCGGTCGGGACACGCCCTTGATGCGGCCCATGCGGAGCAGCGCCGAGGCCATGGTGGCCCCCGTGTTGCCGGCGGAGACCATGGCGGACGCCTTGCCGTCGCGCACGGCCTCGGCCGCCCGGACGAGCGACGAGTCCTTCATCGTGCGGACGCTGGACCCCGGGTCGGCATCCATGCCGATGACCTGCGAGGCCTCGATCAGGTCGAGATCGCCCCGCAGAGGCCCGACCTCGTCGGGCCGGCCGACGAGAACGACGGGCACGCCCAGTTCGGACGCGGCGCGCTGGGCACCCTCGACGATGGCGTCGGGTGCGTTGTCGCCGCCCATGGCGTCGATGGCGATCGGGAGCATCGTGGCGGGCGGGGTGAGGCTGGTGTCGGTCAGCGGAGTGTCCGAGGCCGTCGGTGCCGGCGGATCCTCAGTCGACCTCGATGGCGACACGGCCGCCGTACCAGCCGCAGTTGCCGCACACGACGTGGGGCAGCTTCGCCGAGTCGCAGCGCGGGCAGACGCTACGAGCGGGACGCTCGAGGCGCCACGCGCTCGCCCTGCGGCTGCGGCTCTTGGCCTTGGAGGTCTTCTTCTTGGGGACGGCCATGGGAGTCTTCCTGCAACGTGTCGGTGGGGCGCCTGAGGCACGGCGCGACGCACCCGCCGGGCGGGCACGGATGGAAGATGCTAGCGGGCCACCGACGGAACCGTCGAACCGCGCCGGCCGCTCAGTTGTCGAAGTGGAGGGCGTCGAGGGCCCCCCAGCGGGGATCGGCCGGCGGAGGCACCGCGCCGGCGCCGTCCACCTCGTCGGCATCGGGCGCGACGGTGACCGGGTGACCCTCGGGGTCGGGCCCGGCGCAGGCCTCGTCGCACAGGGGGGCGATCGGCAGGGCGAGCGCGAGGGCCTCCCGCAGCGCAGGCTCGAGGTCGAGGTCGTCCCGCCCGAGCGGATACGTCTCGCCCTCGACGGGATCGGGCTCGAACACCTCGCTCACCTCGACGGTCACCTCGCCACCGGTCGGTTCGAGGCAGCGCCGGCACTCACCCTCCCACCAACCGGTGACCGTGCCGCTGACCGTCACGGTCTCGCCCTGGGCCTCCAGCACGACGTCCGCCACGACGTCGTCGCCGGTCAGGCGGGTGGTCGACAGCCTCAGGCCGGGCAGTGGGCCCGCGAGCGTGAGAGGGTGCCGAGCACCCCGTTGCCGGAACAGCTCACCGGTCGAGATCAGGAACGGGCGTGCCACGCCGCCCAGGCTAGGAGCGTCCGCGCCCGACGACCATGCACCGGTCGCCGGGCCACCGCGACCCGAGGAGGCTCAGGCGCGGTCCTGGTCGAAGAAGCCGGGCGCGGGATCGTGGTCGTCGACGTCGTGGTCGTCGACCGGCCCCTGGCCGTTGACCGCCCCGGGCGCCAGCCCACCGACGCCGACGGGCGGCAGGCCCTCCCCCGCCGGCCCGCGCAACTTGGCGCGACCGGAGGCGATGACCGTCATCGTGCGTTCGAGCACGGTCTCGAGCTGGGCGAGGCGCTTGTCGCAGAAGTCGTCGGCCTCGTTGCGCTGCCGGCTGGCCTCGGCGCGGGCGTTCTCCATGATGCGCCGGGCCTTGGCCTCGGCGGCCTTCATGACCTCGGACCGCTGCACCATGCGCTCGGCCTGGCCGCGGGCGGCGGCGAGGATGTCGTCGGCCTCGCGCTGGGTGCGGGCCAGAAACTCCTCGCGGTCCTTCAGCAGCCAGCGGGAGGCGCGCACCTCGTCGGGCAGGCGCTCGATCGCCTGGTCGAGCAGGTCGAGCACCTCGTCACGGTCGACCTTGACCTGGGTCGACAGGGGCGCCGGGCGGGCGGTGTCGACCAGCTCGTGCAGGTGGCGCAGCAGCGCCTCGACGTCGCCGCCGGGCGCCCGCTCGGCCACCCGGGCGTCGAAGCTGTGCTCGAAGGAGTGGTCGTCGTCGTCCATCACCCGTTCCCGTCACCTCCGGCGGCGGCCTCGGCGGCGTACTTCTCGGCGAGCAGCTTGGCCACCGACGCCGGCACCATCGACGTGATGTCGCCGTGGTAGCGGGCGATCTCCCGGATCAGCTTCGACGCCAGGTAGGAGTGGGACGAACCCGACGGGATGAACAGCGTGTCGACACCCGAGACCCGCTTGTTCATCTGCGCCATCATCAGCTCGGACTCGAAGTCGGACACCACGCGCAGACCCTTGACGATGAAGTCGGCGCCGACCTCCTTCGCCAGGTCGACGACCAGGCTCGAGAACATGGTGATGCGCACGTTGTCGAGGTGGCCGGTGGACTCCGCGATCAGGTCCTGCCGCTCCTCGAGCGTGAACAGCGGAGCGCCCTTCTGCGGGTTGCGCACCGCCGCGACGACCACCTCGTCGAACAACCGCGACGCCACCTCGATGATCTCGATGTGGCCGTTGTGGATCGGATCGAACGACCCGGGGTAGAGGACGGTGGTCACTGGTGGGGGCTCCTGATCACGGGGCAGGTTCTCGGCCGCTGTGCTCGTCGACGAACGCTGGCGCCCCGCCAGGGCGAGAGCACTGGCCAACACAGGCCACGGTAATCGACGTCACCCCTCGCACCAGGACACACACCCCGCAGAGCACGGCCTCGCTCGCGGGTGGGACGCCCCGCGTCAGACCGCGCCGGCCGTGGACGGCGGGACGAGGAAGCCCACCCAGGTGCCGCCGTAGCGGGACTCGCGCGCGATCGACCACCCCGCGGGCAGCGGGACGGCAGCGGACGCCTCCGCCACGACGAGTTCCGCCGGCACCGACGCCAGCAGGTCGACCCAGCCGTCGAAGGCGTACGGCGGGTCGCAGAAGGCCAGGTCGAACCACACGTCCGCCTCCAGCGTCGCCAGCCACGGCTCGACCGGCACCTCGACGAGCGTGGCTCGATCGACGAACCCGCACACCTCGAGGTTGCGGCGAACCGCGTAGCGGGCCGAGCGGTCGCGGTCCACGAAGGTGACGTGCGCCGCGCCTCGAGACAGGGCCTCGATCCCCAAGGCACCGCTGCCGGCGAACAGATCGACCACCTGGGCGTCCTCGACGGCGCCGCGGCTCCCCAGGGCGTTGAACACCGCCTCCCGCACCCGGTCGGTGGTCGG
>DASUQS010000107.1:0-5885 GCA_036280455.1 Acidimicrobiales bacterium
GGCGGCGGGTCGGCGCGACGCCGCGCCGGCGCACCTCCGCGACGACATCGGGCGGACCGCCGAGCGGGTCCGGGCCCTGGCCCTGGCCCGGGGCCAGGTCCGGGGACGCCGGGCCGGCGGCCTCGGAGTCCTCGGGCACCGACCCGGGGGCGTGCACGGCGTCGATCACGTCGGCGCGACCACGTCAGCGCGGCACCGGGACCGCGGCCAGGATGCCGTCGAGCACCCCGTCGACCGTGCTGCCCTCGAGCTCGAGCTCCGGTCGCAGCTGGATCCGGTGGCGCACGCAGGGCTTGATGACCGCCTTCACCTCGTCCGGGGTCACATAGGGACGACCGGCGAGCCACGCCCACGACTTGGCGGCGTGCAGCACCATCGCCGCCCCGCGGGGCGACACGCCGAGCGTGATCGCCGGCGCCGTCCGGGTCGCCCGGACCAGGGCGACGATGTACCCGAGCACCGCGGGATCGACCCGGATGTCCTGGATCTGGGCCCGGGCCGCCTCGATGTCGGCCACCGTGGCCACCGGCCGGATGCCCGCCGCCACCGCATCGTGGGGATCGAGGCCCCGGTCGTGACGGGCCAGCACCTCCTGCTCCTGCTCCGCGCTCGGGTAGGCGACCGACAGCTTGAACAGGAACCGGTCGAGCTGGGCCTCGGGCAGCGGGTAGGTGCCCTCGTACTCGATCGGGTTCTGGGTGGCGATCACGATGAACGGGTCGGGCAGCGCGTGGGCGACACCCTCGACGCTGACCTGGCGCTCCTCCATGGCCTCCAGCAGCGCGGCCTGGGTCTTCGGTGGCGTGCGGTTGATCTCGTCGGCCAGGAGCACGTTCGTGAACACCGGCCCGGGACGGAAGCGGAACCGGCTCTCGCCCGCCGCGCCCGCCTCGGGAGCGTCGAGGATGAGCTGGCCGGTGACGTCGGAGGGCATCAGGTCGGGCGTGAACTGCACCCGCTTGACGTCGAGGTCGAGGGCGGCCGCCAGCGTCTTGACGATCAGCGTCTTGGCCACCCCGGGCACGCCTTCGAGCAGGACGTGCCCCCGGGCGAGCAGAGCGCCGACCAGGCCCGACAGCGTGCCGTCCTGGCCCACGACCACCTTGGCGACCTCGTCGCGGACCGACAAGATCGCGGTGCGCGGGTCGCGCTCGGCCACCGGTCCCGGGGGCGCGGGCCGGGGATCGGCCGGCGGTGGGGCAGCCGGCGCGGGCCGGGCGTCGGCCGGCGGCGGGACGGGCGCTGCGGGCCGTTCCTCGGCCGGCGACGGCGCGTCGGTGACCGGTAGGTCGGGCCGGGGATCAGACATGGGCGAGGACCTCCGTGCGGATGCGGTCGATGGTGCGTGCCAGGGCGACCAGCCCGGCATCGTCGGTGATGGGCGTGGGGCCGAGCGCCCAGCGCAGGCTGGGCTCGTCGACTCCGGTGCGGTCGACGGCGACGCTGACGACGACCTCGGGTGGCGACGTGGCGGGCAGCCCCAGGTGGTCGGCGAGGAAGCGGTGCAGGTCCTCGCGCAGCAGGCGGGCGGCGTGTCCGGGCGAGCGGGTGCGGTCGAGCAGGTTGCCGACCGCCGACACGAGCTCCGACCCGGCGACGGCCACCGGCTGCGTCTCGGCCACCGGTCGGCCGAGGCGACGGGCTCGCCAGGCGGCGAAGAGGACGAACGCGATGGTGAGCTGGAGCAACGCCCGGTTGACGCCGTCGGGGATCAGGTCGCGCGGCGTGTCGTCGCCGGCGCCGGCGCTGCCCGCCAGCGACCCGGGCTCGAGCACGAGCACCTCGGTGCCGGCCTCGGGGGCCAGCAGGGCGGCGACGACCGGGGCGTTCTCGCCCTCGGCCAGCGCGGCGTTGACGAACATGCCGGAACCCCCGACGGCGACGATCGTCCCCTCGGCGCGGCCGGTCGCCACGATGTAGGCGGCGCCGGACCCGTCCTGGACGCAGAGCTCGGCGGCGCCGCCGGGGCGGTAGAGCACGCCGCCGTTGCGGGGCTCGATGCCCGCGACGTCGATGCCGTCGAGGGCGTCGATCTCGCACCGGCCCGCGAGCGTGCGGGCGAGCCCGACATCGCCGATCTCCTCGAAGCCGGACACGGTCTCGGGGACGTAGTCGGAGGCAGGGTCGGTGACGATCAGGCGACCACCCCGCTCGACCCAGTCGTCGACGATCACGCGGTCCTCGTCGTCGAGCAGGTCGACCAGCAGCACCATCACGTCGGGGCCGCCCGCGTCCAGGTCGGGCAGCCGGTCGGCGATCGTCACCTCGGCGCCGAGCTCGCGGGCGAGCGCGACCGTCGCGCTGGTGCCGAGGCGCGCGTCCGAGCGGGGGTCGAGGGCCCGGTCGCTGCCACCTCCGATGAGGATGATGGCGAGCAGCGTGAGGACGATCGCGACCCCGGCGATCGCCCAGCCGCCGGCATCGCGGGCGCGGCTCATCGGTGCACCCGCCGGGAGGTGCGCGAGGAGCCGCCGGCCCTCGGGGCGGGGCAGCGCCCCCCGCTCGTCGTTCGCTGGCAGCGCGCGGTCACGCCGGCACCTGGGGCCGCGCTCGTGACGCCCCGCGTCCGGTCGCGGCGAGCGCCTCGTCGGCTCTGACGGCGAAGCGGTCACGCTCGGTCGGGCCGACGTGCACCCCGCCGTACCAGGCGGCCTCGAACAGGTTGGTCGCGTCGGCGAAGGCGGGCGCGGCCGCCGGCACGGCGTGGCGGACGTCGGCCAGCAGCTCGCCGGCCGTGCGCCCCACGAGGTCACCGATCACCCGCCGCCGGGCCAGTTCGGCGACCAGCACCCGATACCGGGCCCGGAGCGCCTCCCGCCAGCGTCCCTCGGCCTCGCAGCGGGCGACCTCGGCATCCCAGTCGATCGTCTCCTCACCGGGGGCGACGACGACCCGGCCCCCGCTGGTGAGGTCGGCGACCCGGTCGCGTCGCCAGCCGCCGCGCGACCGGTGGATCATGAAGCCGACCCCGACGGCGAGGGCGAGGAGGGCCAGCCATCCCAGCCACAGCGGGAACCCGCCCAGGCTGAACGGCGCGGAGAAGTCGCCGAACTGGTCGGAGAGCCAGTCGCCGACCCGTTCGAGCAGGCTGCGGTCGTCGCCCCACTGGTAGCGGTCCTGGGACAGGATCTGGTCAGCGGCCTCGCGCGCCTGGGCGGGATCGTGCTCGGGGGGCGGCACGTCGCCACCCGGTCCCCCCGCCCCGAGGAACCGACCGCGGGCACCGACGAGGCGCCCGGCGGCCCCCGCGGGGCCGAGCGCGGCCATCTCGCCCAGCCTGGCCAGCCCGAGGGCGATCTCAGGCAGCACGGTCGAGCAGGTCGATGGCGGTCATCTCGAGGTCGAGGCCCTCGGTGCGCACCCGCAGGTCGAAGTACTGCAACACGGCGGTGGCCGCCACGAACGGCAGCACGACGATCTGCGCCAGGATCGCCCCCAGGCCCAGCAGCGGCCAGGCCCTGTCGAAGCCGATCCACCCCGCCAGCGCCTGGGGCAGGGCGGACAGCGCGTTGCTGAGCAGCGTGCTGACGATGAAGACGAGCAGGGCGATGCCGAGGGTCGGCATGTAGCGGGCTCGGGTGAGTCGCATCGAGCGTTTGACGGCCTCGATGCCGCCGCCGCCCTCGACGCCGATGATCGGGGCGACCGGGACGAACAGCGCCATCAGGAACGCGAGGCCGATGTAGCACCCGAGCAGCCCCGCGGCCTCGACCACCTTCACGACGACGAACGAGGCGACCAACGCCCACCAGTTGCGTCCGATCACCCCCAGCAGCTCGCCGGCGGGGGCATCACGACCCATGATCCACTGCGAGACGAGGTGCGCGAGCGCGGCAGCCACGCACACCAGCGCGATCGCGGGGATGACAGCGACCAGAAGGCTGGCGAACAGATCGGCGGTCGGATCGTTCGCGGCCTGCTCGTTGAAGACCGTCGGGTCCTCGCTGAAGAAGTCGGCGAACCCGAGGCCGCCCATGGCGTTGCGCTGGAGGTAGGCGGCGATCAGCTGGGTCGGCACCACGAACAGGGCGGTGATGGCGAGGATGCGGCGCGGCCGTGCCTTCACCACCGCGAACCCCCCGTCGAGGATGTCGGCCGCCGTCATCGGACGCAGCGCCACGTGCGGCACCGCCCCTCTGCCCGGCTCGACCGCGGCCGAGGGAGCCCCGTCGACGGGCGAGCCCCAGCCGCCGCCCGGCGCGGCGGGGCCCGTGGGGCGGCCCCAGCCACCGCCCTGCCCGGGCGGGACGGGTCGACCATCGGCGGGCGCCCCGGGCGCGCCCGGGTCGGCGACGGGTTGTTGCTCTGCCGTGCCGGGCACCGCCCAGCCACGCCCCGCGGGATTCCCGCCAGGCACGGCTCCGCCGGTCGACGGGATGATCTCGTCCTCCACTGCGCCATCATCGCCCATGAGAGGACGTACCGCCGACGCAGGAGGACATTCGTGGACGGCTACGAAGCCAGCACGTACGGCGACCGGTTCGCCGACGTGTACGACGACTGGTACCACGACGTGTCCGACGTCGACGCGACCGTCGAGCGCGTCGCCGCCCTCGCGGGAGCCCGAGGCGGGCGCGTCCTCGAGCTGGGGGCGGGCAGCGGGCGACTGGCCGTCCCGCTCGCGCGGACGGGCCTCGCCGTCTGGGCGGTCGACGCGTCGACGGCGATGCTCGACCGACTCCGGGCCAAGCCCGGCGGCGAGCGGGTGCAGGCCCTGGTCGACGACATGGCCGAGCTGACGGCACCGGTGCTCGGCGAGGGCGGGTTCGGTGTCGTCCTGTGCGCGTTCAACACGCTGTTCAACATCACGGACACCGACGGTCAGCGCCGCTGCCTGTCCCGGGCGCGCGAGCTGCTCGCCCCGGAGGGTGTGGTGGTGATCGAGGCGTTCGTGCCGCCGCCCGGGGGCGAGCGCGACGCGGCGGTCGGCGCGGTCGAACCGCGCCACATCGGCCTGGACGAGGTCGTCCTCACGGTGAGCCGGCTCGATCCGGCGACCCGCACCATCACCGGGCAGCACGTGCAGCTCACCGAGGCGGGGGTCCGCCTGCGCCCCTGGGTGCTGCATTACGCCACACCCGACGAGCTCGACGCGCTCGCCGCGGAGGCAGGCCTCCGGCGGGTCGAGCGCCACGCGGGCTGGCGCGGCGAGGAGTTCACCCCCGCCGCTGAGACGCACGTCACGGTCTATGCCGCGGCCCGCTGACGATCCCCGCCCTCCAACGCGCACCGGGCGACCCGGAGCAGGCGGTACGTTGACGACGTGTCCACCCGCGTGGTTTCGCCACTGCTCCGCCTGAGCGTTCACCCCCGTTCGGCCTCGTACCGGCCATGAGTCAGCTCCGGCTCAATCCCCTGACCGGCCGCTGGGTCACCGTCGCCGTCTCCCGCGACAACCGCCCGGGCGACCTGATCTCCCGGCAGCTCCCGGTCCAGGCCGACCCCTCGCTCCCCTGCCCGTTCTGCCGGGGCAACGAGGAGGCCTCCCCGCCCGCCCTCGAGACCTACGACCGACAGGGCGAGTGGGTCGTGCGGGTCGTCCCCAACCGCTACCCGGCGTTCGAGGGCGACGAGCCGCTGAAGGTGCACAACCTCGGCCCGGTCTTCACCCAGGCGGCCGCGAGCGGCATCCACGAGGTGCTCGTGTTCTCGCCGGACCACGACAGCTCGTGGGCGGACCTCGACGACGCCCAGGCCGCGGTCACGATGGCCGCCATCCGCGACCGGATGGAGGACCACGCCAGCCGGCCGCAGATCCGCTACACGCAGATGATCGTCAACCACGGGCGGGAGGCCGGCGCCAGCCTGGAGCACCCGCACGGGCAGCTCCTCGGCATCCCGTTCGTGCCGGGCGAGATCGCGGACGAGGAGGCCGGCTTCCGCCG
>DASUQS010000108.1:0-10511 GCA_036280455.1 Acidimicrobiales bacterium
CGAAACCGGATCGGCGATCACCTGGAAGTACCCGAGCGTGATCCTGCAGGGCGACGACTCGGTCGGCGAGTTCTACTCGGTCGCCGTCACCGCCGGCCGCCAGCAGGCCGACACCGGTACGAAGATGATCCACATCGGCAAGGGCACGACCAGCACGATCGTGTCCAAGGGCATCTCGACCGGGCACGGCCAGCAGACCTACCGCGGGCTGGTCAAGGTGCTGCGCACGGCCGCCGGCGCCCGCAACCACACCCAGTGCGACTCGCTGCTCATCGGCGGCGACTGCGGCGCCCACACGTTCCCCTACGTGGAGGTGCGCAACGACAGCGCCGAGGTCGAGCACGAGGCGTCGACCACGCGGGTCAACGAGGACCAGCTCTTCTACTGCCGCCAGCGGGGGCTCACCGAGGAGGACGCCACGTCAATGATCGTCAACGGGTTCTGTCGTGAGGTGTTCGACGAGCTCCCGATGGAGTTCGCCGTCGAGGCCCAGGCGCTGCTGCGGGTGAGCCTCGAAGGGAGCGTGGGGTGATGCTGCGCATCGACGGACTGACGGCGTCGATCGAGGGCAACCGCATCCTCGACGGGCTCGACCTGCAGATCGGTGCCGGCGAGGTGCACGCGATCATGGGGCCGAACGGCGCCGGCAAGAGCACCCTGTCCAACGTGCTGGCCGGCCGCGAGGGCTACGAGGTCTCCGGCAGCGTCACCCTCGACGGCGCCGACCTGCTGGCCCTCGCGCCGGAGGAACGAGCCGCGGCCGGCGTCTTCCTCGCCTTCCAGTACCCGGTCGAGATCCCCGGCGTCGGGAACATGTACTTCCTGCGCACCGCGGTCAACGCCGTCCGCCGGGCGCGGGGCCGCGACGAGTTCGACGCCATGGGCTTCCTGGCCGAGGCCAAGGAGCACATGGCCCGCCTCGACATCGACCCGGCCTTCCTCAGCCGCTCGGTCAACGACGGGTTCTCGGGCGGCGAGAAGAAGCGGAACGAGGTGCTGCAGATGACGATGCTCGAGCCGCGCCTCGCCATCCTCGACGAGACCGACTCCGGGCTCGACATCGACGCCCTGCGCCTCGTGGCCGACGGCATCGAGCGCCTGCGCGGCCCGGAGCGGGCCATGCTCGTGATCACCCACTACCCACGCCTGCTGGAGCTGGTGCGGCCGGACCGCGTGCACGTGCTGCAGGACGGTCGCATCGCCCGGTCCGGCGACCACACGCTGGCCCACGAGCTGGAGGCCGAGGGCTACGGGCGGGCGCCCGCGGACGCGGCCGCGGCGGTCGCGGGATGACCGGCGCCGCACTGCTCGACCGGCTCGCGCCGGCCGGCGCCGTCGACGCCGCCGGGCCCGGCGCCCTCGCGGCGCGGGCATGGCTCGCCACCCACGGCCTGCCCGACCCCAAGGACGAGGCCTGGCGCTACACCCCCGTCGACCAGATCGTCGCTCGTCTGCACGAGGTGGTCGGTGCCGCCGTGCTCGACGGTGGCCGTGACGACGACGTCGATCTCGCCACCGTCGATGCGCTCGCCGGTGACCACGGCGGTCCGCGCCTCGTGTTCGTCGACGGCCTCTACCGGCCGCGCCTGTCGGGGCCGGGCCTGGTGGCGGCCGGCGTGTGGTGCGGCAACCTCGCCGACCTGCCGGACCGTCGCGCCGCGCAGGGGGCGGCGCTGCCGCCGCCGGACGAGCTGGCGCGCTTCGACGGCTTCGAGGCGCTCAACCGGGCCGCGGGCCCGGACGCGGCGGTCGTGCTGGTCGACGCCGGCGTGGTGGCCGGCGCGCCCGTCCACGTGGTGCACCTGGCCACCGGCCACCCTCACGCCGCGGTCGGCCACCCCCGCACGGTCGTGAAGGTGGCCGAGGCGGCCGAGGTGACCGTCGTCGAGACGTTCGCCGGGATCGCGCCCGCGGACGCCCCCGCCCGCTCCCGCTCGGCGGACGACGCTGCGCCGACCGGCCCGGTCACCAACGCCGCGACCACGATCGTGATCGGCCCGGGCGCCCGGGTCACCCACCACCGGGTGCAGGCCGAGGCCGCCGGCGCGGTCCACGTCGGCCACACCCGCGTCGTCCAGGCCGCGGGATCGCACCTGCGGTCGGTGTCGGTCATGGCCGGTGCGGCCGTGGCCCGCCATGCCCTCGACGTCGGCCTGCACGGGCCCGGCGCACGCGCCGACCTCGACGGCCTCTACGTCCCCTCGGGGCACCAGCGCCACGACACGGTGGTCACCGTCGACCACGCGGCGTCGGACTGCACGAGCACGCAGCGGTTCCGGGGCGTCATCGACGACGAGGCCCGCGGGTCGTTCGGCGGCCACGTCATCGTGCGCGCCGGCACCACCGGCACGGACGCCGACCAGTCGAACCGCAACCTGGTGCTCACCCGGTCGGCGCAGGCGGACACGCGGCCGTGGCTCGAGATCCTGGCCGACGACGTCCGCTGCACCCACGGCGCCACCGTCGGCCGGCTCGACGACGACGCCCTCTTCTACCTGCGCAGCCGGGGCATCCCCCACGACGAGGCGCGGGCCATGCTCGTGCGCGCCTTCGTCGACGAGATCGTCGCCACCATCGAGCCCGCCTCGCTGCGCGCCGTCGTCTCCGCCCTCACCCCCGGAGGTGCTTCATGACCGCATCCTGGACCCCGATCGCCCTGCGCCGCGACTGCGCGGCCACGACCATCCCCTTCGGCGAGCGCGTCGCCTTGGCCGAGGGGGGCGAGGTCGAGATCGTCCAGCAGCTCGGCGGCAGCTTCACGGTCCGCACCGAGATGGGCATGCTGCTGCGGATCGACGGGGACGACGCGGACGCGCTCGGTGTCGACCCGCCGACCGGCGACACGGAGACGGACGCGGCCGGTGCGGCCGGCGCCTTCGACATGGCCCGGGTGATGGACGCGCTCCAGACCGTCTACGACCCGGAGATCCCGGTCAGCATCGTCGAGCTGGGCCTCGTCTACCGCTGCGACGAGGTGCTGCGCCCCGACGGCACCCGGCTGATCGACATCGACATGTCGATGACGGCGCCGGGCTGCGGCATGGGCGACATCCTGCGCGGCGACGCCGCCCGGGTGGTGGGTGCCGTCCCCGGCGTCGACGACGTGGAGGTCACCCTGGTGTGGGACCCGCCGTGGTCGGTCGGGAGGATGTCGGAGGCCGCCCGCCTCCAGCTCGGGATGCTGTGAGCCGCACGGCCCGCTGCGCGGAGTCGACCGCCCACACGCCGATGCCCGCGGCGAGCACGCGGGGCTGATCGACGAGCGCCCCGGCCGCCGCCACGTTGGCGGCCGCCACCGACAGCCACGAGCCGGTGAGCGCGAAGCCCGCGGTGAGGCTCCGGTGGCCACCGGCCCGCACGACCGGGCCGAGGTACGCCAGGGCCGAGGCCAGGATCTGGGCGAAGCCGCCGATCGCCAGGGCCCGCAGCACCGCCGACCGGTCGTGGTCCTCCGTCGCGACCTGCACGGCGAGGAGCGCCGTCATGCCCGCCCACCAGGCCAGGCCTGCACCGAGCTGGACCAGGCGGGGCCCGGCCCAGTCGAGCTGGCGGCGCCGGAGGCGGGGCAGGAGGGCGACCGTGCTCCCGAGGGCCACGACGTAGGCGCCCAGCCCGGCCGCCGCGAGCAGGGGAACCTCGAGCAGGTGCCCGGCGGCGGCCGTGGCGGTGGCGGCCGCCGCGGCCGCGCCGACGCCGCGCACGCGGGCGGGCGTCGCGGCGCGCGACATCTTGGTCCGGGCCTGGGTGGCGACGAAGAAGGGGAGCGTGCCCACGATGACGAGCCCGACGAGGCCGAACACGTTGACGGTGAGGTGGGCGTCGCGCACGGCGACCCAGCGGTCGGTCACGGCGCCGGTGCCGATCGCGACGCCGAGGAGGACGCCGGCGACGCCGAAGGCCAGCGCCGTCAGGTAGACGTCGATCGCCGGCTGGTAGCGATCGGTCACCGCGGTGCGCCGGATGCCCAGCAGGATGGCGGCGAGCAGCACCAACCCGGTCGCGACGGCGGTGCCGCCGGCGGCGGTGAGCGCGTCGACGTCCGCCTCCCGTCCGGCAGCGACCGCGAGGGCCCCCGCGGCCAGCACCCAGCGCTGGGCGCCGGCGAGAGCCGGTGCCGGGGCCGGCGACGACGACCAGGTGACCGCCAGCATCTGGGTGGCGCCGGAGATCGCCGTCAGCAGTGCGCCGACGAGGAACAGGTGGAGCGGCAGCCATCCACCGGTCTCGTGCGGGAGGAGCCACGCGACGGGCGCAGCCAGGGCGAACGCGGCGGCCAGCCCCAGGCTGCGCCTGGCCTGGTGATGGGCCTGCGCCACGCGGCCAGCGGTGGCGGGAGCGGTGCGCTCGGAGCTCCCACTTGCGATTAAATCAGCCATTGACTAGAAGTATTGGCCGACCGTTCGTGCTGGTCAAGGCCGCTCTTCCGCCGGAGGGAGCCCACCGGCCGGCACTGGCGCGAGCGGTCGACCCGCACGCACGAGATCACCGGGACCGCCATGCCGGCCGAGACGCACACGCATCACGACACCGTCGACGAGACGACCGTCCTCGCCCTCATCTGGGTGCTCGTCGCCGCCCCCGGCGATCCGGACGAGCCCGACGCCGAGCTTCCCGTCGCCGCCTGCGGACTGGACGACGACCTCGACCTCCTCCGCCTGTGGGACGAGGTCAGCGAGGAGCTCGCCGAGCGCACGGTCGCGGAGCCGGACCTCGGGGACCTCGCGGCCGCGGCCACGCTCGGCGACCTCGCGGCGGTCATGCTCCGCGCCATGCGCGTGCCGTCCTGAGCGGCCGGGGCACCCTCCGGGCGGGCCGTCGCCGGCGGTGCGCCTGGGGACGCACCGCCGACGGTCGGCTCAGGCGGCTCACGCGGCTCACGACACGCGGGTCAACTCACTGCGCTTCTGGTCCGCCTGCGCTCGGGCGGCTCGCTTGGCCTGCTTCTGCTTGCGCTTCTCTATGAGCGTCAGCTTGGCTGCCTTCTTCTGCTTGGCCATCGGGGCTCACCTCCTTCCCACCTCGTGGTCGGTCGGAGTGCGGCGTCGCAGGACCCGCAGGGCGTGGGCGCGCAGGATCGCCGGAGCCGTGTGCTCGTGGTGGCCGGGGATCGTCGCCGTCACCCGCTCGAGCAGGCGCTGGTCGGTGCACACCCGATCGACGACCCGGGGATGCCCGGCCAGCACGACGGGGATCTCGGACGGCACGGCGGTGGCCAGCGAGGCGACCAGCCGGTCGACGAGCTCGGACGTGTCGGGCGGGTGGTCGACCCGCACCGGAAGGTCGGGACCCGTCACCTCGCGCACCGACCGGGTGCCGGCGAGCACGACGCGGCCCGTGCGCTGGCCGACGATGACCACGGCCGCGAGCGGGGGATCGGGAAGGCCGCGGTCGGCCCTCACGTGCCGGATGGGGGAACGTCCACCGGCAAGGACGGAACTGGTCGTCACGACAGCCTCCTCGGGGCTGAGTCCGCCCGGGCGCGCCGGCCTCGTGGAGGCGCGCGCCGACGAGGCGGAGCGGAACGGGATCCGGACCTAGACGCCGCGCGGAGGCGCGCCGACCAGCAGCGCCCACCAGCAGGAGGGGCGCTCCGCCGCGGGGACTGCGTAGCCCTCGCTCGAGCGGTCGGTCGTCGTCATGCCTCGGACCATAGCCATCCGGCCAGGGAACGCAACCCGCAGGTATGACCGTCGGTGCTCAGGCCCGCACTCTGCGACAATTCACCCATGTCGATCCTCAGGCCGCGCATCGCCAGGTCGTTCTGCGTGGTGCTCGCCGTCGCACTCGTCGCGCTCGCCGGCTGTTCCGACGGGTCCGACGAGTCGGACGACTCGGCGAAGGCGGGCGACGAGAGCGGCTCCAGCACCACCACCGAATCGCCCGAGGAGGAGACGGTCGAGGTCCAGGAGTTCGTCACCCGGCCCGACCTCCAGCCGCCGGTGATCGACGTCGAGGTGGCCGCGGCGACGACGCCCGGCCTGGTGTTCCTCGCTCCCAAGCAGGCCGACGCCCAGAGCGGCCCGCTCATCGTCGACGACGAGGGGGAAGTCGTGTGGTCGCAGCCGGTCGAGGACGCGGCGGCAGCCGACTTCCGGGTGCAGACCTACCGGGGCGAGCCCGTACTCACCTGGTACGAGGGCACGTCCCAGGACGGCTACGGCAGTGGCGAGTTCGTGATCGCCGACACGTCCTACCGCGAGATCGCCCGGGTGGCCGCCGGCAACGGGCTGGCCGGCGACCTCCACGAGTTCCAGCTCACCGGGGCGGGGACGGCGCTGATCCTCGCCTACCGGCCGGGGACGGCCGACCTGACGGCGGTGGACGGCCCGGCCGACGGTCACGTCCTCGACAACATCGTCCAGGAGGTCGACGTCGCCACCGGCCAGGTGCTGTTCGAGTGGAACGCCGGCGACCACGTGCCCGTCACCGACACGTACCGCGAGCTCGTCCCCGACGCCGCCGCCACCGACGACGAGCGCGACGAGGACGGCACCGAGGCCGCCCCGCTCGACTGGTTCCACGTCAACTCGGTGGGCGAGGACGGAGACGCCCTGCTCGTGTCGGCCCGTAACACCCACGCCGTGTACGCCGTCGACCGGGCCACCGGGGAGGTGCGGTGGACGCTCGGCGGCAAGAGCAGCGACTACGCCATGGGCGACGGCACGACGTTCGCCTGGCAGCACGACGCCCGGCGACTGGCCGACGGCACGATCAGCCTGTTCGACAACCAGGCGTCCCCACCGATCGGCGAGCAGTCGCGCGGGCTCGTGCTGGCGCTCGACGACACCGCCGGCTCGGCGACGCTCGTGCGCGAGCTGGTGCACCCCGACGGCGTGCTGGCCGGCAGCCAGGGCAACACCCAGGTGCTCGCCGACGAGAGCGTCGTCGTGGGCTGGGGCAGCGAGGGCCGGGTGACCGAGTTCGACCCCGACGGCGAGGTCGTGTTCGACGCCACGTGGGCGCCCGCCGACTCCTACCGCGTGTACCGGATGCCGTGGACGGCCCGCCCCGAGACCGTGCCCGACGTCGTCGCCCGGCAGGTCGGGGGTGGCGACGAGGACTCGGACGCGGTCGAGGTGTACGTGAGCTGGAACGGGGCGACCGAGGTGGCCGAGTGGCGGGTGGTCGAGGCGGGGACGACCGCGGCGAGGGACGGCTTCGAGACCCGCCTCGAGGTCGAGGCCGACGCGCTGGCTGCCGGCGACCTCGTCACCGTCGAGGCCCTCGACACCACGGGCGCGGTGATCGGCACGTCGGCGCCCGTGGCGGTGGCGGAGCCGGAGGCGGGCTGACCGTCAGCGCACCACCCGGTACCTGAGGTGGGTGACCCGGGGCGAGTCGATCACCCGGAGCGGTTCGAACCGCGTCGCCTCTGGGGCGAGCCCGTCGAAGAGGCGGGCGCCGCCACCGAGGACGATCGGCACGAGGTTGATCTGGATCTCGTCGACCCGGCCCGCGGCCAGCAGTTGCCGCGACGTCGAGGCGCCCATCACGTTGACGTCCTTCGCTCCGGCCGCGTCATGGGCTCGCGCCAGCGCCGCCTCGAGCCCGTCGGTGACGAAGGTGAAGGTGGTCGGGCCCTTCACGACCGGCTCAGCTGCGCGGTGAGTGACGACGAAGCACGGCATGCGGAAGGTGCCGTCCTCGCCCCAGTAGCCGATCCCGACCGTGAAGTTGGTGCGGCCCATGAGCACCGCCCCCACCCGGTCGGTCGAGAAGCTCTCCGCCGCGACCTCCGCGTCGGCCGGGTGGACGTCGTCGGCGAACATCCAGGCGTGCAGCCGTTCGCCTCCGACGCCCAGGCCCTGATCGATCCCGACGTCCGGCCCGGCGACGAACCCGTCCAGCGACATGCTCTTGTGCACCACGACTTTGCCCACGCGGACTCCTCGGTCGTTCGATGGTGGTCGAGAGGACCGCCGGACCGGCGAGAACTCATCGCGCCCCCGGCCGGTGCCGTCGGTACCGTGCCGGAGATGCACCTCCTGCTGATCCCCGGGTTCTGGCTCGACGGGGCGTCGTGGGACGACGTCGTCCCTCCGCTGCGCGATGCCGGCCACACCGTGCACGCCATCACGCTGCCGGGCCGCGAGTCCCGCGAGGCGGACCGCTCGAAGATCGGGCTGCGCGATCACGTCGACGCAGTGGTCGCACTGGTCGACTCGCTCCCTGCGCCTGTCGTGCTCGTCGGCCACAGCGGTGGGGGCGCCGTTGCGCACGCGGTCGTGGACGCCCGACCCGATCGCGTCGCCAGGGTCGTCTACGTCGACTGCGTCCCACTTGGTCATGGTGACGCGATCAACGACGAGCTGCCGGTCGTCGACGGCGAGGTGCCGTTGCCGGACTGGTCGGTGTTCGACGACGAGGACCTGGTCGATCTCGACGAGGGCCTGCGGGAGCGGTTCCGCAGCATCGCCGTACCCGAGGCCGTCGGCGTGGCCCAGGACCCGCAGGTGCTGACGGACGAGCGCCGCTACGACGTGCCGATCACGGTCATCGCGTGCGAGTTCCCCGCGGACGTGATGCGGCGGTTGATGGCGGAGGGCCATCCGTACACGGTCGAGCTGGCCAAGGTGCACGACGTCGAGATCGTCGACCTGCCCACGGGCCACTGGCCCCAGTTCACCCGCCCCCGCGACCTGGCGGCCGCGATCCTGGCTGCGCTGCGCGACTGACTGCGACTCGTCGGTCGCCGCTCGCCTCAACTGGCGAGTCGGAGCGACTGCGCGGAGTTGCCGGGAGGCCCCGTCGCGAGTGGGACCACGGTGCTCCGGACCCGCCGCCGTGGGTCGGTGACCTCGAACGTCGAGTCGGGCAGCAGGCGTGCGTGCCAGCCGGGCTGGTGCAACAGGTGGTGATGCCGGCTGCACAGCAGGGCCAGGTTCGGCAGCCGTGTCGGCCCGCCCATCGTCCACGGCCGGACGTGGTGGCCCTCGCACCAGTCGGCGGAGCGGTCGCAGCCGGGAAAGCGGCAATGGCGGTCGCGCACGACCAGCGCGTTCCAGAGGGGGGCGGCGATGGTGCGGGTGGCTTGGCCGTAGTCGAGGATCGCCGAGCGGCCACGGGTGATCACCCGGTGGAGCACGCTGTCGCACAGCAGCCGGCCCGCCGTGATGCCGTCGACGGAGCCGCCGTCTGTGGTGCGGGCGTGGGTGACGTCGCCGTGCTGGTCGATGTCGAGCACCAGGTTGAGATGTGGGCGGTGGCGACCGCCGCGCTGCGTCTGGTGGTGGTCGAGGAAGAAACGGCAGATGTCGCCCAGCGCGTCGGCCCGGCGGGTGGCCGGCGTGCGGGCAGGCTCGCCGTCGACGTCGTCGGTCTGCGCGATGCGGAGGGCGGTGAGCAGCAGTTCGCCGGTCTCGCCCCCGAGCGTTCCCTTGGTGGCGACCTGCCCGTCGAGCAGTCGGGACGCGTGCAGGCGTTGAGGCGGATCGGGCTGGGGCGGGCGGTCGTCGGCCAGCTCGCGCCACGCGTGCATGGCGGCGCCGACGTCGGCCGGCGACAACGGCGTCAGCTTGGGGAGGACGGCAGCCTCGTGGTGGGCGAACAGGTCGGCCAGGTCGTGGTCGAGGTTGGCGCACATGGCCTCGACCTGGCCGGAGGTCAGCGTGCCGGCGAGCCAGGCCGCCGCGGTGCGGGGCAGGCGGGCGACCAACCGTGCCTCCCGCGCCGTTCGACCCGCGCCGCGGCGGGTGAGGCCGCCACGGTCGGCCAGCCACGCGGTCGTGGAGGTCGCGCCGTCGACCTCGTACAGCTCGGCGGAATCGATGGCGGCGACCGCGGCGCTGATGCGGGCATCGAGCCGGCCCCGCAGCGCGAGCACCGCCGCGAGTGCGTCGGTGTCGGCCCCGATCTCCAGATGCTCGATGGCCGACGCCAGCGCTGCGATCACGTGGTACAGCGTACACATGTTCGGGTGTGAAGTGCACGGAAAATGCTATCAAGCACTGATAAACGCGGAGCCAGCCTGTTGAGGCACGGTTCAAAAGGAGCTCGACGACATGTTCTCCGGCCAGGGTTCCTCGATGCGCGGCCCGACCATGAACTCGACGACCACAGCGGCGGCGGCTCGGGGCAACCCGGCGAGCCGGCGCTCGGCCGGGCAGCTGACAACCAGCTCCCAGTCGCTGGTTCACCCGTCCGGCGACCTGGCGGGCGTGAGCCTGGCAGCGGCGCGCGACTGAGGGCCGCCGCAAGGACGACCTGTCACGAGGGGCCCGATGTGACGACCTCTGCCGGCGGTCGGTCGCGGTGTGAAGCCGCGTGCCCCGGAGCGGGTCCGACGTGCGCCACGATTGCCGGTGGCCGAGATCGGATCCGAAGGTCATCGCCGGTTGCTCGTCGAGCACGTCCGCCGCGCTCTCGTCGGCCAACTCGGTTCGACGTCCGTGGATGTGTGGCTGGGCAAGGACGGGCTCGAACGCCATGACGTCGACGAGCTCGCACGCGTCGCCGGCGACGCGCTCGTCCCCCTGCTCGACACGCCCGAGGTGCGTGCGAGCACCGTCCGA
>DASUQS010000109.1:0-3038 GCA_036280455.1 Acidimicrobiales bacterium
CGGTCGGCTCTAGGCCAGCCGCTGGCACAGGTGCAGGCTGCACGGTCGTTCGTAGGTCAGCTCGGTGCGTCCGGCCACGTCGGGGTGATCCGCGAGCAGCGCAGCCACCGCGTCGAGCACCCGCTTCTGGGCCGCAGCGTCGCGCGACATGACGTAGCTGCGGGAGGCGCTGTCGCTCATGACCTGCTCGGCGGTGGTCGCGACCTCGACCTCTGTCTCGCTGCTCCTTCGCGGCCCGAACCGAAGATCGGCGTCGACCACTGCGCTCCAGCCGTTTCCCGGGTAGGACGCCGAGTACCCCGTCAGCCGATGACGCAGGTCCCACAGGTCGCGCGCCCAGCCGGTGGTCGGCGCCTCGTTGGCCAGCAACGCCAGCCACCCGCCGGGCCGCAGCACGCGGTGGATCTCGTCGAGGGCGTCGGCCGTGCGGAACCAGGGGAAGGCCTGGCCGACCGTCACGAGGTCGACGGCACCGTCGGGCAAGGGGATGGCCTCGGCGGTGCCGTCGAGCGCCGGCACGCCCGGCAGGGACGCGACCAGGAGCTCGCGCATCCCCTCCGAGGGCTCCACGGCGACGACCGAGGCACCCGTCGCCACGAGCTGGCGGGTGAGCTTGCCGGTCCCGGCGGCCAGGTCGAGCACGTCGGTGCCCGGGCCCAGGCCGACGACGGCGGCGAGCCGGTCGAGCACGGCGGAGGGGTACGAGGGGCGGCCGTGGTCGTACTCGGCGGCCACTGCGCCGAACCGTGCGGCGACGGGATCGACGCGTGGGTCGGTCATGGGCGGCAGCCTCTCACCGGTCGGCGCGGCGCACACGCCGGTTCGGGTTGTGCGACCGCGACCAGCCGTCCGTGTGCGCATCCCGCACGCCCGTGTGTCACCCCGCGCCGGGTGGGTAGCCGTCGGCCGTGACCGATCCCCACCATGCACACGCCATGACGACCCAGCCCGTGCCGTCCAACGGCGAGGAGGACGCGGCGCAGGCCGACACCGACGGCACCGAGGACGCCCGGCCCCACCGGTGGGCCGCCCTGGCCGGGTTCGCTGCCATCGCGACCGCCACCGCCGTCGGCGGCGCGCTCGTCGGACCGAGCCGGCCCTCGACCATGCGGTGGTACCGATCCCTGGAGAAGCCGCCGTTCCAGCCGCCGGCCTCGCTCTTCGGCCCTGTGTGGACGGGCCTGTACGCGACGATCGCCTACTCGGGTTGGCGGGTGTGGCGTACGCCGTCCAGCCCCGAGCGGACGCGGGCGTTGGCGCTGTGGGGCGTCCAGATGGCGGCCAACGCGGCCTGGACCCCGCTGTTCTTCGGTGCCCGCAAGACGAAGCTCGCGCTCGCGGACCTGGCGGCCCAGCTCGCCGCGACCGCCGGGTACACGGCCACCGCCGCCCGCGTCGACGGGCCGGCCGCGGCCACGATGGCCCCCTACCTGGGCTGGACGTCGTTCGCCGGCGCCCTCAACACCGAGATCGTCCGCCGCAACGGGTGACGATCCGGGCCACCTGTCGGCGCGGCGTCACGCCCGCCGGCAGCGGTAGACCCGGGTCGTGTAGGGGAACGGGAACCGAGCACGGCCGGCCAGGTCGGGGTGGGTGCGGGCCAGCTCGCGGATCCGGTCGAGCACCCGCTCCCTGTCCGCCGGCGGCAGCGCGCCGACGACGCTCACCGACTCGGCGCGGGCGACGAGCAGATCGGGGTCGCACGGCTGCTCCCAGGCGTGCGACCACACCTCGGCGGGGGTGAATCCACCGGCGTCGGCGATCACCGCCGCGTAGTCGACCTCGTAGTAGCTGTCGTAGGGCCGCTCGGCGTCGGGGCTGTCGACCAGGAGGTCGCCGAAGCGGCGGACCCAGTCGTGGCTGCGATCCCGGGTGTTCCACACGAGGACGAGGTGACCGCCCGGTCGCAGCACCCGGTGGATCTCCGCCAGCGCCACGCCGGGTTCGAACCAGTGGAACGCCTGCGCGACCGTGACGGCGTCGACCGACCCGTCGGGCAGCGGCAGGGCCTCGGCCGTGCCGTCCTGCACGTCGACGTCCGGCAACTCGCGCCGGAGCACGGCGCGCATGCCGGCGATGGGCTCGACCGCCACGACCTCGGCCCCGGTGGGCACCAGCAGGCGGGTGAGCTTGCCGGTGCCCGCCGCCAGGTCGAGGACCTGCCGGCCGGGGCCGATGCCCGCGTGGCCGACGATGTGGGCGACCGCCTCGGCGGGGTACGACGGCCGGGCCTGCTCGTACGCCTCGGCGGTGCCGTCGAACCCGTGGGCTGCATCCTTGATCTGCGCCATCTGGCCCCTCTCGTCGGACCGAAGCATACAAGTTGCAGACAAGTGTCTGCCTGGCGATCTCGCCCGCGGGCCGCCGGCTCAGTCGTCGGTGAAGACCGTCTCGTCGTAGGGGTACTGGCGGGTCGGGGCGTGCTCCCGCTTCCACACCATCAGCCGGCGCTTGAAGTAACAGACCTCTTCCTCGCGCTGGTTGATGCCCTTGGTCTCGACGGTGACGATGCCGCGCTTGCCGTCGGACGTCTCCTTCTTCTCGAGCACCTTGGTGACGGCGTAGATCGTGTCGCCGTGAAACGTCGGCTTTGCGTGCTTGAGCGTGTCGATCTCGAGGTTGGCCACGGCCGCGCCGCTGACGTCGGGCACCGACATCCCCAGCACGAGCGAGTAGACGAGGTTGCCCACCACGACGTTCTGCTTCTGCACCGTCTCGTTCTCGGCGAACCACGTGTTGGTGTGCAGCGGGTGGTGGTTCATCGTGATCATGCAGAACAGGTGGTCGTCGTACTCGGTGATGGTCTTGCCCGGCCAGTGGCGGTACACGTCGCCCACCTCGAAGTCCTCGAGGTGGCGGCCGAACGGGCGGTCGATCGTTGCCATGCAGCACACGCTACGGAGCCGCCCGGCTGCGGAGCCAGACCGGCGCATCCGGGCGGACCCGCCCGGCGGGGCGTTCCCCCTGCCCCCGGGTCGGGGTGGGGGTTGTTCCCCGTGGTCGGTCGTGCGTCGAGCGGCGACACTGGTGCCCGTCCA
>DASUQS010000110.1:0-8959 GCA_036280455.1 Acidimicrobiales bacterium
GCCGCCCTCGTTGTCGGCGTCGACCCAGCCGACCGCCGCCCCGCTCGGGGGACGGCCCGCGACGACGCTGGGAACGCCGGCCTCGGCCAGTCGGCCCGCGAGCGGGTCCTCGGCGCGGGCCGAGACTACGAGGGCGCCGTCGGTGCCGCCCCGGACGAGGTGGCGGACGGCCCGGTCGCGGTCGATGTCGGTCTGCGTCATCAGCAGGACGAGCTGGTACGGCGTGGCTGCCAGGGCCGCCGTGATGCCGAGGGTGGTGCCGGCGAAGAACGGGTCGGCGAACAGGCGGACGCTCGACTCGCTGACGACCAGCGCGATCGTCTCGCTGCGGTGGCCGGCGAGGGAGCGGGCCGCGCGATTGGGGGCATAGCCCATGTCGTCGATGGCTTCCTCGACGACCCGCCGCACGTCGGGGGACACCTGCGGGCTGCCGTTGACCACCCGCGACACCGTGGCCCGGGACACCCCGGCCCGGGCGGCGACGTCCTCCAGCGTGCAGCGGCCGCCGCCCGCGGGCCTCACGCCGGTGGGCCGCCGGGCAGCGACGGCGGGTCGGCCCCCAGGGCGTTGGCGCGCACGACCTCTCGATACCACAGGGCGCTGTCCTTGGCGACGCGCGCCTGGGTGGCGAAGTCGACGTGCACGATGCCGAAGCGCTGCTCGAAGCCCTCGGCCCACTCGAAGTTGTCGAGCAGCGACCAGACGAAGTAGCCCCGCAGGTCGACCCCGGCCGCCCAGGCGTCGTGGCACGCGCGCAGGTGGGCGTCGAGGTAGGCGAGGCGGTCGTGGTCGTGGACGGCGCCATCGGGCGTGAGGCGGTCGGGGAAGGCACCGCCGTTCTCGTGGACGTACAGCGGTGGCGTGTCGTACTCGGCGTCGAGCCGCACGAGCGACTCGAACAGGCCGGCGGGCTCGACGGCCCAGCCGTTGGAGGTCGGGGTGTCGTCGGCCTCGGTGAACGCGACGTCGGTCGATCCCGGCCAGGGGGAGGGCGAGGCGGACGCCCCGGCAACGTGCCGCACGTGGTGGCGCCGGTAGTAGTTGAGCCCCAGTGCGTCGATGGGCCGGCTGATCTGGGCGAGGTCGCCGTCGCGGACGTGGGCGAGGTCGCTGACGGCGCCGAAGTCGTGCAGCACGTCGTCGGGGTACTCGCCGCGGAGCACCGGGTCGTACCACAGCCGGTTGGCGATGCCGTCGATGCGGCGCGCCGCGTCGCGGTCGTCGTCGGACCCGGTCGCGGGCACGACCGGGTACGGGTTGAGCGTGATGCCGACCTCGGGATCGGTGACCGTGACCGCGGCGCGCAGAGCGTCGACGCCGAGACCGTGGGCGAGCAGCAGGTGGTGGGCGGCGGCGACGGCGGCGCCCGGGTGCGTACGTCCGGGGGCGTGGATCCCCGCGGCGTAGCCGAGCATCGAGGCGCACCACGGCTCGTTGATGGTCGTCCAGCGGCGGATGCGGTCGCCGAGCGCGGCGCCCACCACGGCGGCGTACTCGCCGAACCGGGCGGCGGTGTCCCGCTGAGGCCAGCCGCCTGCGTCCTCGAGGGCCTGGGGGAGGTCCCAGTGGTAGAGGGTGGCGACCGGTTCGATGCCGTGGTCCAGCAGTTCGTCGACCAGTGCCGAGTAGAAGTCGAGCCCCGCGGTGCCTGGCCCGCGGCGGCCGTCGGGCTGGACGCGGGGCCAGGCGATCGAGAACCGGTAGGCGGGCAGGCCGAGATCGGCCATCAGGGCCACGTCGTCGACCATGAGTCGGCGGTGGTCGGCGGCGACGTCGCCGGTGTCGCCCCGGGCGTGGCCCGCAGCGGCGAAGGTGTCCCAGATCGAGGGGCCCCGTCCGTCGTGGTCGATGCCGCCCTCGATCTGATACGCGGACGTGGCGGCGCCCCACAGGAACCTGTCCGGGAACCGGCGGGGGCCGTCGGTCGCGGCGGCAGGGTCGGTACTGGCAGTGGTCGCCGGCGGGGGCCGCCGGCTGCGATGGCCTGTCTCGAGGTCCGTCAACATCGCTCCTCCATCGCCTGCCGGCTCCGCGGCCGCCGTGCCGCCGAGAGGTCGCTCCCCAGCCGCTCGCGGGGGAGCGACGAGCGGCGTGAGAGCGCTCTCATTCGAGCAGCGGCCGGCCGTCGCGTCAAGCCGGAACCGGGCGTCGAGGTCGGCTGCGTGGCCCGATCTCGTTCGGTTCGTCGTCGTCTCGTCGAACCGCATGGGCTGTACGGTCGTGCCATGCTCGGGAGAAGGACCGCGGAGGCCGATCGCACCGCTGTCCCGGCCGCGCTCGGCGCCCGTGCCGAGGCCGCTCGTGGATCGGACGTGCCGCCCTCCGCGTCCCGCCTCGCCAGGAGTGCGCTCCGGGTCGCCGTGGGGATGTCCGTCGTCCTGTTGGCCGGGTGCGGGCAGGGGGGCGACGGCGACGCCGCCCGTCAGGCCGAGGTGGCGGGGCGGGGGGCCGAGGTGATGCCCTTCGACCTCGACGCCACCACGCACCGGTTCGACCCGCTCGACGACGGCCTGCTGCAGACCGTCGTGGTGGACGACCCGGCGGACGACGCCCAGATCGCTCTCGTGCGCGGGCACCTGGCCGAGGAGGCCGAGCGGTTCGCCCACGGCGACTTCGACGACCCCGCGACCATCCACGGCGACGACATGCCCGGGTTGGGGCACCTGCGTACGGGGTTCGACGACGTCGACGTCATGTACGCCGAGGTGCCGGACGGTGCGACCATCACCTACACCTCCGCCAGGGCGGACCTGGTGGCGGCGCTCCACGACTGGGCCGAGGCGCAGGTCACCGACCACGGCGACCACGCCGAGCACTCGGAGCACTCCCGGCACGTCGACCGCTCCGACACCGCCGACGACTGAAACCATCCGCCGCACGACGAGCGCAGCGCCGTCGTCCGGCCACCGTTTCCCGAGCGCCCCCCGTCGGCGTTCGCAGCAGCGCGCCCCGTGGTCGAGCCGGTACGGTACGGGCGACCGCCGTCTCCCCGCGGCGGCGTCACCACGGGGGTTCGCCCTTGCCGCTGCACTCGACCCGCCCGCACAGCGACGCCGAGGCGCCGGATGCCCGGCTCGCCGTCCGGCCGCAGTTCGCCTCGCCCGAGATGGACGACGTACCGCGCAACCGGCTCCCCGCCGGCGAGATGGACGGGGCAACCGCCTTCCAGATCGTGCACGACGAGCTGATGCTCGACGGCAACGCCCGGCTCAACCTGGCCACGTTCGTCACCACGTGGATGGACGAGCACGCCGCCCGTCTCATGGCCGAGTGTGCCGACAAGAACATGATCGACAAGGACGAGTACCCGCAGACCGCCGAGTTGGAGCGACGCTGCGTGACGATGCTGGCCGACCTGTGGCACGCGCCCGAGGCGGGAGCGGCCGTGGGCTGCTCGACCACCGGGTCGAGCGAGGCGTGCATGCTGGCCGGCATGGCGTTGCTGCGCCGCTGGCGGACCCGTCGTGGCGCGGGTGGCATGCCCGACGGCCGCCCCAACCTGGTCATGGGCGCCAACGTCCAGGTGTGCTGGGAGAAGTTCTGCCGCTACTGGGACGTGGAGGCCCGGCTGGTCCCGTGCAGCATCGACGCCACCCACCTGACCCCGGAGGGTGCGGTGGCGCACTGCGACGAGCAGACCATCGGCGTCGTGGCGGTGCTCGGGTCGACGTTCGACGGCAGCTTCGAGCCGGTCGCCGACATCGCCGCCGCACTCGACCGCCTCAACGTCGAGCGGGGGCTCGATGTCCCGATGCACGTCGATGCCGCGTCCGGCGGGTTCGTCGCGCCCTTCCTCGATCCGGATCTCGTCTGGGACTTCCGTCTGCGCCGGGTCCAGTCGATCAATGCGTCCGGCCACAAGTACGGGCTGGTGTACCCGGGCGTCGGCTGGGCGCTGTGGCGGGACGAGGCGGCGCTGCCGGACGAGCTCGTGTTCCACGTCGACTACCTCGGCGGCGACATGCCCACGTTCGCGCTCAACTTCTCGCGCCCCGGCGCGCAGGTCGTGGCGCAGTACTACACCCTCCTGCGCCTCGGCTTCGAGGGCTACCGACGGGTGCAGCAGTCGTGCCGTGACACCGCCCGGCGGATCGCGGAGGCGGTGGCGGCGATGCCGCCGTTCGACCTGCTCAGCGACGGGTCGGAGCTGCCGGTGCTCGCCTTCCGCCGCATCGAGCGGCTGGCCCGGGCGCCGGTGGGGGACGGGGGGACGACCGTCGGCGGCGCCCCGCGGGACTGGACGGTGTACGAGGTGGCGGACGCGCTGCGCATGCGGGGCTGGCTGGTGCCCGCCTATCCCATGCCACCGGCGATCGACGACGTGGCGGTGCTGCGCATCGTCGTGCGCAACGGGTTCGGGCCTGATCTGGCGACGCTGCTGATCGACGACCTGGGGCGTGCGGTGGAGTCGCTGGAAGCCAGCGGCCCCGGCGGAACCGGCGAGGCCAGGCCGGCGTTCCACCACTGACGCGCCGCGCCTCGTCGCCACCCGTCCGGCCGGTCGGAGGCGTCGACGACCCGACGCCGCAGCGCCGTCGTGCGCCGTCCCGCACGATGCGTGCCGGTTTGGCGCGCGCAGGGTCAACCTGATCTAGGTTTCCGGCCACTCCTGGGCGCCAGGCAGGCGGCGCCCGAATCCCAGCAAAGGCGGACGGACAACCATGCGATCCCCCCGTGCTCACGCGCGCGCCTCGCGCGCTCTTTCGGCTGCAGTCGCGGCCGCGCTCGTCCTCGGAGCGTGCTCCGACGACGGGGACGACAAAGGCACCAGCATCGGCGCCCAGACCGGCGCCGCCGGCGACAGCCCGCCCGGGCTGATCACCACCCCCGAGCAGGCCAAGGCGGGCGTGGTCCAGATCTCCGCCACGGGCACGTTCCGGGATCCCGAGGTGGGCGAGCAGCCCAACGCGGCGGGGACCGGCTCGGGCTTCATCATCGACCCGTCGGGCCTGGCGGTCACGAACAACCACGTGGTGACCGGTGCCGCGACCATCGAGGTGTTCGTCGACGGCTCGGACGAGCCTCTCAACGCCCAGGTGCTCGGCGTGTCCGAGTGCAACGACCTCGCCGTCATCGACATCGAGGGCGACGGCTACAAGTACTTCCGGTTCTCGGACACGGCGCCGGAACCGGGCCACGAGGTGCACCTGGCCGGCTTCCCGCTCGGTGACCCCGAGTACACCCTGACGCGGGGCATCATCGCCAAGGCCGAGGCCGACGGCGAGACCGCCTGGTCCTCGCTCGACCACACGCTCCAGCACGACGCGGCGGCCGAGCCCGGGAACTCCGGCGGGCCGCTGGTCGGCGAGGACGGACGCGTCGTCGGCGTTCACTACGCCAGCAGCGCTGCGGTCGCCGGTTCGCAGTTCTTCGCCATCCCCGCCGCTCTCGCGAAGCCGGCGGTCGAGCAGATGCGCGAGGGCGACGACGTCGAGTCGATCGGCGTCAACGGCACGGCCATCCTCGACGAGGCGTCCGGCATCGCCGGCGTGTGGGTCGCGTCCGTCGACTCCGGCAGCCCGGCGAGCGACGCCGGCGTCGTCGCCGGCGACATCATCACGCGCCTCGAGAACCTCGACCTCGCGACCGACGGCACGATGGCCGACTACTGCGACGTCCTGCGCACCAACGCCGCCGACGACACCATGGGCATCGAGGTGCTGCGCTACGACACCGCCGAGCTCCTGCGCGGCGAGCTGAACGGCGCATCGCTCGAGGTCACGATGTCGTTCGCCGACACCTATGACGACACGGTCGCCGACTCGGGCGGCGGCGACTACACCGGCTACGTCACGGTGAACGACGACTCGGGCACCCTGTCGGTCGACATCCCCGACACCTGGATAGAGGTCGACGGCACTGCCGAGGACGTCAACGGGGTGCCCGCCCCGTCGGTGTGGGCGTCGCCGAACATGCAGGGCTTCGTCGAGACGTGGGGGACGCCGGGCATGCGGTTCGCGGTGACCGACCAGCTCCACGGCGCCGACATCGACGCGGCGCTCGACAGCATGGCGCCGGTCGACTGCGTGAGCGCCGGCCGGTTCGACTACTCGGACCCGATGTACGTGGGTCGCTACGAGATGTTGACCGACTGCGGCGGGACCGCGTCGCAGTACTTCGTGGTGGCGTCCGTGCCGGCCGACGACAGCTACCTCGCGGTGGTGGCCGTGCAGGTCACCGGCGACGCCGACCTCCAAGCGCTCGACCAGATCCTGGCCACGTTCCAGGTTGTCGGCTGAGACGAGGGGTCTCACGCCGCGTCGGTGACTCGGCGCGGCGTGAGACCCGACTCCGCATCCACCGTCATCACGGCGACGACGGTGGACGCGGAACATCTGCGACGGCTCGCCGGTCAACCTGGGTGTGATGGCTGACACCCGGGCCGGGCCCGACTCCGAGGCCTTCGAGCGCGTCTACCGCTCCGAGCGTGACCGGTTGCGCCGCGTCGCTTACCTGATGACGAGGCGCCACGACGTGGCGGACGAGCTGGTGCACGACGCGTTCGAGCGCTTGCACCAGCGATGGGAGACGGTCGAGGTCCCGCCCGCGTTCCTGCGGACCACCCTCGTCCGGTTGTGTCTCACGTGGCGAGACCGCGCGGCGATGGGCGCCGCCCGGGAGCCTCGTTCGGGACCGGCCGGCCGGGTGGATCCGCCGGAGATCGACGAGATGTGGGACCTGCTCGCACGGCTGCCTCGGGAGCAGCACGTCGCGCTGGTCCTCCGCTTCTACGAGGACCTGCCCGTGGACGAGATCGCGCGCGTGATGGGGTGCCGGCCGTCCACGGCCCGCACCCGCATCCACCGCGCCCTGACCAGGCTGCGAGAGGAGATGACGTCGTGACCGACCGACCGACACCCACGCTCGACGAGGTCGAGGACCGCCTGCGCCGCACGTTCGCGACGCGCGCCGACGACATGTCCCCCGGCGGCATCATGCGTGACGACACGGCGCTCGATGTCCGACCGCCCGGCGGCGGACTCGCCGGTGACCGGATGCAGTCCTTTCCCGGCGCGCCGAAACTGCCGATTCGGCACCAACGGCGGCGCCCGCTGGTCGCCGCGGCGGCTGCGCTGCTCCTCGTGGCGGCTGCAGCCGGTGCGGTCGTGTGGGCCGGCGGCGACGGCGACAGCGATGACAGCGGCGACGTCGCCGCCGGCGGCGCGAGTACGACGACAGTCGGCCTGGTTGTGGCTCCGCGGGATGTAGCCGTGGCGCTCCAGAGCGAACGGACGGTGGCCACGATGACCGTTCTCGGCCTCGAGGACGCCATCGCGCTGCCCGCCGCCGACACCGTCGTGGCGCGGGGCGACACCGACGCCGCGATCTCGGCGTTCGCGGAGGTCGTGGCCGCATCGCCAGCGGCCGACGTGTACCAGTCATGGCTCGACTCCCTCGATGCCCTCGCCGGGCTGCGCAGTGATCTCGACCCGGATCTGGCGGACCCCGATCGCAACCTCGACGACCTCGACACGGCCGTGGTGGTGTCGGACCGCTACAGCCAGCTGATCGACGACCTGCTCGACGCGCAGGCGGTCTTCGCACTGTCGATCGACGATCCCGGTCTGCGTGCTGGGGCCGAGGCGTACGGGCGGGGCCTGGCGCTCCAAGTCGGCAGTGATCGGCTCTTCGAGGCCGTCGTGTTCGCCCAACTGACGCCCCTTTCGACCACCACGGTCGCCGAGCTGAGCCGGTGGCACCTCACGGTCCAGCGGCAGCTGGAGACGCTCGCGGCCCAGACGATGGGCACCCCCTACGAGGACGCTGCGGCCACCGCAGTGTCCGAGGCCGCTGGCCTGGTCGAGGTCGCCGAGGCCGCGATCGAGGGGGAGGTCGATGTCCCGGTCGCCTTCGATGCCCGTGACCAGCTCGCGGCCGAGGCCTGGCCCGTCTTCCTCGACCGGGTCGAAGCCCTCCTGGCCACGGGTTGACGGGCCGCCGTCGCCCGGCCGGCCAGCTCGTCGCCCGATGGGCCGCCCACCAGCAGGTGTCGGATGTGGATCTCCGGAGACTTGTGGTTGCTCAGCAACCACAAGTCTTCAGGGATTCCGTGGCAGCAGCCGCGGCGCCGACATCGACGCGCTGGCAGGTGTTGCCGACGGCCTCCGGGGGCCGGGAAGGGTGGCCGCCCCGGAGGACCGTCGGCGCCGACCTCTGGGGGGAGGCCGGGATCTCGCCGGTCGGCTCAGGTGCCGAGCACCGGTGTGAGCACGGTCTCGGGCGCTTCCCGCGGCGGTTCCCGCCGGGCGAGAGCCGCCTCGATGGCCGGCGCGAGGCGTTCGAGCTTGGCCTTCTCGCGGGCCTCCTCGCCGTCGTGGAACTCGGGCATGACCTCCCGGGCGAACAGCTCGAGCGATTCGCAGATGTCCTCGTGGCGGTTGTTGCCGCACTGCGACACGAAGATCACCTGATCAACGCCGACCTCCGCGTACATCCGCAGGAGCTCCCGCACCTGGTCGGGCGTACCGATGGCGCCGCGCAGCGCCCCGATGCCCTGCTGGAAGAGCTGGGCGCCGAGCACCTGGCCGGTCTGCGCGGCGATGGGCCGGGCGAAGCCGAACGACTCGCGGTTCTGCTGGAACTCGGCCCAGATGTCGGTGCGCCCGGGCCGGTGGCTGCCGAACGCGTAGTAGTGGGCGAGGCTGTAGCCGAAGAAGTGGGCGCCGTCGATGCCCCGGTCGATGGCGGTCTGCTCGTCGGCGTGGCACATGAGCGGCAGGACGACGGCCAGGTTGGGGTTGACGGCGAAGCCGCCGGGCACGCACTCCTCCGAGGCGATGGTGTCGTAGTAGTCGTTGACCCAGTGCCGGGCCTCGTCCGGCTCGACGAAGCTGAAGCTGAGCGCCCCGATGCCCTTGGTGGCGGCGAGGTGGATCGTGTCGCGCCGGCTGCACGCCACCCACAGCGGCGGGTGGGGCTTCTGCAACGGCTTGGGCACGACCTCGCGCACCGGCATCTC
>DASUQS010000111.1:0-13547 GCA_036280455.1 Acidimicrobiales bacterium
CACGCTCGAAGGCCCGTCCGGCGATCGCCACGCGGGCACCGTCGGCGGCCAGCACCCGGGCGGCGGCGAGCCCGATGCCCGCCGTCCCGCCGAACACGAGGTAGCCCCGATGACGCACGCCGAGGTCCATCAGCGCGTCCCGGACGTCTCGGCCGAAGTCGCTCCCGCCGCACCCGTGGCGTCCATCGCCGTGAGGGCCACCTCCTGCGCCCAGCGGTAGTCGGCCTTGCCGTTGGCGTGGCGATGCACGGCGCCGCAGACGGCGAACGCCCGCGGCGCCTTGAACCGGGCGAGGTCGGTGGCGACGAACTCCCGCAGCGCCCCGGGGTCGACGGGCGCGCCCGGACGGAGGGCGACGACGGCCACGACCTCCTGCCCGAAGCGTTCCGACGGGCGTCCGACCACGAGGGCGTCGGTGACGTCGGGATGGCGCACCAGCACGGCCTCGACCTCCTCGACGAACACCTTCTCGCCGCCGGTGTTGACCACCATCGCGTCGCGGCCGAGCATCCGGATGCCGCCGTCGGCCAGCCGCCGGGCCCGGTCGCCGGGGATGGCGACCCGCTCGCCGTCGACGATGGGGAACGTCGCCTCGGTCCGCTCCCGGTCGTCCAGATAGCCGAGCGGCACACGGCCCCGCCGGGCGGTCCACCCGATCTCGTCCTCGCCCGGCGAGAGGAACCGCGAGCGGTCGGCGGCCACGACATCGGCCCCGGCGCCGGGCGAGAACCCGTCGGGCCGGTTGCCGCGGCTGCGGGCCCCGAACGCCATGCCGCCCGTCTCCGACGCCCCGTAGCCGTCGATGATCGTCACATGGGGCAGCAGGTCGAGCAGGGCCTCCTTGTTCGCCTCGCTGGTGGCGGCGCCCCCCGTGCCGATCACGCCGAGCGAGCCCAGGTCGTAGCGCCGGCGACGCAGCTCCGTGACGAACGGGGTGGCGTAGGCGTCGCCGACGATCGACATCAGCGCCACCTGCTCGCGCTCGGCGGTCTCCAACACCTGCCGGGCGTCGAACGGGCCCGAGTCGTCGTGCATCACGGCCGTCGAGCCGGTGTGCAGGCCGGAGAAGGCCGTCCACTGGGCGGCGGCGTGCATCAGCGGCGGCACGGCGTACCAGCGGCCGCCGGGATTGCCGGTGGCGACCGCGGTGATCGTCTCGGCGGTCGCTCCCGCGACGCCGGACATGGCCGACACGTAGATGTCGCCCTGGCGCCACAGCACGGCCTTGGGGCGGCCGGTCGTGCCGCCGGTGCACACCATGTAGAGGTCGTCGGGGGACGTCTCCGGCAGCGGGTCGACCACCGGCGTGCGGGCCGCGTCCTCGAACGTCGTGCTGCCGGGCAGCGGCTCGACGCCGGAGCCGTCGTCGACATCGATCAGTACGAGCCGGGACGTGTCGACGGCCTCGGCGACCAGCGGCCCGAGGGCGCGGTGGTAGATGACGGCGCGGGTGGCGAGGTCGGTCAGGAGCCCGCCCAGCTCGGCTGGCCGGTAGTGCTGGTTCACGTTGAACGGCACGGCCCGGGCCCGCAACGCGCCGAGCATCGTCTCGATGTACTCGGCGCTGTTGTAGAGGACGACGGCGACCGTGTCCTGGCCGCACTCCCAGCGTGCGAGCTCGCTGCGCTCCCGCCGGACGCCGAGGCCGCGGCCCATCAGGAAGGCGGCGAGCGAGCGGGTGCGAGCCGCCACCTCGCCGTAGGTCCGCCGGACAGACCCGCACACCAGCATCTCGCGATCGGGCACGGCCGCCGCCAGGACGTCGTGCACCCCCGCCATCGACCACTCCCCCGAGGACATGCAAAAAGTCTAGATGTTTTGCCGCTCCAGGGCCTGGCTGATCATGTTGTCGTGGGGGAACTCGGGCGGGACGAAGCCCATGTCGACGAGCAGCTTGCCCATCCGCAGCATGATCACCGTGAAGCGCAGGCCGGCGAGCATCTCGTAGTAGCGGAGCGCATCCGCGGAACGGCCGGTCGCCGCCGACCAGCGCTGCGCGGTCGCCTCGGTCGAGGGGAAGCCGGGCAGGCGGGTACCGCCGTGACCTCGGGTGAGCGCGTCGTCGGCGAACAGCCACCAGCCGAGGTCGGCCAGCGGGTCGCCGATGCCGGCCATCTCCCAGTCGAGCACCGCGGCGACCGCGAAGTCCCGGTAGATCAGGTTGCTGAGGCGGGCGTCGCCCCACTGGAGGCACGGGCCCTCGGCGGGTTCGGCCGGCCGCTCGCGGCGCAGCACCTCCAGTGCCCGTCGGGCGAGCGGGAACGGCGTGCCGTCCTCGGCCCAGGTGAGGAAGCGTGCGACCTCGTCGAGGTGGACGCCCAGGGTGTCCCCGACGGCCGCCGGGCGGGCGTCGAACGTGCCCGCCGGCAGGCCGAGCTCGGCGACGTCCACCCGGTGGATGCCGGCCATGGCGTCGATGCCTGCGTTCCAGGCCTGCGCCTGCTGGTCGGGCGTGGCGTCGCGGAGCCAGCCCCGCCCGGCGTAGTGCGGCACGTCCGCGGGGATGTCGCCGTCGACGCGGTCCATGATCCAGAACGGTCGGCCGAACCACGACGGGTCGGTCTCGAGCCAGTGGACCCGGGCCATCGGCACGTCGCTGCGCTCGGCGAGGGCGCGCATCACCGCGTGCTGGCGCAGGAACGTCTCGTCGGGGAACACCTGGTGACCGGACGGCGCGATGCGCGCCACGAGCGGTCGGTGCTCGCCGCCCCAGGCCGCGTCGAAGAGGATCGTCTCGTTCGACCAGCCCGTCGACCCCGGGATCGCCACGTCGCTGACCGTCGGGGCGTGCACGCCCGCCACCTCCCGCAGCCAGCGGGCGAGCGTGGCGGCGGTCGCCTCGGGATCGCGCTCGAGCACGCTCATCGGTGCACCCGCCGGGATGCGCGCACCGAGCGAGCGGCTCTTCGGGCCGGGTCACGGCCCGCGCCCGTGGTTCGCTCGCTCGGCTCAGTCGGGTCGCTCACGTGACCGCGACCCCGTCGGCCACCAGGGCGTCGATGGCGGCGTCGTCGAGGTCGAGCTCGGCCAGCACCTCGCGGGTGTGCTCGCCCAGGCGGGGCGCCCGCCACCGCGGCGACGGCGGCGCGCCGTCGAAATCGGCCGGGGTGGCCAGCATCGACCAGCCGCCGGCCTCGTCGGGCACCTGCACCACCGAGCCGGCGGCCAGGAACTGCTCGTCGGCGATCAGGTCCTCGATCGTGTTGACCGGGCTCCAGAACAGGTCTGGCTCGGCGTCGAACGCCTCGGCCCACTCGGCGAGCGGGCGGGTGGCGAAGATGGCGTCGAGCTCGCGGATCAGCTCCCGGGAGTTGCGGGCCCGGTTCCGCGGCTCGGCGAAGCGCTCGTCGGTCAGCCAGTCCGAGCGCCCGACGGCACGCGCCAGGGCAGGCCAGTGGCGCTCGCCCTCGAGGCCGACGATCCAGAACGCCCGGTCGTCGCCCGCGGTGTAGTTGTTGACCGTCGGGCTGAGCATCGTCTCGCGCTGGCCGATGGCGAGGGTGCGGCCCCACATGAGCGCCACGTTCACGTCGAAGCCCAGCGTGTAGGCGCCCTGGCGCAGCAGCGACGTCGACACCAGCTGCCCCTCGCCGGTGCGGGCCCGGCCGACGAGCGCGGCGCTGACCATCGCCGCGCCGGTCATGGCGGCCGAGTGGTCGCCCATGCCGCCGCGCTGGAACGGCAGCGGACCGCCAGGCGCCCGCAGCGACGCGGCGAGCCCGGCGCGGGCCCAGTAGGCGGCGATGTCGTAGGCGGCGCGGTCGGCGTCGGGCCCCTCCGTGCCGTACCCGGTGATCAGGGCGTAGACGAGGTGCGGATGGCGCTCGCGGACGCCATCGGGCCCCAGGCCGAGCCGGTCGAGCGCAGCGGGCCGCACGTTGGTGAGGAACACGTCGGCCTCGGCCAGCAGGCGGTCGGCGACCTCGATCCCGCGCTCGGTCGAGAGGTCGAGGGCGATGCCGCGCTTGCCCCGGTTGTCGAGCTCGAACACCGGGTTCACGTCGAGGTCGCCCCCGAGCATCCGCTGGAAAGAGCGGGCCGGGTCGCCGGCCGGAGGCTCGATCTTGACGACGTCCGCGCCCCAGTCGGCGAGGATGCCGCCCGCGCCCGGGCCGGCGACCCAGACGCCGAGCTCGACCACCTTGATGCCGTCGAGGGGGCCGGTCATGCGCGCGGGAGGCCGCAGCGGTGCTGGGCGATGATGTTGCGCTGCACCTCGCTGGTGCCGGCGTAGATCGTGGTACCGAGCGAGAAGCGCAGGGCGTGCTCGATGCGCCCGCCCACGACGGCGGTCGGATCGGTGCGGCTGCGGAGGGCGTCGGGCCCGACGAGGGCGGTGAGGTCCTCGGCGTTGCGGACGATCGCCTCGGTGCTGAACAGCTTGCTCATCGGCCCCTCCGCCAGGGGTACCTCGCCGCTGGCCTCCATCCAGGTCGTGCGGGCCTCCAGCAGCTGCGCGACCTCCAGCTCGGTCGCGGCACGGGCCAGCCGCCGGCGGACGTCCGGGCGGTCGAGGGGCACGGTGCCGTCGACGCCGGGCGCGGCGGCCCACTCCTCGGCGGCCTCCAGCAGTCGGGCGAGGTGCGGGCTGAACGGGGCGGAGTGCTCGTCCTGGAGGGCGAGCATCAGCGACCGCCACCCGTCACCGACCTCGCTGATGCGCCAGCGGTCCTCGACGAACACGTCGGCGTAGTAGGTGATGTTGGTGCGCTCGCCGGAGATCGTGCGCACGGCCTGGACCTCGACACCGGGGCGGTCGAGCGGCACGAGGAACGTCGTGAGGCCCCGATGCCGTCGGCTGTCGGGGTCAGTGCGGACCAGCAGGAACACGTGGTCGGCGGCGTGCCCGTTGGTCGTGAACATCTTCTGGCCGTCGATCACCCACCCGCCGTCGACGGGGCGGGCGCGGGTCTGGACCGCGGCCACGTCGGAGCCGGCCTCGGGCTCGGTCATGCCGAGCGCGATCGTCACCTCGCCCGACGCGATGCCGGGCAGGATCTCGGCCCGCAGGTCCTCCGAGCCGCTCGCGGCGACCACCCGACCCACCATGGCCCCGGTCGACACGGCGTAGAACGGCGCCTCCGCCTTGGCGAGCTCGGCCTCGAGCACGTGGGCATGGGTGGGGTCGAGGGGGCGCTCCTCCGGCCCCCACTCCGGCGCGATCCAGCCCCGCTCGCCGAGGGCGCGGGCGAAGTCGTCGTCGTGGGACTCGCCCGTGACGTACAGGCGCTCCTCCACCTCGGCCGGCAGGTGCTCGGCGAGGAACGCCCGCACCTCGGTGCGGAAGGCCTCGGTCTCGGCGTCGACGGCGAAGTCCATCAGCGTGCTCCCGTGGTCGTGTGGCGCGCTCCCGCGTAGCGGGCATCCGCGGCGCGGGCGTCGGCCGCTTCGGCGTCGCCCCACACCCGGGCCCAGCCCCGCGCCCGGCGGTGGTGGAGCTGGACGTCGTACTCCAGCATGAAGCCGTAGCCGCCGTGGACGTGGATGGCGTCGTAGGTGGCGGCCTCGGCGGTGCGCGAGGCGAAGGCGAAGGCCATGGCGGCCAGCTCCCGCCCCCGCGCGTCGTCGCGGTCGAGGGACCACGCGGCCTTCTGGGCGAGCAGCCGGGCGCCGTCCAGGTGGGTGGCGTCGTCGGCCAGCGGGTGGGACACGCCCTGGAACGTGCCGATCGGCGCGCCGAAGGCCGTGCGCTCGGCGGCGTAGGCGCACCCCAGGTCGAGGGCGGCGCTGCCGATGCCGACGAGCGCGGCGGCGGTGAGGGTCAGCCACTCGTCGAGCGCCGCCTCGAACCGGTCGACCGCTTCGACGCCGGCGGCGAGCTCGGTCGCGGCGGCGCCCTCGATGGCCGACGGGGAGAGATCGATGTCGGCCAGCGGTGCGGCCGCCAGGTTGGCGACCGGCCGCCGGGTGCGGTCGGAGACCGGGACGAGCAGCAGGCGGTCCCCGTCGAGGACGATCACGGCATCGCACACCGCGCCCGCAGGTGTGAGCGCGGCCATCCCGCCCTGCGGCGGGCGGACGGCCAGGGTGACGAGGCGCTCGCCGGCGAGCACCGGGCCGAGCGCGTCGAGTGCCGCCGGGGAGGCGATCGCCGCGAGCAGCCTCGCCGCCACCTGGGCCTCGATCACCGGCGCGGGGGCAACGGCCCGGCCGAGCCGCTCGGCGACGAGCGCCAGGTCGACGAGCGTCGCTCCCCAGCCGCCGTGAGCCTCGGCGACGCCCATGGTGACGGCACCGGTCTCGCGCAACGTGCGCCACAGCGCCTGGTCGACGCCGCCTGGCTCGGCGGCCCGCACGTGCTCGGGCGTCGAGGCCTTGGCGAGCAGGTTGGTGAACGAGTCGACGAGCTGGTGCTGCTCGTCGCTGAGGCCCAGGTCCATCGGTCGGTGCGCTCCCAGGTGGCCGTGCGAACGGTGGCGGTACCAGGGGTGAGAACCCCACTTCCCGTCACCGTAGTGCACGGTTCGCGGCAGACGGGAGGGCCACTCCTCTGATCTGACGGAGAATCAGATCTGGGCGGCGCCCGCCCCTAAGCTCATGCCATGACCAGCTACGAGACGCTGTCGGTCACCAAGGACGACGGCATCGCCTGGGTGTCGCTCGACCGGCCGGACGTGCGCAACGCCGTCAACAAGCAGATGCAGGCCGAGCTGCGCGAGGTGTGGACGGGGTTCCGCTACGACGACGAGGTGCGGTGCGTCGTGCTGACCGGCGAGGGGGCCGCCTTCTGCACGGGGATCGACCGCGCCGAGGCGGTCAGCGACGAGAACAACGCGTCGATGGCCGCCGGCGACTTCCCCGACTACCCGACGCCCTGGATGTACGACGATCCCGGCCGCGACATCGGTCCCAAGGCCTGCGACCTGTGGAAGCCGGTGATCGCGGCGGTGCAGGGCATGGCCTGCGGCGGGGCCTTCTACATCCTCGGCGAGGTCGAGTTCATCATCGCCGCCGACGACGCGGTCTTCTTCGATCCGCACGTCACCTACGGCATGACCGCGGCGTTCGAGCCGATGCAGATGCTTTCCAAGATGCCGTTCCAGGAGATCATGCGCCTGTCGCTCCTCGGCGCCCACGAGCGGATGTCGGCGGAGCGCGCCCGCGAGGTCGGCCTCGTCACCGAGGTGGTCCCGCGTGCCGACCTGCGCGAGCGCGCCGGCTGGGCGGCCCGGGTCATCGCCGATGCGCCGCCGCTCGTGGTGCAGGGCACGATGCGGGCCCTCTGGACCGCGCTCGAGGTGCCGCGCACCCAGGCGATCGGCCTGGCCAACCTGTTCACGCGCATCGGCTCGGACGCCGCCGCGTTCAAGGCCGGGCAGGACCGCTTCACCTCGGGCGAGCGGCCCCAGTGGCGCCTCCGCTGACAGGATGACCGCCGATCGGTGAGCGGATGGCCCGCCGCTGATCGGCTGCTCGGCGGCTACTTCAGGTGGCGGGGGGCCACCGTGATCGAGGGGATGGACACCGAGGCACCCTCGTGGAGCACGGCGGCCACCATCGCCACCAGGCGCTCGACGTCCATGAGCTGGCCCGCCATGTAGTTGCGGGCCTCCCACAGCGGGTGCACCTCGGCCATGACCTCCATGTCCCAGTCGTTGGCGAAGCCCGTCAGCGAGTCGCCCTCGCCGCCGGCGCAGTCGCCGACGATCACGCGGGTGAAACCGATCGCGGGGTGCTCGGTGCGCCACGCGTCGATGAGCTTCTCCAGCGCAGCCTTGCTGACGGCGTAGGCGCCGAGCCCCGGCCACGGCGGCGTCTGCGAGGCGCTGACCGAGGACAGGTAGGCGGCGGCGCCCCCCGACTCGGTGAGGTGGGGGACGGCGGCGGCGGTGACGAGCGCGGCGCCGGTGACGTTGGTGTCGAAGACGCGGCGCCAGGTGGCGGCGTCGACGTCGACGAGCTTGCGCAGCGGGCCGATGCCCGGCGTGTAGATGAGCGCGTCGATGCCGCCGAGCCCGGCGGCCGCCTCGTCGATCGCCTTGCGGGTCGAGGCCTCGTCGGTGACGTCGCACTCGATGACGAGCGTGCCGGGGCCGGCCTCCTTGGCGGCGTCGTCGAGCCGCTCGCGGCGGCGGGCCAGCAGCGCCACCTGGTCGCCCCGCTGACCGAGACCGATGCCGATGCAACGTCCGAGCCCGCTGGACGCGCCCACAACTACGGTTCGCACGTGTAGATCCCCCTGGTCGAGAAGTGACCAGAACGTTAGACCACGCGCGGCCCGACCGAAATACCGGAGCCGCCGGGCGCGATCGGATTCAGCGACCGAGGAAGCCCCGCTCGATCACGTGGGCGGCCGCGTCGATGGTGGTGGCGGGACGCTCGCTCGAACCGAACGAGCCGAGGAGCGCGACGCCCATCACGGCCTCCGAGTCGATGTCCCCGAACCCGCGCGGCCCGAGGAAGCGGGCCACGCGGCGCCGGCCCCAGTCGAGCGCGGCCGCGGCGTCGGACGCGAACGTCGGGTCCTCCTGCGCGGCGTCGCCCCACACCCGGATCATCGCCGCCTCGCCCGCGTGCGTGGCGTTGTAGCGGCGGAGCCACCGCCGGATGGCGGCGGTGCGGGCGGCGCCGTCGGTCGACGCGTCCGGGAAGTCGGCCAGCGCGGTGGAGACGGTGCCGATCGCCCGCACGGCCAGCACCTGCACCAGGTGGTCCTTGCTCTCGAAGTAGCGGTAGAACGCGCCCTTCGACAGGCCCGCGGCCGCCGCGATGTCGTTGATGCGGGTGTCGTGGTAGCCGCGGGCGACGAACAGCTCGCTGCCGGCCTCGGTGAGCGCGTGCAGGGTGCGCCGCCCGGCGGCGGTCAGGTGGCGGGTGCTGCTGGCGTCGTCCAGGGCGTCCTGCACGCCCGGGCTGAACTCGAGCGCCGGTGGTCGGTCGGCGGCCGGCGGGTGCACGTTGACGGCCTGGAGACCGAACAGCGTGCGGTGCACGACGTCGGCGACGGCGTCCTCGACGCGCTCGCGGGGGTAGGCGGACGGCGAGGCCTCCCGCAGGACGCCGGCCACGTCGAAGGTGCGGGGCACCGCCCCCTGGAGCAGCGAGATGACCGGATCGAGCTGGCGGGGCGGCAGGGTCGTGGCAGTGAGGCGGGAGCGGAAGGCGGCGACGTGCCGCTGGCCGAGGCGTGCCGAGCCGCCCGCGATGGCCGCGTCGCTCTCGGCCGCGGTCTGGAACACGACGAACACCGGCTGGTAGCGCTCGAAGACGTCCGCGTAGCGGGCCACCCAGCCGCGGATCGAACGCCAGCCCTCGGCGTCCGCGGTGACGAGACCGAGCGCCTCGGTCGACGCGCTGAGCTGGCGCGCCACCTGCCCGGTCAGGTGGCGGAACACGTCCTCCTTGCCGGAGAAGTACTGGTAGAACGACGCCCGCGAGCATCCGGCGAGCTCGGTGATGCGGGCGACGCCGCACTGGTGGTAGCCCTCCTCGCCGAAGACGCGCAGGGCGGCGTCGACGATGCGCTGCTGGGTCCGCTGGCCCCGCGCGCCGACCCGCGGGTTGGCGGAGAACGGCGCGCGGCGCACCGCGACCTCGGAATCGACGGCCGACCGGTCGTCGTCGGCGAGGTCGGCGGGGGCGGGTGGTGCCGCGTCGGGAGCCCGGTCCGGAGGAGCCATCGGCTACTGGTCGGCGCGGACCTTGTCCTTGACCGAGGGGACGATGGGCGGCGCGTCCTTCCAGTGGGGGACGCCCGAGTCCTCCTTGGCGATCGGGAAGCCGTCGTCGTTCACCTGCGCCCAGTGCGAGTGGTTGAGCTCGTGCAGCGTGAAGCAGGCGTTGAGCGAGTTGTAGAACCCCTGGTTGTCGACGGTCTGGTTGACCGCCTCCTTGATCAGCAGCGCCGTCATCGTCGGCAGCTTGGCGATGCGCCGGGCGAACTCGAGCGTCTGGTCGGCCAGCGCGTCAGCCGGGAAGATCTTGCTGACCATGCCGAGGGAGTGGGCCTCCTCGGCGTCGATCGAGTCGCCGGTGAGCAGGAGCTCCTTGGCCTTGCGGGGGCCGAACTCCCACGGGTGGGCGAAGTACTCGACACCGCACATGCCGAGTCGGGCGCCGACCACGTCGGTGAAGCGGGTGTCCTCCGCGGCGACGATCAGGTCGCAGGCCCACAGCAGCATGAGCGCGGCGGCGTACACGTCGCCGTGCGCCTGGCCGATGGTGATCTTGCGCAGGTTGCGCCAGCGGCGGGTGTTCTCGAAGAAGTAGTGCCACTCCTGCAGCATCAGGTTCTCGGCGCCCTTGCGGGTGCCGCCGTTGATGGTGCGGGTGGGGTGCTGGTTGGGGCCCGGGCCGTACTCCTCGAGGGAGAGCTTGGAGCCGACGTCGTGGCCGGACGAGAACATCGGGCCGGTGCCGCCGAGGATGACGACCCGCACCTCGTCGTCGGCCTCGGCCCGGAGGAAGGCGTCGTTGAGCTCGACCAGCATCCCGCGGTTCTGCGCGTTGCGGGCCTCCGGTCGGTTCAGCAGGATGCGCGCGATCTGCCCCTCGTCGAGCGTCTCGTACAGCACGAACTTGTACTCGGACATCAGTCCCTCCTGGCGGGGTTCGCCGGTCTCGATGGTGACCCTACTGTTAGACCGAGGCTCGCGCGTCAAGCTACGCTCCGCCCCATGAAGCTACGACCTGGCCAGAAGCTGCACAGTGCCGTCAGCGAGGCGCAGCTCGTCGTCGTCAAGGCACCGTCGGACGAGGTCGAGATCGGGTGCGGCGGCGTGCCACTGCTCGACGACGGGCAGGAGGCCGATGCCGGCGCCACCCTCGACGAATCGCTCGGGGAGGGGCCGCTGCTCGGCAAGCGCTACGCCGACGACGAGGTCGGCCTCGAGGTGCTGTGCACCCGGCCGGGGGCCGGCGGGCTGACGGTCGACGGCCGTCCTCTGCTCGTGAAGGGCGCCAAGCCGCTGCCCTCCTCGGACTGAACGCGGCGGGCCGGGCATGAACCTCCTCCTGCTGCTCGACATGGCGGCGGCCGGGCGTGGCGACGAGGTCGCCGTCCAGTCCGGCGACGACCGCCTCACCACCGGCGAGCTGCTCGCCGCCGCGTGGACCGGGGCCGAGGTGGCGGCGGGCGCCTCGGCCCTGGCCTACGTCGGCACCAACGGGCTCGCCTTCCCGATCGGGCTGTTCGCCGCGGCGGCGGCCGGCATCCCCTTCGTGCCGTTGAACTACCGCCTGAGCGACGACCAGCTCCACGACCTGCTCGTCCCGCTGGGCGACACGCTGGTCGTGACCGAGGGCGAGGAGGTGGCCACGGCACTGGCCGCGCGCGGCCACCGCGTCCTCGACGCCGCCTCGTTCGTGGCCACGGCGCGGGCCGGCGCCAGCGCGGGCGACGTGCCGGCCGATGGCGAGGGCCCCGCGGTGCTGCTCTACACGAGCGGCACCACCTCGGCGCCCAAGGCCGCGGTGCTGCGGCACCGGCACCTGACCTCCTACGTGATCGGCACCGTCGAGTTCGCGGCGGCCGACCCCGACAGCGCGGTCCTCGTGAGCGTGCCGCCCTACCACGTGGCCGGCCTGGCCAACCTGCTCAGCAACCTCTACCTGGGCCGCCGCATCGTCTACCTCCGCCAGTTCGACGCACCGGGCTGGGTCGGCGCCGTGCGGCAGGAGGGCATCACCAACGCCATGGTCGTGCCGACCATGCTGGCCCGCATCTGCGACGTGCTCGACGCCGACGGCGCCGGGCTTCCGAGCCTGCGGGCGCTGTCCTACGGCGGGGCGCGCACGCCCGCCACCGTGCTCCAGCGGGTCATGGCCCTCCTGCCCGACGTCGACCTCACCAACGCCTACGGGCTGACCGAGACCAGCTCGACGATCGCCGTGCTCGGCCCTGCCGACCACCGGGCGGCCCGCGACGGCGATCCCGTGGCGACCGCCCGGCTGTCGTCGGCCGGGCAGGTGCTGCCCACCGTCGAGATCGAGGTCCGCGACCCCCTCGGCCAGCCGCTCCCCCCGGGGGAGCTGGGCGAGATCTGGGTGCGGGGCGAGCAGGTCTCGGGCGAGTACGCGGGGCGCGAGGCCCCGCTCGACACCGACGGCTGGTTCCCCACCCGTGACCGCGGCTCGGTCGACGCGGACGGCTACCTGTTCATCGAGGGCCGCGCCGACGACACGATCATCCGGGGCGGCGAGAACATCGCCCCGGCGGAGATCGAGGAGGTGCTGCTCCAGCACCCCGACATCGCCCAGTGCGCCGTGGTCGGCGTGCCCGACGACGAGTGGGGGCAGCGCATCGCCGCGGTGGTGGTGCTCCGGCCGGGCGCGACGCTCGACGCGGCGGAGGTGCAGGCCTTCGCCCGCCGGTCGCTCCGCGGCTCCAAGACCCCGGAGACCGTCACCTTCGCCGAGGCGCTGCCCTTCACCGAGACGGGCAAGCTCCTCCGGCGGGTCGTCCAGGCCGACCTCCTCGCGATCGGCTAGCGGTCAGCCGGCTACGCCGGCTCGCTCAGGCGGGGGATGACCTTGGCGGCGATGAGCTCCAGGCTCTCCCACGCCAGGTCCGGGTCGAGGCCCCCCATCAGCGGGTGCAGCAGCAGCGAGCCGGTCTCGCGGACCCGCTCGACGCACTCGTCGGGCGTGATCACGATGTAGGAGCCCTCGGCGCGCAGCGAGTCGACGTCGTCGGTCTTCGCGTACGGGCCCCGCGCCTTGGCGTCGGCCAGCCACGAGCCGTAGACGTTCGTGTCGTGGAAGGCGTGCGGGGCGATGCGCGCCCATGCCTGGTCGGGGTCGTCGGCGACGTGGATGAACCGCGGCCCGTCGAGGCCGGGTGCGCCGCCGACCTCGCGGCCGAGCTCCCGGCAGGCCTCCTGGTACTCCGCCCACGTGGCGTCGTCCACGGGGAGGAAGGAGAGGCCCATGCGGGCGGCCCGTCGGGCGGCGCCCTTCGACGCGCCACCGAGGATGAGGCCCGGGCCCCCGTCGCGGGCCGGACGGGGGGTGACGCGGACCCGGCGGCCGCGGTACTCGAACTCCTCGCCCGTCCACGCCTTCTGCAGGACCTCGATGCCCTCCTCGAGCAGGGGGACGCGGTCGTCGAGCGTGTGGCCGAACATGGCCAGCTCCTCGGGCCGGTAGCCCGCGCCGAGGATGAGGTCGATGCGGCCACCGCTGGCGAGGTCGAGCACGGCCAGGTCCTCGGCCAGCCGGATCGGGTCGTACAGCGGGAGGATGAGCGCGGCGATCATGATGCGCAGGTTGCGGGTGCGACCCGCGATGGCGGCGGCCATGACGAGGGGGGAGGGGCAGTACCCGTCGTCGGACCCGTGGTGCTCGGACAGGGTGGCCATGAGGAAGCCGTGCTCCTCGGCCCAGGCGCACTGCTCGAGCGCCGCCCGGTACAGCGACTCGGCCGGCGCCCCGAAGGCGGGTGCCCGCAGGTCGTACCGCAGCGACAGGAACGCACCGATGTCAGTCATGTCTTCTCCCCTCGATGAAGTGCAAGAACGTCAGAGATCTGGGGCACTCGTGCGGGTGGCGCGGGTGGTCGCGGTGACGGCCGGACGGTCGTCGCCGCCCTCGTCGCGCACCTCGACGCG
>DASUQS010000112.1:0-5306 GCA_036280455.1 Acidimicrobiales bacterium
GAGCTCGCCGCCCATCTGCTCGGTCCACAGCGCCTTCGGCTTGCGCATGGCGTTGTGGGCGATGACCGCGTTGGCGGCGTCGAGGATCGTCTGGGTGGACCGGTAGTTCTGCTCCAGCAGCACCACCGTCGTGTCGGGGAAGGCGTCCTCGAAGTCGACGATGTTGCGCATGTCCGCACCCCGGAAGGCATAGATGCTGTTGTGCACCAACACGCCGCCGGCCAGGTAGGTGTGCGTCGGCTCGACCTCGATGTCGTGGACCGGGCCGTCGTACTCGTCGACCTCGATGCTGTCGACCCGGGCCTCCTCCAGCCCGTCGGGGCCGTCGACCAGAAGAGTCATGCCCTCCCGCACGTGCGCCAAGGGCGTGAACGGGTAGGCGTTGCCGCCCACCATGGCCCGGCGGGCGATGTCGAGCCCGCCGGCCGCCGCCATCTCGTGGGCGAACGCGAGCGCCTCGCGGTACGACTTGCGCGACACCTCGACCCGGCTGCCACCGAGCTTGCCCGGTCTCACCGGGAACCCTGCCGAGCGCAGGCGCTCCGCGATCTCGCCGCGGTTCGAGGACCACTGCACCCGGTGATAGCCGACATCGCCGTGGCGGCAGTCGGAGAACATCGTCAGGTTGAGGGTCTGCCGGCGGCCGCCGTTGGCCGGTCGGTAGTGCGGGAAGTCGGGGTGGAGGTCGAGGTCCTCCATCAGCTCCTTGGCGGCGGTGCGGGTGTCGATCTGGGCGTACAACCGCTCGATCCACCCGTCGTCCATGACGAGGTTGCGACCTGCCCCGTGGAAAAGGGTGGTCGGGATGCCGTAGGCGGCGGCGAAGTAGGCCTCGTGGTAGGAGGCCTCGGCCCGGCTGTCACAGACCCGGAGGACCCAGGCCCGGTCGGCGTGCTCCTGGTTGATGCGGACCCGCAGGCCCTGCTCCATCTGCCCGGGGGCGATGGGGCGCATGCTCTTCGTGAGCCCGACGCGGAAGCCGCGGTCGATGCGCTCCATCAGGTAGACGACGTACCGTCCGGCGTCGAGGGCCGGGTCGGCCAGGACGACGTGATGGGGTGTGCCGCTGACCGAGCGGCCGCCGGCGTGCACCGTGTAGATGCGCCCCCGGTAGTGCCCCGTGTGCACGGCCGTCACGCGGCTGGCCACGCGGGTGCGGGCGGCGCCGACCCCCAGCACCGTGTCGCCTTCCACCAGCGTCTCGATGGGCCGGGCACCGGCCGGCGTGGCGATCTTGGTGCCCGGCGGCAGGCACTGATCCTGGTCACCCACCACCGCGACGTTGCGGTGGTCGGCGGCGAGCAGCAGGACGAAGTCGTTCTGCACGCTGTTCGTGTCCTGGTACTCGTCGACCAGGATGTGCTTGAACCGGCGCTGGTAGTGCGCCAGGACGTCGGGGTGCTCGCGCAGAAGGCGTAGCGCCTGGCCGAGCAGGTCGTCGAAGTCCATCGAGCCGGCCCGCTGCAGCCGGCCCTGGTACTCGGTGAACACCTCGGCGATCTTGCGCTCGAACAGGTTGCCGGCCCGGGCCGCGTAGGCCTCGGGGTCGAGGCCGTCGTTCTTGGCCGCGCTGATGGTGGCGTGCACCGAACGGGGCGGGAACCGCTTCGTGTCGAGGCCCAGGTCGCGGATGACGTAGCCGGTCAGCCGGTTGGCGTCGGCCTGGTCGTAGATCGTGAAGTTGCGGGGGAAGCCCAGCTTGTCGGCGTCGCGCCGCAGCATGCGCACGCACGCCGAGTGGAACGTCGACACCCACATCTTCTGGGCCACCGGCCCCACCAGGGCCGCCACCCGCGACTTCATCTCGTCGGCGGCCTTGTTGGTGAACGTGATGGCCAGGATCTCGAACGGACTGACGCCCTCGTCGCGGATGAGGTGCGCGATGCGGTGGGTGAGCACCCGGGTCTTGCCCGACCCGGCCCCCGCCACCACCAGCAACGGCCCGTCCGTGTGGGTGACCGCGTCGGACTGCACCGGGTTGAGGCCCGCGAGCAGGTCGTGGCCGGCGGGCTCCCGGGGAGCGTCGGGCGCGCCGTCGGGGCCGGCCGCGGCGTCGGCGGTGAGGGGCAGGCGGGCGTCGGGTGCAGGCATCGCCCGGCCCATCGTAGGGCGGGGGTACGACACTGATGAGTGACGGGGTCGGCGCTGACTCCCCGGCCCCGGGGGGCGCTCGGAGGCGGTCCGGAGTCGGCGGGTTCCACGGGTGACGGCCCGCGGGTTGTCACAGATGCCCTCCCCGCAACGTCGTAGAGGTATGGGCACAGCCACGTCCGCACTGCTCCCGCCTCCTCCGGAGTGGGCACGGCCGGAATCTGACCGGAGGACGACCGGGGGCCGTGGGTACGCTCGGCCGATCGTGCGCGGAGGGCCAGGTCACAGGTGGCGGTATCGGCTGCTCGGCGGGCTCGCCGTCGACAGCGACGACGGCCGCGCGTGCGACCTCGGTGGACGGAAGCAGCGCGCCGTGCTCGCCGCGCTGCTGCTCGAGCACGACCGGGCCGTGCCCGCCGATCGGCTCATCGACCAGGTGTGGGGCGACGGGGCTCCTCCGAGGGCCGCCGCCGGCCTCCAGGCGTACGTGTCCAAGCTGCGCCGCCAGCTCGAGCCCGACGGCACGAACGGTGCCGGGCACGTCGTGCTCGTGACCGAGCCCGGCGGGTACCGGCTGGCCGTCGAGCGCGGCGCCGTCGACCTCGCCCGGTTCGACGACCTGCGGCTGGCCGGCGCCGCCGCGCTCGCCGCCGGTGACCATGCGGGCGCGGCCGAGCGGTTCGACGACGCCCTCCTGCTCCACGGACCGCTGCTGCCCGAGCTCGCCGGCGAGCCCTGGGTGGCGGAGGCCGCGGCACGGGTCGAGGCCGCGCACGCCGACATCCTCGACGGAGCCTTCGAGGCCAAGCTCGCGCTCGGCGCCGGGCGGGAGCTCGTCGGGGCGATCGAGGCGGCCGTCGCGGCCCACCCGTTCCGCGAGCGGCTCCGCGGGCACCTGGCGCTCGCCCTCTACCGGGCGGGCCGGCAGACCGACGCGCTGCGATCGCTGGCCGACGCCCGGCGCACCCTGGCCGACGAGATCGGCGTCGACCCGGGGCCCGAGCTGCGCCAGCTGGAAGCCGACATCCTCGCCCACGCCCCCCACCTCGATCCGCCGCCGCGACCGGCGGCGGGTCCCGCGGCGACGGCCCCCGCGCGCCGCAACATCTCCAGCGAGCAGGTCGCCGGTCCACCAGGGCGCGCGGTCCCCGCCACCCGGGCCACCGCCGTCGTCGACCCTGCCCGCACGGCCACGCCTCGGGGCGGTGTCGAGCTGGTGGGGCGAGCGGCCGAGCTGGGATGGCTGGTCGACGCGGCGCGCCACGCCGCAGCCGGTGCGGGACGCGCGGTCGTCATCAGCGGCGAGCCCGGCATCGGCAAGACGCGCCTCGCCGAGGAGGTCGTCGCCGCGGTGGCCGACGGGTTCGTCGTCGCCTGGGCCCGCTGCCACGAGCGGGCCGCCTCGGCGCCGTACTGGGCCTACTCGCAGATCGCCGAACAGGTCCTCGAGGCCGGGGTCGTCAGCGGCGACGCCCGGGACGACATCAGTGCCGCCGGGGGCGGCGTGCACACGTTCGACCCGGCGGCCGACCGGCCCACGCTCCACACGACGATGCTGGCCGCCCTGCGCTCGACCGACCGTCCGCTGCTCCTGGTGGTCGACGACCTCCAGTGGGCCGATGCGTCCTCTCTCCGGGTGCTCGAGTTCGTGACGAGCGCCCTCGCGACGGTGCCGGTGCTGCTCGTGGCCACCGTGCGGCCGGCCGGGCCCGGGGCGCCGCCCGCCCTCGTGGATTGCCTCGCCGAGCTCGCCCGCCAGCCCGACACGCTGCGCATCGACCTGCACGGCCTGTCCACCGACGACGTCGGGACCTGGCTGCTCCGGCGGGGGGATGTCGCCGCGGCCGACGACGTGGTGCGCCTCGTCCACGACCGGACCGGCGGGAACCCGTTCTTCGTCGGTGAGGTCGTCGAGCTCCTCGCCCGCCAGGACCGCCTCCACGACGCCGATGCGGCTCGCCGCGCCGGCGTCCCCGCGGCCGCGCTCGACGTGGTGCGGCGCCGCGTCGGCATGCTCCCCGGCGAGACGCAGCAGCTCCTCGCCACGGCCTCCGTCCTCGGCATCACGATCGAGCTCGACGTGCTCGCCCGCGTGGCCGGCATCTCCACGGTCGACACCCTCGACGCGCTCGATCCCGCGGTCGAGGCCGGCCTCCTGGCCGAGGACCCCTCCGGCCCGGCCCGGCTGCGCTTCGCTCACGCCCTGGTGGCCGACGCCCTGGCCGCCGAGCTCAGCACCAGCAGGCGGGCGCGGCTGCACGCCGCCGTCGTCGCCGCGCTCGAGGACCTGCGCTCGGCCGACATCGAGCCGCACCTCGCCGCCCTGGCCCACCACGGCCGGGCCGGGGCCGCCGCGGGGGTCGCTCCGCAGGCCCTCGACTACGCCAGCCGGGCGGCGCAGGCGGCGGTCACCCACGGTGCGTTCGAGGTGGCCGCGGGCTACTGGGACGACGCCCGCAGCCTGCTCGACCTCGCCCGACCCGGCGATCGGCAGGCCCGCTACGAGGTGATGCTCGAGCTCGGCCAGACCCGCCTCGCCGCCGACGACGTCCTGAACGCCCGCCAGGCGCTGCTCGACGCGGTCTCGACCGCCGACGCGATGGGCGACGCCCCGGCGATGCGGCGCGCCGCCGCCGCCCTCGCCACCACGACGCTGTGGCAGACCAGCCCCTACGGCGAGGTGCACGCGCCCGTCGTGGACGCCCTCGAACGGGCGATCGCGGCCGCCGGGGAGGACACGCCCGTGGCCGAGCGCGCCGGCCTCCTGGGCGCCCTGGCCGACGCGGTCTACTACGACCCGGACACGGGCCGCTCACAGGTGCTGGCGGCCGAGGCCGTGCGCCTCGCCCGCCGGTCCGAGGACCCGAACACCGTCGCCCTGGCGCTCAGCCAGCGCTTCCGGTCGCTGTGGCGCGGCTCGCTGCACCCCGAGCAGGACGCGATCGCCGCCGAGCTGGTCGAGCTGGCGCGGGCCCGCCGACTGCAGGTCGGCCTGGCCGCCGTCGCCCACCTCACGGGGGCGATCCTGGCGTTCTCGCATGCGGACCGCACCGCGTACGAGACCCACCTCGCCGAGGCCCGGGCCCACGCCGACGAGTCGAACATGCCCGCCCTGCTCAGCCAGGTCGGCTGGGCCGAGGCCTCGTGGCTCGTCGCCCTCGGCCGCTACGACGAGGCGGCGGCGCTCGCCCGCGAGACCGACCGCATCTACCGCC